>CAZIEI010000073.1:0-15584 GCA_964538705.1 uncultured Spirochaetales bacterium | reverse complement strand
GGTCTCGGTCACGATCTTCGTGGGCATGAGATTGAGCACGGCGATGCGGAGCGGCCGGATGTCCTGGTGCACCGCGCGTTCGTCCGTCATCACGAAGATGTTCTCGTCCTCGAGGACGCGACGCGCTGGAAGGTCGTTCGGTATCCGAACCGGCATGCTGTCTCCTCTCGCCGTTAATTACTACCTTTTTGATAGTATATCAATAATACGACGCTAACCCATCGAGGGTCAAGCGAAGCCATCCCCGCTTTCCTTATTCCCCCGCGGCCATGTTATCCTCGCGGACATGAACGATGCCGAAAAAGCGATGCTTCCGGAGCGCGGGCATTGCGCCCTCCTCGAGGCGCACGCGGCGCTTCGCGGCAGGCCCGCCGCGGCCGGGCCCGGATTCGTATGGACCGCGCCCGGATGCTCGTGGGGGAATTCCTGCCACAGCGTCCGCATCCCCGCGGGTCGATCAGGAAGCCTAAGCGCGCTCGACGCGAAAATGTGCGAGCTCCGCTGCACGGCCGTGACCGGGCCGGACGAGCACGGCGCGGATGCGTCGCAGGAGGAAACGGAACGCGTGCTCGCTGAAGCGGGCTTCATTCTCCTACGCGTGGCCACCGGCATGATCATCGACGCTCAGGACATCGCGCCATCCCGCATCCCCGAGGGCTTCGCCGTCGAGGAGCCCGCGAACGAAGAGGCGCTCCTCACATGGTCCGGCATCGTGACGCGCTGCCTTTTCGACAGCCCCGATCCCCGCTACGCTGAATCCTTCGCGGAGAGCGCAGGGCTCCTCCGCGACGCGGGCGCGCTGGACGTCTTCCTCTGCAGGGACGGGAAAGGAGCGCCGGTCTCCGCGTCCGCCTCCTTCATTGCCGGCGACGGCCTGGGTGGCGTCTATTTCGTAGCGACGGAACCGGGCTCTCGGAGACTCGGACTCGGCGCGGCGGTCACCTCGATCGCCGCAACGCGTTGCGCGGAGCGCGGGGTCGATCCCGTCGTGCTTCACGCCACCGACCTGGGCAGGCCCGTCTACGAAGGAATCGGCTTCAGGACCGTTGCGACGATGCGGCGCTGGAAGGCGCGGCCGGAACCCTGACGGGCCGGGCATGAGGCTAGTCGAGCGGGACGCCGAGGAGTCCGAGGTCCACATGGCAGTATCCCCCGGGGTTCTTCTCGAGATAGTCCTGGTGATACTCCTCGGCGGGATAGAAGGCGGAGGCCGGCTCCGCCCGCGTCGCTATCGGCTTCGCGTAGCGCCCCGACTTCCTTAGGGAGGCGAGGGTCTCCTCGATGATCCGCTTCTGCTCGGGATTCGCGTAGAAGGCGACGGATCGGTACTGGGAACCGACGTCGTTGCCCTGGCGGTCCACCTGAGTGGGATCGTGCATCCTGAAGAAGTGCTTCAAGAGCGTCTCGAAGGAGATCCTCGCGGGATCGAAGACGACCCTGAGCGACTCGGCGTGCCCGGTCTTCCCCGCGCAGACTTCCTCGTACGTGGGGTTCGCGGTCTTGCCGCCCGAGTACCCGACCTCCGTCGAGACGACGCCCGGGAGCCTGCGGAAATACGCCTCGGTTCCCCAGAAGCATCCGGCGGCGAAAACAGCCGTTTCCGTTCCGGCCTTCGCCGCCGTTTTTCCGAAGAGCCTGAGGTACGATCCGTAGCCCTCGCGCTCCATGTCCGCGACGGGAATGAAGCGGAGCGATGCGGAGTTGATGCAGTAGCGGAGGCCCTCGGGCCCGGGGCCGTCCGGGAACACGTGGCCGAGGTGGGAATCGGCCCCCTCGCTCCGCACCTCGGTCCTGACCATACCGTGGCTCTCGTCCCGCCGCTCGGTCACCGCCGCCTTTTCGATAGGCTTCGTGAAGCTGGGCCAGCCGGTTCCTGAGTCGAATTTATCCGTGGAGCTGAAGAGCGGTTCGCCCGAGACGACGTCCACGTAAATGCCTGGCTCGTGGTTGTTCCAGTACGCGTTCTCGAAGGGCGGTTCCGTACCGCAGAGCTGGGTCACCGCGTACTGGACGTCGCTCAGTTTCGATTTCAGCTCGCGGTCGAAGGCCTCGAGCGTTCCACCGGAGCGATCCTCATCGCCATTCATGCGCATGATAACCTCCTTCTCGCGCGTTCCCGGCCGCGCGCAGGATTGGAAAAGGGCGGCGGCGAGCAACGCCGACGCCGCTAAAATGAATCGTCCGGATCTTGGCATGGGTTCCTCCCGGAACCTCGCGATTCCTGCAATTAAGGTAACGACGGATGATTGCTCGAGGAAAGTACTTTCGGATGGCCTCCGGCTGGGAGCCCTCGCTCCTCCTCGACCTCCTCTGCGTCGTGGGCGTCTCCGTCCTCGTGATGTTCTTCGCGGTGAAGCGTCTCGAGAAGCGCATGGTGAAATAGCCGAACCGGGAAGGGAAGGAGCTCCTGCCCCTCCCCTTCCCGGACCCATCCCCGTCCCGGGAGCGATACGGCGGGTTCGTCCGCTTTCGATCCGTTTTCGCCATCGCTCCGCCACAGATTCGCGACAATCGGCCCCGATGATGCGTTCCATGAGGATCGCAGCGGCGTTCGTTCAGTCGGCGAGGGATCGCGCGGGGCCCGCCCTCCTCGCCCTCGCCCTTTCCCTCGCGTGCGTTTGGGCCGCCGCCGCCTTTCCGGGCGCGCTGCGATCCTTTCTTTTACTGCCCCGGGTCGGTCTCGCGTTCTTCCTGCGCGCGGACTGCCTCGAGCTCCCGGACGGATCGATCATCCTGCCCGCCTACGGTTCCCGCCTGGACATGAGCTGCTCCGGACTCGGCACGTTGTGCCTCGTCGAGTTCGCGGCCTTCCTCGCCGCGGGCTCCCGTCCCTTCCCCGCGGCGATGGAAAATAACGGACGCCCTGGCCGCGACGATCGCGGCGGCGGAGCCCCCAGCCGCAAACGCATTCTCGGGGGAATCCGCTTATACCTGGGCGTCATGGGCGCAGTCCTGGGCGCGAACGCCTTCCGGATCCTCTTCGCCCACGCCGTCCTCCCCGCCAAGCGGGCCCTCGGCCTCAGCGCTTTCTGGGGCCACCGCCTGGAAGGCTTCATCATCATGGGATTCACGGGATTCATCGTCATCCGCGCGGCGATCTCTATTCCCGAAAGGCGGAAACCGCATGCGCGCCCGCGTTAAGTCCATCGTCTCTTCCATACTATTTTGGGCCCTTCCCTACGGAGGCCTCGCGGCGATCGCTCTCCTCAGGCTCGGAACTGAACCAAATGAATCGTCGCTCTTGCTCGTATCTACCGTCGTCTTCGCCGGCATATGCCTCCTCTCCTCGGCCCTCTCTTTCATGAAAGGATATCGATACCGCATCGCCTGCCTCGCCGCGGCGATCGCCGCCCAGGCCTATACGGTCTTTCTTTTCATCACGGACCATTTCGACGTTTTCGATAGTTCCTACTCGACGCTCCTCTTCTTCGCCCTTTCGGCCATCCCCCTCGGCTCCGCCGTAGTATCCCTCCTCGGAGAACGATCGCCGGTCATCACCGGGCCGCGGCGCGTCCTCCTCCTCGCCGCGTACCCCTTGCTCGCCGTCATCCTGAGCGGCCTCGCGCCGTTCAGCCTCGGTAGGATCGGCGGAATCGCCACGAGCCTCATCGCCCTCGCCCTCTCGGGGCTCGGCATAGCGGCGATCGTCCTCGCCTCCGCCGCCTACCGGGACTTCCTGAGGAGGGAAGCCCGGGCCGGCCATGCCGCTATCGTCGCGCGCGTCAGGTCGATCGTGCGGATCGTCGGCTGCCTCGGCGCGCCGCTCGCATGCCTCGGGCTCAACGCCCTCCTCGTCCGCATCTTCATGGGCGCATGGCATGGGAACGAATCCACCCGCCCGCTCGGCGATTTTTCCTGGCCGTGGTTCCTGATCGTCGCGGCCGGGGGAACCGCTCTCTCCCTCCCCAAGCCCCGCGGCGGCTCGTTCGCGCTCTTAAGGATATTCGCGCTCGGTACGTACCTCCCCGTCTCGACGTTCTTCCTCATCGCCTCACTGCCCTTTATCCCCTTCGCGCCGCTCCTCACCTTCTTCTACGGTTCCGGCCTCGCCCTGCTCGCGGCGCCTTTCAATTTCCTCATCCACCTCAGGGAATTCTTCTTTTCCGCGAAACGATGGACCGTATCCCGGAACGGGTCCGTGAGGAAGGCTATCCTGGTCGGCGCGATCGGCGCCTCCCTTCCCGTCGCGGCCGCACTCGCTTTCTCCGTCGCGATCCGCATCAGCCTTCCCGGGGGCCTCGCCTTCACGCGCGGAGAGCGTCAGTCGCCGCCCGCGGCGGCGAATCTCATCCTTCCGATAGCCCTCGGTACCGGGCCGAACCGCGCGGGAACCGATACCCTCATCGCTTCCGTCATCGGACTCGACCCATGGATCTGGGGAGAGGGGACGCTCGCCGACGCCCTCATCGCGCCTATCGCGACCGCCGGCCTGGATATCCCCCACCAGGATCTCGAGGCGCTCTGGCTCGCTTTCGATCGGAGCGCCGCGCCCGATAATCGGAGGTCCCGCCTCTCGAGCCCGCGAGCGCGCGCCGGTGGGGCGGGCATAGGGTCCGAGGGCTTCACGTTCAAGGCCGAGGTGATCTCCTCTTCGTTCCACCGAGGGAGCCGTCTCTGGAAGAGCGACGTCAGATTGACGATCGAATGCGTCAAGGCCACGGAGCGATTCATGGAATTCGCGTGCGGCATCAGGACGCCAGAGGAGATCCTGATCGGCGATCACTTCCTCTTCATCGGGGACAGGCGGGAGGAAGGAAGAATTTTCGCCGAAGGCGCCGCATCGGCCGCCTACGCGGAGGTCGTGCGGCGCGCGCGGGATCCGAGCATCCTGAAGAAAACCGCCCGAGACGCGTACGAGCTCAGGGTATTCCCCTTTTCCCGGGACGAGACGCGCTTCGCCGGATTCTCGGTCTATCATCCGAGCGATACCGTGATCGAGGTAGGGGGCAAGCGCGTCCACCTTTCCGTCGGGCCGCTGTACGAATCCCCTGCGTGGCTCGCCTCGGACGCGGAGAAGGAATCCGAGCGGACGCCGGAGATACTGCTTTTCGCGGATTACGCTGACGGGAATTCACCCGCCTTCCGCGAGGGCCTCGATCGCGTCAGGGCGTTCTCCCCCGCGCTCTCCTCTATCAAGACCTTCCATCGCTCCAGTGTGGGCTTCTATCCTTTGCCCGGGATCAAGCATCTTCTCGAGGCCCGATCAGCAGAGGGCGCCGTCATCCCGGTGATCCTCGCGGAGAGCGCGTACTACCCGTGCCGGAACGAGCGAGCGATCCTCGAGGACCTCTCCCGGCTCGCGCCATATCTCGACGGCGTTTACCTCATGGACCCGGAAGGCCTTTCGCTCCTCGACTGGGCCGGCGAGAAACGGCTCGTCAGCGCGATCACGCGTCCCTACGTTTGCTCCCTCGTGGAAGATTCATCGGGTTCCGCGTCCGTCATCCGTTCTTGGCTTGCCGGGATCTCCCTACAGGCCCGGGACAACCCCTATTTCAGGCTCATAGAGCTTGAATGCGCGGCAACGCCCGATCCTGAGCGCGCGCGGGAACGCGAAGCGCTGGTCCTCTCCCGTCGGCTCAATATCGTGGCTCGGCCGACCGCATCGGCGGTGTTCGAGGACGCGGCGCAGTACGAAGCGCTCGAGAAGGCGACCGCAGCCGTCATGGAATCCTCGTACGTATCGATGAGCGAGCCGAACGCCGCCGCGTCGCTCCTCATGGCGGGCGCGGCACTCGCCGCGGCCTTCATCGCCCGAAAAAGGAAAAACCGCGCCAGAGACTGATCCAGCGCGGTTTCCAATAACAATTTAATAAAGAAAACGCGGCGGCCGGAGCCACTTGAGATCCGGCCGCGCCGCGTGCCATGCTTTCGGCGAATCCCGCATGACGCAAAAAAGGAGCGATAATGAGAAAAGCAGTCATCGCCGCCGTTCTCGCGGCCCTCTTCCTAACGCCCCTCGCGGCGGAGGAGCCCTTCCGGATCACCATCCTCCACACGAACGACCTTCATGGATGGATGCTTCCGTTCGACTATCTTTCCGGCAATAGCGAATTCATGAACAGCGAATTCGTCGACGCGTCCTTCTCGCGATCCGACGCGGGCGGTCTCGCCCGGCGAGCCGCGCTCATCAAGTCGCTCCGCGCCGCGGCCGAGAATCCCGTCGCCCTCGTCGACTCTGGCGATATTTTCACGCGCGGCCCCTGGCACATCGCTTCGTTCGGGGAATCGGAGGTCGCTGCCTACAATCGGATGGGTTACGACATGGTCTGCATCGGTAACAACGAATTCAAGGGCAAACCGGCCCAAAAAGGGCAGGCGCTGCTCCTCAGGCTCATGCGCGAATCCGAATTCCCCTGGATCTGCGCCAACCTCACGGTCGGGGACTCGGATGTCCCGGTCGAAGGCGCGCGCCCCTTCATCGTGCGCAAGTACGGTTCCGTGAAGGTCGGTTTCCTGGGCCTGACCGCGATACGGTCGGGGAGCTATCCGCAGACGCTCGGCTGGACGATCTCCGACCCGATCATCGCCGCGGCCCGCTGGGTTCCGATCGCCCGCGGCGAATGCGACGTCCTCATCGCCGTCACGCACATCGGCGTCGATGAGGATAAGCGGCTCGCCTCCTCCGTCGAGGGAATCGACGCCATCATCGGCGGCGACTCGCACACCTTCATTCCCGCGCCGATCGAGGCGAAGAACCCTAAGGGCGCGGCCGTGCCCATCGTCCAAGGCGGGGCTTACGGAGTCATGCTGGGAGTGCTGGATCTGACATTCGAGAAGGCGGAAGCGTGGAGGCTGAAGAGCTACGCTGGGAAGCTTATCCCGATCGACGCCAAGGCCGGCGAGGACAAGGACATGAAGGCTCTCCTCGAAAGCTGGAACGTGAAGCCGAACAAGTGATCCGGAAACGGAACGGCCGGGATCGGATCGAATGGCCGCCCGGCTTTCCGCGGGCCCGGGGAGTCTGACCCGGAACGCGCGGATCGCCGGACGGCGGCGTTTTTTTAGAGGGTTCGAGCCCTCATTTTAATCGAATACATCGTCTATCACCTCCTTCGCCTCAGTTCGGGCGCGCGGATCGGCCGATCCTCGCGCATTCCCGTCAGCTGCGGTATCGCCGGCGTCAGCGAGCATACGCCGCTCGCGACCGCGGGTAAAGCGAAGGAGCGATTCTACGGGTATTTTCCTTCGCGGAAATCTCCGTTTTATTCGATTCGTCTCAGTTTACACGATGCCCCGCTTCGTGACATAATCGCGCCATCTTACGCTCCAGGAGGTAGTCATGTACGCGATTGTTTTCAAGGACTCCTTACCGTCAGGCGCCGCGCGATCAGCCTCTGGAGCGGATTCGGTTCGATAATCCCCCTCCTGCCCGGCGACGGATAATCGCTTCGGGCACACGCGCTTGATCCCGCGGATGTGGACTCCAACGTTCATCCAAAGGACCGGAATGCCGTATCTCAAAGCAGAAGACGTACTCCCCCCCGAACTCCTGGGAATCCTGCAGGACTACGTGCAGGGCTCGCTCGTCTACGTCCCCCGCAAGGCCGACTGCCGTCTGGGCTGGGGCAGGAAGAACGGGACCCGCGAGGCCCTCGATCTCCGCAACGAACGCATCCGCCGCGAGCGAGAAGCCGGCAGGAGCGTCGAGGATCTCGCGGACGACTACGCGCTCTCGACCGACGGGATCAGGAAGATCCTCTACGCCGGGCGGAAGTGCGGACCGCTCCTGAGCGAGGAGTGCGGAAGGGAAGCCTCATGACAGCCAAGGACCTCTCTACCGATTCCGATTTCGAGCAAGCGGCGGAGCTCGCGGCCGACGGCCACGCCAGGCTCCGCCGCGAGCTCCCCTTCCTCCCCGCCCGCGCGCCGGAAGACTACCTCCCGCGCATCCGCTGGATCGCGGAAAAGGGCGTCACGATCGCGTTCGAGGACGGGGGTCGCGTCATGGCCTTCATGGGCGGATTCGTCATCGAGGATTTCAGGAACGCGGGGCCGGGGGCGTATTGTCCCGACTGGTGCCACGGCGTTCGCGAGGGCGACGATCCCGGGCGGACCTATCCGCGGCTCTACGCCGCGATCGCCCCCCGCTGGATCGAAGCGGGGGCGCGCATCCACGCCATCGCCCTCTACTCGACCGAACGGGAGGCCCTCGAATCGCTCTCGCTCACGGGCTTTGGGCGCATCGTCATGGACGCCGCCGCCCCGACGGACCGAGTGCTTGCCGCGACGGCCGAACCCGATCCGCGGACTTGCGGCGTATCCGTCCGGGCTGCGGGCCTCGCGGACGTCGAAGCCCTCGCTACGATGGACGCGGTCCTCGCCGCGCACATCGCCGCCCCTCCCGTGCTCATGCCTGGGGCGCAGGGCCAGGACGCGGACGAATGGAGGGCGTGGTTCGCCGGCAAGGACGCGGCCGCCTTCATCGCTGAAGATGGAGACGGCCGACCGCTCGGATTCATCAAGGCGGAGGAGCCCCAGTTCGACGTGAGCCACGCCGTCCAGTCATCCTCGACCCTCGCGATCGACGGCATGTTCGTCGTCCCGGGCGCGCGCGGCGCGGGCCTGGGACGCCTCCTCCTCTCGAACCTCGCCCGGCGCGCGGCCGATAACGGAAAGACCCTCATGTCGGTGGACTGCGAGACGATGAACCCCGAGGCGATCGGCTTCTGGCCCCGCTTCTTCAGCCCCGTCGGTTGGAGCCTGGAACGCAGGGTCTAGGGACCGGGGCCGCTCAGCCCCCGACGGCCTTGCGGACCGCCACGATGAAGGCCGCGCGCTCGAAGGGCTTCTGCACGAAGTGCGTGCGCTCCTCCTTGAGCAGGGCCTCGGCCTCGCCGTCGGAGGAGTAGCCCGAGACGATGATGACCGGCTTCCGGGGGCTGAGATCGCGGATCCGCCTGAAGAGGCCCGTTCCGCCCATGCCGGGCATCACGATGTCCAGGATGACCACGGACACCGATTCCTCGTTCACCGTGAACCAGCTCATGGCCTCCTCGGGATCGGCGAAGGCCGCGACGTTCATGCCTATAGACTCGAGGACGCGGGTCCCGGTCTCGAGGACGATGCGCTCGTCGTCGACTATGAGCGCGCGCTTTCCCGCCATATCCCTCCCGGCGGCGGCGTCCGAAGCCTGAGACGGCGCTCCGCCGTCCGGAGGCAGCGCCTCCGCGATGCCCTCCTCGGAAAGCACGGGAAGGTGGAGGGTGAAGACGCTGCCGGCGCCCGGCTCCGTCTTCACCTCGACGCAACCGCCGTGCCCCTTGGCCGTGCCGTCCACCGCCGCGAGACCCATTCCCGCGCTCTGCCCGGGCTCCTTGGTGCTGAAGAAGGGCTCGAAGATCCTGGGAAGGATTTCGGGGGCTATGCCGGGGCCCTCGTCGATGATCGATACGGCGCAGTACCTGCCGGGCCTGAGCGAGAATCGGTTGCCGAGCGCCATCTCCTCGTCGCTGGTCCTGAGGACCACGGTCCCCTTATCGCCCATCGCCTCGCGCGCGTTCATGAGGAGGTTGAATATCGCGCTCCTGAGCTGGGACGGATCCCCGCGCGCGGTGCGGGCCCTCGCCTCGAGCCTGAGCTCCGTCCTCCCGCCGCCGCCCCTCGCCGCAAGGAGGGCCGCGGCCTCGCGCGCGAGCCCGTTGAGGTCCGTCCGCTCCATGATCTGGGCGCCCGCCCTCGAGAAGGCGAGGAGCTTGGCGGTGAGGTCGGCGGAGCGCTTGGCCGCGCTGATGATCGCGCCGATGTCGCGCCGCGCGCCCTCGTCCCTCGTCCGCTCGAGCAGGACTTCGGCGAGCCCCATGATCCCGCAGATCTGGTTATTGAAGTCGTGGGCGATCCCGCCCGCGAGCTGGCCGAGGGATTGCATCCGGTCAGCGCTCCTGAGCTTGTCCTCCATCTCCCGGTAACCGGTGAGGTCCTGCCCCGCCACGACGAGGCCGTCGCCGGACTGAGCGGTCCACCACGTGAAGGACCGCGCCGCTCCCTGGGGCGAGGCGCAGGCTATCGGACGTCCCCCCGAGGCCTTGATGGCCGAGAGGGTCGCGCCCGGAACCGCCTCGTCCCAGGGCACGCGCGCCCTCGAGCCGGGGCTGAGGCCGGCGAATTCGAGGAACCGGGCGTTGTGCCTGAGGATCCTCCCGCCCGAGTCCACCTCGGCCATGACGAGCGGAACCGCCTCGATGAGGGCCTCGAAAGCCGTTTCGGCCCGCCGCTCCGCCGAGATCGCCGCGTCGCGGTCATCCGCGAGCTTGGACGCGATCGCGCGCAGCGCGGTGAATTCCCCGAACTCGAGTTCCGGCCCGGACTCGGGCGCCTTCCCGCCGCCGAGGGCTCTGAAAGCGCCGAGGAGCCGATCGATTCCCCGGGAGAAGCGCGCGGCGAACGACGCGTAGAACGCGAGGAAGACGATCACGAGGAGAGCCGCCACGACCACGCGCGTCCCGATGACCCACGCGTAGCCCGCGACCGCTTCCCGGCCGAGGATTGACGATATGAGCGCCAACGCCGCGTCGCCGGCGGCGAACGCGAGGAACGAGGCGCCGACGGCGAGGGCCCCGGCGATCGGAAGGCGCTTGAGCGAGCGTTTAGGCTTTTCCATCCCTACCATCCCAGTATATGCCGGACGGGGCCCGCTTCAAGGGCGGCGAGCCCTTTCCCGCCCTTGATTTTCCATCGGATATCCTTCATCCTGCGAGCGCCCGCCCTTCGCCCTTCGGGCGTTCGCGCGGATTCATTCGCTGGGGGATCGTCCATGAACAGTATCATCGCCGCGTCGAGGCTCTCGGAGGAGGTTTTCCGCTTCGAAATCGAGGCGCCGCTCATCGCCCGGGAACGCAAACCCGGGCAGTTCGTCATCGTCCAGGCCGATACCGAGTACGGAGAACGCATCCCCCTCACCATAGCGGACGCCGATCCCGGGCGCGGCACCATTACCCTCATTTTCCAGACCGTCGGCGCCTCGACCCACCGACTGGCCGCCAAGGCTCCCGGGGACTCCATCGAGGCGATCCTGGGGCCCCTGGGCAGACCGACGCACATCGAAAAGTACGGGACCGTCGTCTGCGTCGGCGGCGGCGTGGGCATCGCGCCGCTCCATCCCATCGTGCAGGGCATGAAGGAAGCCGGAAACCGGATCGTCACGATCCTCGGCTCGAGAACCTCGAGCCTCCTCTTCATGGTCGACGAGATGCGCGCGCTCTCGGACGAGTTCATCCTCGTTACGGACGACGGGAGCGCCGGAAAGAAGGCCCTCGTCACGGAGCCCCTCAAGGAGATCTGCTCGCGCGATCCCAAGCCCGATCTCGCGGTCGCCATCGGCCCGGCCATCATGATGAAATTCTGCGCCGAGACCACGAGGCCGCTGGGCGTGCCCACCATGGTCTCGCTCAATACCATCATGATCGACGGCACGGGAATGTGCGGCGGCTGCCGCGTCACCGTCGGGGGCGAGACGAAATTCGTCTGCGTAGACGGTCCCGAGTTCGACGGGCACAAGGTGGACTTCGAAGGGATGATGACGCGCATGAGGACGTACAAAAAAATCGAGGACGAAGCGCATCACCGCTGCCACCTCGATCTCGACGCCGTCGGAGGCAAGGCATGACCCGCGATCCCGAATCCCTGAGGAAGGAAGCCGCGGAGGCCCTAGCCTCAGTCGCGGGCAAGGCCCTCTCGCCCAAGGAACGGCTCTCGCTTCCGGTCCAGGAGATGCCCGCGCAGGAGCCCGCGGTCCGCGCCCGCAACATGGAGGAGGTGGCCCTCGGCTACTCCGACGAGCAAGCGAAGCTCGAGGCGGAGCGCTGCCTCGACTGCAAGAACGCTCCCTGCGTCTCGGGCTGCCCCGTCGCCATCGACATACCAGCCTTCATCAAGAAAATCCGCGAAGGCGACCCAAAGGCCGCCGTCGACGTCATCAAGCGCACTAATCTCCTTCCGGCGGTCTGCGGACGCGTCTGCCCCCAGGAGACGCAGTGCCAGGTCGCCTGCACGGTCGGCAAATCGCTCAAGTCGATCGACAAGGCCGTCCAGATCGGGCGGCTCGAACGCTACGTGGCCGATTGGGAACGGAGCCGCGGCCTCATGAAGCCGCCCGCGGTAAAGCCCTCCACGGGAAAGCGCGTGGCAGTAATCGGATCGGGCCCGGCAGGACTCACCGTCGCCGCTGACGTCCGCCGCGAGGGCCACGAGGTGGACATCTACGAGGCCTTCCAGAAGCCGGGCGGCGTCATGGTCTATGGCATCCCGGAATTCCGTCTCCCCAAGGAGATCGTCCGCGCGGAAGTCAGAAATCTCGAGGGGATGGGCGTGAGGATCCACACGAACTACCTCGTGGGCCGTACGCGGAAGCTCCTCGACCTCCTCAAGGCCGACGGCTACGACGCGGTCTTCATCGGATCCGGAGCGGGCCTCCCCAAGTTCATGAACATCCCGGGAGAGAACTTAGTCGGCGTCTTCTCCGCGAACGAGTACCTCACCAGGGCGAATCTCATGCGCGCCTACGACAAGGACAGGGCCGCGACGCCCATTTACCCCGCGCGCAAGGTGGCCGTGCTCGGGGGCGGCAACGTCGCGATGGACTCCGCGCGCATGGCCAAGCGCCTCGGCGCGGAGGAGGTCCGCGTCGTCTATCGCCGCACGAAGGCGGAGATGCCCGCGCGGGCGGAGGAGGTCGCGCACGCGGAGGAGGAAGGCATCCTGTTCGATTTCCTCCGGAATCCGGTGCGGGTCATCGACGGCAAGGAGCTCGGGAACGGCGAGGCCGGCAGGGCGGCCGCCCTCGAGCTCAGGAAGTACGAGCTCGGGGAGCCCGACGCCTCGGGCCGGAGGAGCCCCGTCCCCATCGAGGGCTCCGAGTACGTCGAACCCTTCGACGCGGTGATCGTGGCGCTCGGGAACGAATCCAATCCCCTCCTTTCGCAGACGACCCCCGAGCTCGCCGTAGACAAGAAGGGGCACGTCACCGTAGACGGCGCGCAAGCCACCTCGATCCCCGCGGTCTTCGCGGGCGGGGACATCGTCCTGGGCGCGGCCACTGTCATCCTCGCGATGGGCGAGGGCAGAGCTGCCGCGGCCTCGATTAACAAGCTCCTGGCGGGCTGAGCTCGGATCGCCCCGGTTCCGCCGGATACGATCAGGTTCCGCTAGAGTCGACCTGATTCCGCCGGGGCGACCCGCTTTCGCCCCGTCGCTTGCCGCGATCGGCGGAATCAGCTAGAGTATTCGGCAGGAAGGCCGCGGCTTCCCGCGCCTTCGCCGGGAGGTACGCCGCCGTGCGGAATCACACTCGATTCAACGCATTCATCTTCGCGCTCATCGCCGCCGCCGCGGCCTCCGCCCAAGAAGCCTCTCCGGGCGCCGACGCCCTTCTCCTGTACCAGCGCGGACGCGATCTCGAGACGTCGGGCAAGGTCGCGGAGGCCGAGAAGAACTATCAGGATGCCATCGTCGTATGCGACGCCGAGATCTCGGCCAACCCTGGCCGTATGGACTCGTACGTGGTGAAGAGCTGGTGCCAGCACCGTCTCAAGCGGTACAACGACGTGATCGCGACCTGCCAGGCGGCCCTCAGGGTATCGACGGATTACCGCATCATCGAGACGATGGGAGAGGCCTACTACTACGTCGGCGACATGCAGTCGAGCCTCCGGTACCTCCAACGCTACGTGGACTCCGTCCCCGAGAATTCCGACCGCGTGTCGAGCGCTTATTTCTTCATGGGCGAAGCCTACCTCCGCCTCGGCAGCTACGAGCACGCTGACATCGCCTACACCCTCGCGGTCTACAAGACGCCGAGCATGTACAAGTGGTGGTATCGCCTCGGAATGGCCAAGGAAGGAGCGAGCGACGTGACCGGCGCGATTTCCGCCTACGAGAAGTCCCTCGAGCGGAATCCGTCCTTCGCCGAGGCGGCCCAGGCACGGGATCGCCTCAAAGCACAGGGGCCGAGGTAGCCTCCCCGTGCCCTTCTCGATGGAATTCCTGCCGCTGTCGCAGGAGGGCGCCGAGGATCCCGAGAACCCGGAAGGCTACGCCGCCAAACTCACCCTTCGCGGGTCCCTGAGCCTCGAGGGTACTGCCGAGATTTCCCTCATCGCCAAGACGATCCTGAAGGGCGGCGTCCGGCGTCTTCTCCTGAACATGGAAAACGCCTCCACCGTTGATTCCTCCGGAATAGGGCTCATTATCCGGATCAAAAAGCTTTATAAAGGGCAGGAAGGTCACTTTGCTCTTCTGAACGTGCCCCCCAAGGTCGACGAAGCCTTCGATCTCGTCAATCTCAAGGAATACATCCCGATTTTCTACTCCGAGGAGAAGGCCCTGGAGTACTTCCGCACGCCGCCCAAATGACGGTCGCCGCGCCTTAATTCCCGCGGCGTGCTATACTGGAAGGGAAATGAATCCATGGAGGTGAGTATGGCTAGACGAAAAACCGTCGTTTTCCTGATCGCGGCCGTCCTCGCGATCGCAGTCGCCGGCTCGGCATTCGCGCAATTCCGCATGGACATAGACCTCTTGGTGCCGTTCACGGCCACCCTCGTGGCGGACATCCAGGGAACCAGCGGCGAAACCACGGAAGTCATGTCGGAAGACATCCCGTTCACGTTCCTGGTCCCGGATTTCCAGGCGCTCTACCAGGTGGATCTGGGCATCGTGCGGCTCGGAGGCGGCGTGAGGCTCTACACCATCATCCTCGAGAGCCTCATCTATCCGACGGCCTTCGCGGAGGTCAAGCTCGGTCCCGTCGTGGGCGCCCTGAGCCTGGGGGGCTTCGCCTTCGGCTTCTTCGGGCTCTTTAACGACATCGTCACGAGCGATCTCATGATCGCCGACCTGAGCGTCGGATACCAGTTGACGAATTGGTTCAGGCCGAACCTCGGAGTCGTAGGATTTGTCCCCTTCGGGGAGATCACGAACTTCTTCGGCGTCTTCTATATCGGAGCGAAATTCACCATCATCCCCGGCTCAAGGGGTTGATTCCACAGCGCTAAGCGAAGTCCCCGGTTCCAAGCTGGGGCAGCACGGGAACTCGAGGGTCGGTCCATAGGGCCGGCCCTTTTTTTTATCCTGTTCGCTCTTCAGCTCCGGAACAGGCCCAAGTCCACCGCTCCGGCGAGACGCCGATACCCCTCGTTGCAGAGGTGGAGATGGTCCCCGGAATCCACCTCGCCCGCGAGGCGCTCGGGATCGTCCGCGTCGCGGACCGCCGCGTCGAAATCCGCCACCGCGTCGAAGGCGCCCGAGCCGCGGATCCATTCGTTCACCGCTTTCCGCGCTTCGCGATCGGCCGGGGTGTCGTACTGGCTGCCGCCGAAGGGAGTGATGGTCGCTCCTACGGTTCGAATGCCCTTTCCCCTCGCGGCGTCGGCCATTTCGATGTAGGCGGCGGTCAGTTCCTCGACGACCGTCGCGGCGCCGAGCTCCCCGCACAGCGTCCCGATGTCGTTCACGCCCTCGAAGACGAGCATCCACGCGGCGCCGGGGAGGTCCAACGCGTCCCGTCGATACCGCGAAATCGTCGAGGGTCCGAGCCCGTCGCGGAGCACTCTGTTGCCGCCGATCCCGGAATTCACCACGGCGACGTC
>CAZIEI010000072.1:0-16009 GCA_964538705.1 uncultured Spirochaetales bacterium | reverse complement strand
AATAGGAAACAGGAATAAGATTGCTGCTGGGATGATTGTGGATCAGAACGTTGGTGTCGATTACGAAAGTCTTGTCCTCTGAGTTCACGCGCCCCCCCTGCATTCGATTCTAGCGCTCCCGGGACGGATTTCAAGGGCGCGTCGACGAGAAATCGCGATGCTTCGGGAGTGAAAGATTCGATCATCCTTCGATAAATATTGTGGGGTCCTGGCGCACGAGAAGAAATGGCTCCAGGTTTTCTCACTCTATTCTCCCACGCCACCCCGTCCACGATCCACGCGGATGATCGAAAACCCGTGCTCGATACATAGCGCTTTCCGTAGAGGCATCCTTGAAGTCCGCCTCAGCCGCGTTCGGTCGCTTTCGAAGGAGAGCGCGAACGCAACAGGCAATCCCTGTTATTTCCGGGCACGAGGCGGGGACGGCTCAATCCTGCCATACACGGCAATTGTAGTGGCATGCGGATTCGCGCTCGATCTTCGGATTCTTACGCGTCGTCCAGTGAGCAGCAAACCATCCGCGTCGATATGCGATGACGAGGCGAGCGGCCTGGATCATTAAGCGTTGTGGGGGTGGCGCATGAAAGAAATACGCGAATACCTGGAGCGCATTTCTTTCATACGACAGGACCCCACGACATATCTCGAGGCTGCTTGCCTCCTTAACCGGAGGCGCGGATGGTTTTCCGCTACCGCTTGGCCGGCCTGAAGAAGCCGAAGAGCGAACCGCAGAAGCCCCCGATGATGTGGGCGAACTGGCTGATCTGGTCCCGATGGGCAATTGCGTTCCAGACTTCCTGGCCCAGGTAGAGCACCATGATGAGGATGAAGGTGAGGGGTATCTCTCCCTTGTTGAAGTTCGTGAAGGAGGCGAGAAGGATCATCATGAACACGATGCCGGAGGCGCCCATGAGGCCCGCGGGGAAGATGAGGACGTTGAGCACGCCCGTGACGAGGGCGGTGACGCCGGTCATGAGGAGAAGGGAGAAGGAGCCGTAGGTCTGCTCGAGGATGGGGCCGAGGAGGAGGAGGATGGCGAGGTTGCTGAAGAGGTGCGCCCAATCCCTGTGCCCGATGACATGGAGCACGAGGCGGGGGTATGAGAGGATGGATTGCGGATCGAATCCGCCGCGGCCGGGGCAGGAGAAAAAGTCGGCAATGAGCCTCCCTCCCGTGAGGAGGGAGGAGACGATGAGCACGATCACGCATATCAGCGAGAACGTGAGGGTCGTCGGGGCGTTGTACTTGATCTTCACGAAAGGTCCTCCGTATCGATGTCGATGCTCACGGGGCAATGGTCCGAGCCCATGACGGCCGGGTGGATCGCGGAGGCGCGGACGCGCGGCATCAGGGCCGGGTCCACGCAGTGGTAGTCGAGCCTCCAGCCGACGTTCCGCTCGCGGGCGCCTTTCACGCGGTAAGTCCACCAGGTGTACTGGCCGGGATCGGGGCAGAAGCGCCTGAAGGTGTCCACGAAGCCCGCGCCGACGAACTCGTCCATCCAGGCGCGCTCTTCGGGGAGATAGCCGGGATTGTCCTCGTTCGCCTCGGGGTTCGCGAGGTCGATGGGCTTGTGCGCGATGTTGTAGTCGCCCGAGAGGAGAACGTGGCGCCCGTCGGCGGACGAAGATCGGCAGAACTCGAGGGCTGCCGCGCAGAAGTCGAGCTTGTAGCCGAGCCGCGCTCCGCCGTCCTGGGAGTTGGGGAAGTAGGCGCTCGCCACAACGAGGCCGCCGAAGTCCGCCGCGATGAGTCGACCTTCGGCGTCGAAGGCGTTCTCGCCCATGAGCCTCACCTCGCGGGGCTCAACGCGCGTGAGGATGGCGGTACCGGAGTATCCCTTGCGTTCGGCCGAGGAGACGTAGCATTTATATGGCCGGCCCGCGGCGTCCGCGAGGGAGAGGAGCTCCTTGGGGAGCTGGTCGGGGACGGCCTTGATCTCCTGGAGGCAGACGACGTCGGGATCGAGCGCGAGAAGGGAATCCCCCATGCCCTTGCCCCAGCACGCGCGGATCCCGTTCACGTTCCACGAGACGATCCTCAATCCGATTCCTCCACGCGCAGGTCCACGAGGAGGGACGCGCGGTAGGTCTTCCCACGCTTCACGAGGAGCTTCCGCTGGATCGAGTAGTCGCCGACGGTGAAGGAGAGCGAGTGCTCGCCGGGCGTCACGGGGAATTCCTCGCCGGGGGCTGCGTCGAGCCGCTTGCCGTCCAGCTCCACCTTGGTGCGCTCGGGGAAATCCAGCACGAGACGGGGCACGACGTCCTCGAGGACGGCTTTGAGCTCGAGACGTTGGCCGCGTTCGATCCTGAAGGCGATGAATTCGTCCCGCACGTCGCGTCCGGTGATCCTGAGGGCGTGGTCGCCTGACTTGAGCGCGACGGGCTTCCGGGGATCCTCGATGGGTAGGTCGTCCACGGTCACCGCGATGGGCGAGCCGGGATCGAGGCCCGCGCCCCACTCCAGGCTCAGCGAGAGCCGGCCCTCGTCACGGAGGAGGGGCTTGGCCTTGATCGTGAATTCGGCCCGCTCGAGCTCCTCGGGCAATCCCTTGATGGCGGGCATGAGGCGCACGATGATGGGGAAATCCTGGGCCCGGATCTCGCCCAGGTCGACCGCGTACGGAGAGGGGCGGAACCCGTGGTCGGAACGGAGCGGAATCCTGAACGCCTGCGAGACCTTCGCGGGCACAACGAGCGACGCCGCGCGAACGCCAGTGTAGGACAGCGCCGAAACGGAGGGCGCCGGCGCGACGCGCTTGTAGAACATGATGAGGAAGGCGCCCTTGACGCCCTGCGCCGCCTTGGGGACGCGGAGCTCGAGCTCGATCCCGTCCACGAACTCGAGGTCGTCCGGGAGATCGACGCGTACGCCGTCCGCGTACGAGAGCGCCGCCTCGGCGCCGCCGGGCTCGACGGTCCCGCGGATCTTAACGCGGACGTCCTCCGCGTGCGAGGGATGCATGGCGAGGAGGCTCGTGATGATGAGGGCGCCTAGTCGTTTCATCGTCTTTTCGTGCGGGGCATGAGTGACGAGGGATCGACCGCGGCGCCCCCAGAGCGTATCTCGAAATGGAGGTGCGGCCCGGTCGATTTACCCGTCGATCCGACCTTGCCGATGATCATACCGCTTTTGACGGGCTGGTTCAAGGATACGGAAAAAAACGAGAGATGCCCGTATACGGAGGAATAGCCGTCCCCGTGGTCGACTATCACCACGTTCCCGAGGGTATCGTCCTGCCGCGCCGAAACCACGGTGCCGCCGCGCGCGGCGTAGACCTCGGTCCCCTCGGGCGCGGCGAGGTCGATCCCCGCGTGGAAGGCGAAGGAGCCCGAGATGGGGCTCACCCTGAATCCGAAGGACGAGGTGAGCCTCCCCTTCGGGAGCGGATAGATGAAGAGCCCGTTCAAGAAATACGCGCGCTCCTCGGGAGTGAAGCGCGCCGCGGGCATGAAGCTGAATCGCTCCACCTTGCCGCCCTCGCGCCGGACGCGCAGCTCCATGCGCTCGCCTCCATCCGCACCGCCGCGCCAGGAAAGCATGAGCGCCTCGAGCTCGGACGACGCCTCCGCGGGAATGAAGACGCCGGGGCGCGAGGGCACGAGGATCGTGCGCCCCGCGCGGTAGGGGCCGGGGCCCGAGAAGCGGTTCAGAGTGGAGATTGCTTCGTAGGGAAGGTTGATCCTCGCCGCGAGCTCGAAGACGTCCACGTCCTCGTCGAGGCGGTATCGATAAATGGAAAGCTCGCCCTCGGTCGCCTTGCCCGCGCCCGCCTTCGCGCGCATCTCGATCTCGTAGCCCTCGCTGATCTGCTCCTGGAGCTGCTTGAAGAGGAGGTCGCGCGGATTCAGCTCGCCGATGAGGGGGTATTCCGCCCAGAGGGTGGCGGAGGAGAGGGCGAGCGCGACGGCTCCGGTAAACCTCCGGGCGCCCCCGGCGCGCCGGGCGCTCCCGCTCAAGCGCGCTTCCTGCCGAAGAAGAGCCATCCCGAGAGGGCGAGCGCGGCGATGCCCGCGGGCAGGGCCGCGAGGACGAGTCCGCGGAACGCGAAGGCGATGCAGAGGTAGGCCGAGACGAGAACGCCCGCGAGGGCGAGGAAAACGAGAACGGACTTCCCCGCCTTCGCGAGGATCGCGGAGAACGGGACGCCCGAGGCGAGCCTCCTCCTGAGGCCGAGAGCGGCCAGGACGACAGCGGCGATCGAGGCGAGGGCGATGAAGATCGCATTGAAGAGCTCGCGGTCCCGGATGGCGAGGGCCCAGAGCGGCCAGACGATGGCGGTCGCCGCGGCCACCGCGCCGAGGGCCGCGAGGGCCCAGAGGGCGACCGCCGCGAAGAGGCGGCCGTAGCCGGAGAGGATTTTCCTAGGAATCGAGGGGGCTGTGCGCCGAGCCCCGGGAACGTCAGCGCTCATCGGGCTCAAGAGTATCGGCGGCGGGCGCGCGCGTCAACGGCGGCCGATCACGGAGTCCACGAGCGAGGAGAACTCGGGGTCCCCCTCCCCTTCTGGTCGACCCGCGCCCTCGGCGATGTAATAGATTCCGTCGCTCTCGCGGACGACGGGATCCGCGGACCCCTCGGCGGCCTCGCCGACCGGGGGGATCTCCTCGAGTCTGGCCTCCCCTTCCGAGAGCCGCTCGCTCGGCACCTCCGCCTCCGGCCCACGCGCGAAGAAGGGCACGTAGGGTTCGATGGATCCATGGACTTCGATGAGGTCGGAGGGTGCTTCCGCCGCGCGGTCGTCGTCCGCAAGCGCGAGCTCCTCGACAGCCTCGCGTTCGGCATCGGAGAGCATCGGGATCTCGGAATCGGTGATCTCGACGAGCTCCTCGGGCTCCTCTTCGACCCCGGCGGTTTCCGCGGCGCGCGCTTCCACGAGGATGCCCGACGCGTCGAGTCCCTCGCCGAGGCCCGCGAGGGCGATGCCCGCGAGCGCGGAGAGGTCGAGCGGCGCGAGGCTGAGCTCCCAGTCCTCCTCGAGCGTCTCGAGGTCATCCTCAGTGATCTCCGCTACGGACTCGACGTTCTCGGTGATCGACGCGCCCCGGATATGGAAGCGACGCTTCTCGAGCGTGCGCCCTTCAGGCGTGCGCCCTTCCGCCGCGTTGGCTTCGAAGGCGGCGGGCTCGAGGGGCGGGACGACGCCCTTGAAGGGTGAAGGTCCAAGTTCCGAGCGGCCCTCGGCGGATACCGCCTCCGCGGGGTGCCCCTCGTCCTCGAGGTACTCGACCTCCTCCTCTATGTCGGCCGAACTCCTCATCCAGGAGCTCAAGACCTCGTCGGCTCCGGGCGCCTCGACCTCCGGGACGTCCTCGGGGCGGACGGGCGCGATACCCGCGGACTCTTCCTCCATCGCGAGGGGAGAAAGCGCAAAGGGCCCGGCCGAGGGGCCCTCCTCGGAAGCGCGCGCCCCCGAGTACTCGTCCGCGCTCTCCTCGAGCTCGGCTCCGGAAAGAGCGCCGAGCTCCTCGGCTTCAGGGACCTCCTCAAGGAGCTCTGGCTCGGTCGACTCCTCGACGGCCTGGACCTCCTCGAGTTCTTCGACCTCCTCGAGCTCTTCAACCGCCTCAACCTCGGGAATCGCCTCGGCGAGCTCTTCAACCGCCTCGACCTCGGGGATCGCCTCGGCGAGCTCCTCGACGGCCTCGACCTCGGGCAGCTCCTCCACCGCCTCGGCCTCGGGAACGGCTTCGACTTCGGGGATCGCCTCGGCGAGTTCCTCGACGGCCTCCATCCGCGGCGCCACGGCTCCCGAAGGCGGGAGAGATGCGGGCGTACGCGTTCCTCCAGGCGGAGGGATGAAGGCTCCGGACGCGAGGATGCGCCTCATCATCGACTCGATCTCCGCGAGCCTCGGTCCTTCTGACTCCCGCGCCGCGCGGCTCCCCAGGATATCGAGTATCTCGTCCCAGCCCTTGTCGATGAGCTCATCGACGGAGCCTGAGGGCTTGTCTGCCTTGATGCCCACTGAGGCTTTAATCTGGGCGCGGACGTCGGCTCTCCGCGCCTCGAGCTCCTTGCCCCAGCGGTGGTAGTCGATCTCACCGCGCTTGTCGATGTACTCCTCGAGGATGCCGATCTGCAGCCGCTTGATGCGTTCGCGCACCGCGGACTCGGGGTCCTGCCTGAGGTTGAAGAGGAGGTATACGACGAGGAAAGTCGTGAGGAGGAAGGCGCCGAGGAGGATCGCCTTCATGGAGTCCGGGGACTTGAAGGCCGAGCCCTCCACGAGGAAACCGTAGCGGATCCCGGAGGCAGACGCGGCCTGCGCGAGGGCATACCCGCCCGCCTCGCTTTCCGCGAGGAGGGAGACCGAAAGCTCCGCGGCCCCGGCCGTAGCCCACCGCGCGGCCACGAGGGGAAGGAGGGAGGAGCGGCCGCCCTCGGGCACCTTTGCGACGAGCCCGGCTCCCGGGACCGCAACGACGTCGTCGGAGAGCCTCAAGACCCCCGCGCGCGTGAGGCGGTCCGCGAGAGCGGAGATCCTGAGGGAGAAGAGCGCGGTTCCGCGGCGCACGCCGGCGGCGTCCTGGAAAGGGAAACTCAGATAGATGCGTCCGCCGGAGGCCGGGACGATGAAGCGCGGCTTCCCATCGGCCGAGGCCTCGACGAGGGCGTAGTCTTCGTCGGACGCAGAAGAGCCCCAGTCGCGGTAGACGATACGCGTATCGCTCCGGGAGGCGACGTCCTCCGGGTAGGTGGAGAAGTGGATGCGCCGCCTCAGGGCGGCGGGCTCGATGAAGCGGGCGCCCTCGATGCCGTCGGGGTCCTCGCGGAGGCGGGCGAAGACGACCTCGCGCTCGGCTATGTCGGAGAGGGACTGCTCGGGGAGGAAGCTCCGCCTGACGGTATCCCGGGAAAGCGCCGCACCCAAGAGGGATTCCTTCTCGGCGGTCCAGGCGTCCAGCTCGGCGACGGCGGCCGCGAGGGATCGCTTGACCTGCCGCTCGACGGCGGGATGATAGAGGCGATCGTCGAAGAGGTCGAAGAGGCCCAGGAAGGCGGCCGCCGCGAAGCCCGCGAAGACGAGGATTGAGATGAGGAGGCTCAGGACGAGCCGTAGGCCTGGTCGCATCGGGTTCTCTTCCTACCTATCGGCATTCCGGGAGGCGGGTTTGAGGAGGCTTTTCTCCCCTCCCGCCCCTTCGGGGCCTCTATATACAGTATATCGATCGGGCGGGTCCGGCGGTAGGCCGGGCGGCCGCTCCGGGCCTAGCCGGCCTATACCGAGCGGCGGGGGCGGGGCTATACTCGGCCGCGCCGGGCGGGAGGGAGAGGGCATGAGGGCGAGCGAGCGGTTCAGGCCGGAGGCGAGCGTCCGGCTCCGCGAGGAGATAGCGGCCGCGGGAGGCAACGAGGTTTTCGCTGTCTGTCGCCTGGACGAGGAGGGCATGGTCGCCGAGCTCGTCGTGGCCGCCCGGGGCTCCAAGTCCGCGGTGCCGGCCCTCGCGCCCTACCTCGAGCGCGGCGAGGTCCTGGTCCACAACCACCCCTCGGGCACCCTCGAGCCCTCGGATCCCGACATGGCCCTCGCGTCCCGCGTCGGCGACATGGGGATCGGTTCCTACATCGTCGACAACCTCGTCCGCAAAGTCTACGTGGTCGCGGAGCCCGTGGCCGGGAAGCGCATCGTCCCCATCGCCGGCGAGGCGCTCGCGTCGCTCCTTGACGAGGGAGGCCCACTCGCGGCGCGTATCGGGGGCTACGAGCCCAGGCCGGCGCAGACCGCCATGCTCAGGCTGGTGGCCCGCGCCTTCAACGAGGACTCGGTGCTGGCCGCGGAGGCGGGCACCGGGATCGGCAAGTCCTTCGCCTACCTCGTGCCCGCCATCGCCTGGGCCGAGCAGAACGACGAGCGGGTCGTCCTCTCCACCGCCACCATCACCCTCCAGGAACAGCTCATGCTCAAGGACTTCCCCGCCGTGAACGCGGCCATGGGCGGGAAGGCGAAGGCCTGCCTCGTGAAGGGGCGCGCCAACTACCTCTGCAGGGCGCGGCTCGCGGAGGCGATGGAGGAGGAAGGCCTCCTCGCCGCGGACGGCGACGCGCCCCTCTCGCGCATCGCCGCGTGGGCCGAAGCGACGCCCTCGGGTTCCAAGTCCGACCTCCCCTTCCTCCCCGAGGAGCAGGTCTGGGCCCGCGTCTGCTCCGAGGCCGACTTCTGCCTGGGCGCCCGCTGCGGCCACCGCGAGCGCTGCTTCGTGATCGCGATGCGCAAGGAGGCGGCCGCGTCCCGCATCCTCATCGTGAACCACCACCTCCTCTTCTCCGACCTCTCCGCGCGGCTCTCCGGCGCGGGCTACGAGAACAGCGCCGTGCTCCCGCCCTTCTCGCGCATCGTCCTGGACGAGGCCCACGCCGTGGAGTCGAGCGCTACGAGCTACTTCTCGCAGGAGCTCAACCGCTTCGTCGTGTTCAAGCAGCTTGCGCGGCTCTACCGCGAGAAGCGCGGGAGGCGCTTCGGCTCCCTCATGAAGCTCCAGGCGGCGGGCCTCCTCCCCGCGGCCACGGCCGCCGCCGTGCCCGACCGGATCGCCGCGGTGCGCGCCGCCATGGTCGACGCCGACGAGCGCGCCCTCGCCTTCCTCGGCGGCGAATCGACCTATAGGATCACGGGAATGACGGCCGAGCTCGAGGAGAACGTCGTACGGCCGCTCAAGCGCCTCGACGCCGCCATCCAGTCCCTCATCGAGACGGTGCAGGACGTCCTCGACGCGGTACCCGAGGACAAGGCGGACGAGATCGCCGTGTTCGAGACCAAGACCGTCTCGCGCCGCCTCGCCGCGGCGTCCGCCTGCTCGGGGCTCTTCTCCAAATGGGAGGATCGGCCGGAGCAGGTCTTCTGGATCGCCAAGGAGAAGTCCGCGGCCAGGGAGTGGTTCGCGGCCTTCTACGCCACGCCCGTCAACGTCTCTAACATGATGCGCGAGGCCGTCTATGCGCCCTTCTCCACCGTCGTCTGCACGTCGGCCACCCTCACCTCGGGCGGGAGCTTCAATTACTGGAAGTCCCGCGTGGGCCTCCTCTCCGAAGTCGAGCGCCCCCTCCTCGAGGGGGTCTTCCCCTCCCCCTTCCCCTACAAGACCCGCGTTCTCCTCGGCGTGCCGACAGACGCGCCCCTCCCCGACGAGCCGGGCTACCAGGCCTTCGCGAACGAGGCGATCAAGTCCATCCTCGAGCTCTCGGGCGGCCACGCCCTCCTCCTCTTCACGAGCTACGAATCCCTCCGCGCCGCCTTCGACGCCGTGCGCCCCGCGATGAACGCCCTCGGCGTCGCATGCCTCAGGCAGGGGGACGACGATCGCACGCGCCTCCTCACGGCCTTCAAGGACGACGAGGCCTCTGTCCTCTTCGCCACGGATTCCTTCTGGGAGGGCGTGGACGCCCCCGGGGACGCCTGCAAGGTCGTCGTCATCGCCAAGCTCCCCTTCCGCGTTCCTACCGATCCCGTGCAGAAAGCGCGCGCGGAGGCGGTGGAGCGCGAGGGAGGGAACTCCTTCATGGATATGTCCCTGCCCGAGGCCGTGATGCGGCTCAAGCAGGGCTTCGGCCGCCTCATGCGCCGCGCCACGGACTCGGGCGCGGTGGTGATCCTGGACTCGCGCGTCGTGCGGAAGCGCTACGGGGAGATATTCCTCGCGTCGCTCCCGGAGACGAGGCGATCGGTCAAGCCCCTCAAGGGCCTGCTCGACGACGTGGAGGCCTTGCTCTACTGATGGAACCAGCGAAAGAACAGGATCAGCCGACGGAGAAAACCCTCCGCGGCGTCAAGGCCGTCCTCCTCGACATGGACGACACCCTCATCGTCTACGACGCGGTCTGCGCCCCCGCTTGGGACGTGGCGCTCCGCGAGGGGCTCCTGGGCTCGGGCATCGATCCCGATGCTTTCCGCCCGCGCTTCGAGCGGATCAAGGAAGAGTACTGGGACGATCCCGAGCGCCACCGCTCAGGCCGCTTAAGCCTCCTCGGGTCGCGGTCGGAGATCGTACTGAGCGCCCTCAGGGAATTCGGGCGCGACGATCCCGATCTGGCGCGATCGATCGCCCTGCGCTACGGCGAGCTCCAGACGGGCCTCCTCCATCCCCTTCCCTCCACGCAGGCAACGCTCGCGCGGCTCAAGGAGGCGGGGTTGTCCCTCGGCCTCCTCACGAACGGTGAGGACGTTTCGCAGAACGCGAAGATCGATCGCTTCGGCCTCCGGCCCTGGTTCGACGCCGTGATCGTGGAAGGAGCCTTCGGGGCGGGGAAGCCCGATCCGCGCGTCTACCGCGAGGCGCTGAGGCTCCTCTCCGTCCGCGCCGATGAAACCGTGATGGTCGGGGATAACCTCGTCTGGGACGTCGCGGGCGCCCAGGCCTGCGGCATCCGCGGGGTCTGGCACAACCTCTACCGGAAGCCGCTCGCCGCGGGCATGCGCCCCGACGCCATCATCTCCGACATCGGCGAGCTCCCCGCCCTCCTCGGCCTATAGGATCGGACGACGTTTCCGCCGCCGCGCCTCCCGGTCCGAGCGCTCACGGGGTGCGAGTAATAAAAAGAAAGCCCCGGGCGCGTCGCCCGGGGCTTCGTCGGATCCGATCGCCCGGCGGGCTACTTCCCGTACGTAAGACCGTAACCCGGGTAAAACAGCGCCTTCTTCCCGTCGCCCGCGTTGAGCGGGAGGTCCTTGACGGAGGCGGGCCAGGAAAAGGAGAGCTTTCCGCTCGGCTTCCGGTCGCCGAAGATCACGTCCGCGAGGCCGCCCGCCTCGGAGCCCGGGAGCCACGCCGCGATGAAGGCGTCGGCCGCGCCGAGCGCTTCGTTCACGATCATGGGGCGCCCAGAATAGAGCACCACCGCCATGGGGACGCCCGCCTTCGCGACGCGCGCGATCATGGCCTTGTCCACATCGTCGAGCTCGAGGTCCTGGTCGTCGCCCTTCATCTCCGCGTAGGGCTTCTCGCCTACCACCACCACCGCGACGTCGCAGTCGGAGATCCTCGTCCCATCATTGGAATAAACGATGTCGGCGTCGGGCGCGGCCGCCTCCATGGCCTCGAGGAGGCTTACCGCTCCGGGGACATCGGCCTCGACGCCCTGCCAGGTCATGGTCCAGCCGCCGCACTGATAGCCCGTGACGTCCGACTTGGCCCCGACCACGGCGATCCGCCCCTTCTTGGCGAGGGGGAGGAGCCCCTCGTTCTTGAGGAGGACCGCGGACTTGGCGGCCGCTTCGCGCGCGAGGGCCCGGTGCTCGCTCGAGCCGACGAGGTCGAGGTTCTCGTTCCCCGCGATGGGGCGTTCGAAGAGGCCCATCCTAAATTTCATGGCGAGGATCCGTGAGACAGCCTCGTCCAGGCGCTTCTCCTTCACCTCGCCCTTCTTCACGAGGTCGATGAGGGCGGACTGGAAGGCGCGGAAGTCGTCCGGGACCATCACCATGTCCACGCCGGCGTTGATGGAGTCGCGGACCTGGTCGCGGAGCGTTCCGGGAAGCTCCTTGTGCGCGGCCCAGTCCGAGACGAGGAGTCCCGTGAAGCCGAGCTCGCCTCGGAGGACGCCCGTGAGCCAGGGACCATTCCCGTGCATCTTCTGCCCCTGGTAGCTGTTGAAGGAGGCCATCACGCTCAGCGTCCCGGCCTCCACCGCGTTCTTATACGGAAGGAGGTGGAGGCTCCTGAACGCGCCGTCTTCGAGCGGCACGTCGCCGCGGTCCACGCCGCCTGAGGTTCCGCCGTCGCCGAGGAAGTGCTTGGCGGTGGCGACGACGGAGAGCGGATCGGCGACGTCCTTCCCCTGGAGGCCGCGGATCTCGGCCGCGCCCAGGCGGGCGACGAGGGCGGGGTCCTCGGAGAAGGACTCGTAGGCGCGGCCCCAGCGCTCGTCGCGGGAGACGGCCACGCAGGGACTGAAATTCCAGCGTACGCCCGTGGCCGCCATCTCCACGGCGGTCGCGCGGCCGATTCGCTCGACGAGGTCCTCGTCCCCGGCGGCGCCGAGCCCGACGTGCTGAGGGAAGACGGTCGCGCCCGCGAGGTTGTTGTGGCCGTGGATTCCGTCGGCGCCGTAGACCATCGGAATGCCGAGGCGGGTAGAGAGGGCGATCCGCTGGAAGCCGTTGACCATGTCCAGCCAGCCCTGAGCGTCGTTCTTCCGGGGCGAGGACCCGCCGCCCGAGAGGACGGATCCGAGGCAGTACGACGCGATGTCTTCGGGATTATAGAGGTAGTCGCGCGCTATCTGGGTGACCTGCCCGACCTTCTCTTCCAGGGTCATCCGCTTGAGGAGATCCTTGACGCGCGCCTCCGCCGAAAGCGAGGGATCGCGGAAGGGCGGATTCTTAGGCAGCGCGCTAGGTGTCCCTCCCGTGCAACCAAGAATGAGCGCCGCGGCGAGAACCGCGAGCAAGGACAGTGTATTTTTTCGCCGTATCGTCATTATTCTCCCTCCCTATCCTCAGATCATGGAACTCAATACCAAAGTGCGCATTTTTTGCGCACTACTCCATATCCTAACACGGGCGACAAAATCGCACCAGCCCGCCGAACATCGCGGGAGCCCATCATACACCTCCTTTTTCGAGTTGGTGAATCGTTTTATCATCGAAAATGGCGAGAATACCCATTCTGACAAGTGTTCACTTTATCTCATTTTTTCTCTTGCGCTGTATGGAAAATCTGGCTAGAATGGCGCGGTGCAGGAGCCGGAAACTGTCTTTGAGCGGCGAGGCTCCGCACTTAATGTTCTAGGAGGTCTGAATGAAAGTGCGTAACAGCGTCCTTACGGCCCTGCTGATCGCGCTCATCGTCTCCCTTGCGGTGACGAGTTGCGCGCCCGCCGGTCCCAAGAAGGTCGTCGTCTGGTCCTTCACCAACGAGGTCGGTCAGATGCTCGAGTACTATAAGAAGAGCCCGGGATACGACCCCAAGAAGGTCGAAGTAGAGTTCGTTCTCGTACCGAACGACGTCTACCAGTCCAAGATCGACCCCGTCCTCCAGAGCGGCGTCGACGCCCCTGACGTCTTCACCCTCGAATCCGCTTTCGTGAAGAAGTACGTGGAGACCGGCTACATGGACGACCTCTCCCCGCTCAAGAAAGCCTATGCGGATTCCGCCCAGTACCCCCTCGACGTCACCACCGACGCTAAGGGCAAGGTCGTGGGCCTTTCCTGGCAGGTCACCCCCGGCGCCTACTTCTATCGCCGCTCCCTCGCCAAGAAGTACCTCGGCACCGATGATCCGGCCGAGGTCCAGACCAAGCTCGCCGACAACGCCGCCTTCCTCGCCACCGCCGAAGAGCTCAAGAACAAGTCCGGCGGCAAGTGCGTGATCGTTTCTTCCCTCGGCGACATCCTCAAGGTGTACCTCGCCGCCAGGAAGGACGCCTGGGTCGTCAACGGCAAGCTCGTTATCGATCCCGCCATGCTCGAACTCCTCGATCAGGCTAAGCTCCTCCACGACAAGGGCTACGAAGGCCGCCAGGGCCAGTGGGGCGAGGGCTGGTTCGCCGGCATGAGGGGCGGACTCAAGGACGAGAAGGGCAAGGACATCGAGGTCTTCGGCTACTTCCTCCCGACCTGGGGTCTCCACTACGTCCTCAAGCCGAACGCCAAGTCCCCCGACGGCAAGCTCGACACCACCGGCGACTGGGCGATGGTCCAGGGCCCGGCCTCCTGGTTCTGGGGCGGCACGTGGGTCGCGGTCCGCAAGGGCACCAAGGTCCGCAAGGAAGCCCAGGAGCTCGTCCGCTACTTCGGCACCGATCCCGAGTTCCTCGAGAAGTGGGCCAAGGACAAGGGCGACGTCGTCTCCAACATCAAGGTCCAGGAGAAGATCAAGGGAACCTACGCCGAGCCCTTCCTCGGCGGGCAGAACCACTACGCCGCCTTCGTGGACATGGCCAAGGGCGTCAACGCCAAGAACCTCTCCGGCTACGACCAGACCGTCGAGTCCCTCTGGCAGGAGCAGCAGAACGCTTACGTGAACGGCGAGAAGGACAAGGAGAAGGCTATCGCCGACTTCAAGGCCGCCGTTAAGAATTCCCTCCCCGACGTCGCTATCGACTGAGCGGATTCCTAACGTATCGCTTGAGAGGCCGCCCCCCGGGGCGGCCTTTCTTTTTTCCTTTACCGCGCTTATCCGAATCTTCGATCGTAACTTTCCGGAAAGGTGCCGGAGCGGCGAAGGACCGCGCCCGGCAAGCCGCCGGACCGCGGAGCGCAAGAAAAAACTTTACGGCTAGCCGGACTCGGAGTATGATACGTCAAACGTCAAGGGATGCGTCCGTCGATCCGCGATTCATCCATGACAAACTCATGTAGGAGGCAAACATGAAGTCGAGAAAGCTTCTCGTCGCGCTCTGCGTACTCGCGATCGCGTCGAGCCTGGTGGCCGCGCCCAAGAAAGTGGTGGTCTGGTCCTTCACCAACGAACTGGGCGAGATGATCGAGTATTATAAGAAGAGCCCGGGCTACGATCCCGCCAAGATCCAGATCGAATTCGTGCTGGTCCCGACCGACGTCTACCAGTCCAAGATCGACCCCGTCCTTCAGAGCGGCAAGGACGCCCCGGACGTCTTCACCCTGGAATCGGCCTTCGTGAAGAAGTACGTGGAGACCGGCTACATGGACGACCTCTCCGCGCTCAAGAAGTCCTACGCGGATTCCGCCCAGTACCCCCTCGACGTCACCACCGACAAGAAGGGCAAGGTCGTGGGCCTCTCCTGGCAGGTCACCCCCGGCGCCTACTTCTACCGCCGCTCCCTCGCGAAGAAGTACCTCGGCACCGACGATCCCGCCAAGGTCCAGGCCATGCTGAGCGACAACGCCAAGTTCCTCGCGGCCGCCAAGACGATCAAGGACAAGTCCGGCGGCGCCTGCGTGATCATCTCCTCCCTCGGCGACATCTTCAAGGTCTACAACGCCAATAGGAAGAACCCCTGGGTCGTCAACGGCAAGCTCGTGATCGACCCCGTCATGCTCACGCTCCTCGACCAGTGCAAGACCTTCCACGACAGCGGCTACGAGGGCCGCCAGGGCCAGTGGGGCGAGGGATGGTTCGCCGGCATGAAGGGCGGCCTCAAGGACGAGAAGGGCAACTCCATCGAGGTCTTCGGCTACTTCCTCCCCACCTGGGGCCTCCACTACGTGCTGAAGCCGAACGCCAAGTCACCGGACGGCAAGCTCGACACTTCCGGCGACTGGGCCATGGTGAAGGGCCCGTACAGCTGGTTCTGGGGCGGCACCTGGGTCGCGGTCCGCAAGGGCACCAAGGTCCGCAAGGAAGCCCAGGAGCTCGTCCGCTACTTCGGCACCGATCCCGAGTTCCTCGAGAAGTGGGCCAAGGACAAGGGCGACGTCGTCTCCAACATCAAGGTCCAGGAGAAGATCAAGGGAACCTACGCCGAGCCCTTCCTCGGCGGGCAGAACCACTACGCCGCCTTCGTGGACATGGCCAAGGGCGTCAACGCCAAGAACCTCTCCGGCTACGACCAGACGCTCGAGTCCCTCTGGCAGGAGCAGCAGAGCGCCTTCGTGAACGGCGAGAAGACCAAGGACCAGGCGATCAAGGATTTCAAGGCCGCGGTGAAGAACACCCTGCCCGAGATCATAGTCGACTAAGGCCTCGTTCGCGTTCTGTATTCAAGGGCCGCCCTTCGGGGCGGCCCTTTTTTCGCCCCTGATCAATCGCGTACCTTTTTACGCAGGCGCGGAATTACAGTCTACCGATCACCGAAAAGCGATGGCCCCCTTCACTCGGGAGAAACCTTGTCAGCAGGGAAGAGCAAGGGTATCATGCGGCACTGGATGGATAATCGATTCAGTACAGCGTTCATGACGATCTCGCGGAGGAGGCGGCCATGAAGTCGAGAAAAACTCCTATTACGCTCTGCATCGCATTCATTGCGGCGGGCCTGTCCGCAGCGCCCAAGAAGGTCGTCATCTGGTCCTTCACCGATGAGATCGGCCAGATGATCGAGTACTATAAGAAGAGCCCGTCCTACGATCGCAAGAAGATTGAAATCGAAT
>CAZIEI010000071.1:0-16046 GCA_964538705.1 uncultured Spirochaetales bacterium | reverse complement strand
GTCGAGGGTCACCTTCTTGGTCTTTTTAGCCTCGGAAAGAACATGCTCGAATTCCTCGTGGGGCACGTTCATGACTACGTCGCCGTACATCTGGATGAAGCGGCGGTAGGAGTCCCAAGCGAAGCGGGGATTGCCCGTCTTGCGCGAGAGCCCCTCGACTGCCTTGTCGTTCATGCCGAGGTTGAGGATGGTGTCCATCATGCCCGGCATGGACACTGCGGCGCCTGAACGGACCGATACGAGGAGCGGATCGTCGGCGTCGCCGAGCTTCTTGCCCATGAGCTTCTCGAGCCTGACGAGGTGGTCCTCGACTTCCCTGGCGAGCCCGTCGGGGTAGGCCCTGTTGTTCTCGTAATAGGCCGCGCAGACCTCAGTCGAGATCGTGAAGCCGGGAGGCACGGGAATGCCGAGATTGGTCATCTCGGCGAGGTTAGCGCCCTTGCCGCCCAGGGAATCCTTCATGTCGGCCCTGCCCTCGGCCTTGCCGTCGCCGAAGAAATACACGTACTTAGTCGTTGCCATGGATGAACGTCCTCCGTTACGCCTTCGCGGGTCTTGGATAGTGGAATAAGAAGGCCTGTATCTTAATGAGTTGTCCGAGGACTGTCAAGGAAAGCCGGTGGTGGACAGGGCTAGAAGTTGAGCACGAGGGTGATGACCGTGAGGTCGGAGGCCTTGATCTGGTTGACGAGCGACTCGAACTTTATGTTGACCTTCTCGCAAGCCTCCGAGAGGTAGGAGAGGTAGTAGAGGCCGAGTTCGGTGTTGGCCTCGCCGTCCGGGATCTCACGGTAGAAGTCCATGAGGCTCTTCCGCTTGAGGTCGGCGGACTTCTTGTCGTCGAAGCTCGCCTTCATGGCCCGGTACTCCGACTCCTTGTTGTAGAGGGTGATCTGGAGCTTGCCCTGGGTCCCGATGGAGGCGCTCTTCGAGCCGAGCTGCCAGGAGAGGTACACGAGGTCGCGCGTGCGCTCGAGCGCCTCGAGGACCTGCTTACGCACGTTAGGGTCGAAGAGGACGGCGTTGATGTCCACTGCCCCCTTGAAGATGTTCTTGGCCTCGCGCTTCAAGTTGGAGTTTTCCGCGTTGATGGCGAGCTCCATGATCATGAGGGAGACGTACTCGGCGATCTTGGACTTCTCCATGTACTCCGCGAGGGAGGTCCGGACATCCTTGATGAGCTGCTCGTAGCCCTCGGCGCCCTGGAATTTGGTGATGATGAACCAGATGAAGGGCCTGAGGTTGTTGAGGAATTTCTCAGAGAGGAGGAGCTGGACGTTCTTCTCCTCCGGGAGGAGGGCGTTGTTGCGGGAGATATGCGCATAAAGCGGGGCCAGGATCTGCTGCTTGATCTCGGCGATGATCGCGTGTTTCTCCTTGAGGACGCTCTGGAGGTAGTCGTTGTTGATCTTGGTCTTCTCGTCGATGATGTTCGCGGGATTGAGACGGTTCCACTTCTTGATGAGCTCGGAGGAGAGCACGCGCGTGAAGATGAAGGTATCGTACTGGCGGTACAGGATGCCGTAGACGATCAGCTTGGAGAGGTCCATGATCTCCTGGCGGCTCGACATGAACTCGCTCTTGGATATCTCGATCTTGGAGACGTAGTCGATGAGGAGCATACGCTGGATGCTCTGCGGGGAGAACTTGTCAAGGAAGAGCCCGTACTCCTCTTTATTATCCGCTAGCTTGAACTTGTTGATTTTCTTCTTGTTGCGGATGAAGAAGGTCGTCCCCTCGTCGGTGAGCACCAGCTTGAGCGGAAGATCGATGATGCTTTTCCTCTCGGCTCCCATACCTCTCGACCTTCCCCCTTCCCGATGATCGGCCTGCCAGGTCGATAGTATAACACGTATTTCGTTCCTAAAGGAGAGGCGTGGCTCGGACGGCTTTTCCCGATCGAGTATTGACCAGCCGGCGGCCCGCACCTATCCTGAACGCTCGTAGCCATGAAGCCGAGGCCCGTTCCCCTCATCGCGTCGCTCCTCATCTGCGCTGCCGCCTGGGCCGCTCCCGGTCCGGGGGACCGCGCCGCCCGGATAGCCGCGGCCTACGCCGCCGCGTCGCCGGGGCGGCCCATTCCCGGCCTTCCAGCCCTCATCGCCGCCGAGGCGCGGGCCATGGGCTTCTCCGCGAGGATCGAATCCGCGGGGCGCGAGGGCTCGTGGCATTCGTACGCGTCGACGGTCGTCTGCTCGCGCCCCGGAGCTCTCGGGGACGCGATCGTGTTCGCGGCGCCCCTCGACCCTCCTCCCGGGCTCTCTGACGCGGCGTCCCGCGCGATGCCGGCGATCATCCTCCTCGATCTCATGGAGGAGGCCGCGGCGCGGTGGGGCGGAAAGCCCCCGCTCACCCTCGAATTCGCCTTTCTGGGCGAGGAATACCCAGCGGCAGAGGCCTTTCCCGGGGTTTCTGCCCCCTGCGGATCTGATGCACTCGCCGAAGGCCTGCCCCAGGACCGCTTGAACGAAGTGGTCTACGTGGACGTGCGCGACGCGTCCGGACGGCTCCGCGTCGTGAACCACTCGGCGCGCGTCGTCTCTCCGTACCGAATTTTCCAAGTTTTGAGCTCGTCCCTCGCGGCCGAAGGCGTAGGCTTCAGCCACGGCGGCGCCTTCAACCAGTTCTACCGCGCCGGGCTGGTCGTGGACGAGGATGAGCCGCGGCCGCGCGGGGCCTACGGGCGCTCGGGCGGAGCCGCACCTTTTTTGGACAGGGACGTCCCCGCGATCGAGCTCGTCTCGGAACCCGTCGCCGGCGCCGAGCCGGGCCATCATACCGGCCTGGTCCAGGCCCTCGCCCGTTTCGTTGAGGGACACGCCGAGGGCATCTCGTACGCTTGGGACCGGCACTATCTCGTCGTAGACCTCCCCTCGGGTGCCTTCGCCGTCCGCGAGAAGGACTTCGTGGTCCTCGTTCTCGCATTCATCACCCTCGTGATCCTCATCTTCTTCGTAACCTCCCTCGTGGAGCGGAGCCAGCTCTCCCGCATGCTCCGCGGCTTCAGGCGCGACTCCTGGGCGCTCTTCCTCTCCGCCGCCTTCTGCCTCGGCGCGGTCTGGGCCAGTTCCCTCGCGTTGAGGGCGATCCTCGCGCTCAAGGGTTCTCCCCTCGCTTGGGAGGTCGATCAAACGGCCTTCCTGGCCATGCGCCACGTCCTCCTCGCGGCGCTCATGGTCGCGGCCTTCGGCGCGGCGCTCTCGCTCAGGATCATCCCCTCGACCATAGCCCTGTACAGCGCGGGCAGCGTCATCCTCTTCTTCCTGGACGTCTTTATCGCCTCGCTCATCGACGTCTCGCTCTCGCTGTACTTCGCCTGGGCGGCCCTCTGCTGCATCGCCTCGATCATGCTGCGTTCCAGGCCCGCGACGCTCGTGCTCGCCTTCGCGGGGCTCCTTCCCCTGGCCGGGCTCCACGTCCTCGCGGCCTGGGTCCAGGGCGAGCGCATGCGCGCCATTCTGATCAGCCCCTCTTTCGGGGAATCCGTCGTGCTCGTGCTCCTCTACCTCCCCGTCGTCCTCTACATAATCCGCGCGATTCTCATCATCCGCGTCTCGCACGAGAGCCCGCGCTTCTCGAGGACGCTACCCGCCCTCGTACTCGCGAGCGCCGCCTTCATCGGCGTCGCCGCCTTCACGGCCCTAAGGCCGGCTTATTCCCGGGGCAGGCCCCAGCCCCTCGCCCTCACGGAGGAGTCCGCCACGGATGGCGCCGGGACGATCACCGTGGAAGGGCCGGGACGATTCTCGGGGCTATCGATCGCGGTCTCGGGCATCGAACGCGCCCTCTCAGGATCCAGGCGGGAGGTCCTTCCGCGCCCCGCCGAGCAGCGGCCGCCCCGGGCCGCCGTCGATACCTCCTTCTTCCTTTCCCGCAAACGGATCAGGGTTACGATCGACGCCCCCGAGGGAATGTACCGGGCCCTCGTCCGGGTGAAGTCGAAATCCAGGATCGAGCTCTACGACTCGAGCTTTCCCTACGCGCTCTCCGACGACGGCCTCTCCGCCGAGCTCAGCGTAGGCATCCTCCCTCCGTCCCCCCTCGTCCTCGAGCTCACCGTGCCGGCCTCCTTCGAGGGCGACCTGGAGGCGACCCTCGTGAGCCTCGGCTCGGGCGCATCGGTCTCCGGGAACGCTTTTCTCGCCTCCCACGTCGTCAAGCGCGAGGTCCGCGCCCGGCTGAGGTAGCCATGGCTGAGAGCCTTTGGTTCCACGTGGACATCGACGCCTTCTTCGCATCCGTGGAGCAGATCGATCATCCCGAGTACGAAGGGAAGCCCGTCATAGTGGGGGCGCGGCCAGGCGGCAGGGGTGTCGTCTCCACCTGTTCCTACGAGGCGCGCGCCTTCGGCGTGCACTCCGCCATGCCCATCCAGGAGGCGGCGAGGCTCTGCCCGGGCGGCGTTTTCCTTCCCGTGCGGATGCAGCGATACAAGGAGGTCTCGGACGCGGTCTTCGTTGTTTTCGAGCGATACTGCCCCGAACCCCGCGCCCTCTCCATCGACGAGGCCTTCCTGGACATGGCGGGAACGAGACGGCTTTTCGGCGAGGGCGCCGCGGCCGCGCGATCCCTCAAGGACTCAGTCCGCGCCGCGACCGGCCTCACCGTATCCGTCGGAATCGCGCCCAACCGCTTCCTCGCCAAGCTCGCCTCTGCGGCCTCCAAGCCCGACGGCCTCCTTGAGGTGAAACCGGGCGGCGAAGAGTCCTTCATGGATTCCCTGCCGCTCTCCCGGCTCTGGGGCGCGGGCGAGAAGACCCAGGAGCGCCTCCGCCTCCTCAACCTCCGGACGATGGCCGACCTCAGGAAGCTCGAGAAGGGGGAGATAGCCCGGATGCTCGGCAAGGGCGCCGCCGAATTCCTCCACGCGGCCTGCCGCGGGATCGATCCCGGCTTCTTCGAGGAGCGCGACGGCCCCCGGTCTGTGTCCACCGAGCGCACCTTCGAGCGGGACATCCTGGACGAGGAGACGGCCGAGGCGGTCCTTCTCGACCTCTGCCAGGAAGCGATCCATTCCCTGTATCGTAAGGGTTTCCTCGCTCGCACGGTGTTCGTGAAGATCCGGTATGGGGACTTTACGGGCGGAACGGCCCGCTCGAGCCTCAAGCGCCCGGTGTCCTCGATCGACGACGCCTACGCGGTCGCCATGGCTCTCTTCCGGGAGAAGCGCCGCGCCGCTGCTCCCATCCGCCTCCTCGGCGTTGGCTTCTCCGGGCTAGAGAGCGAATCGAGCGCGCAGGGCCTCCTCTTCGAGGACGACAGGAAGAAGGGTGAGGTGGACCGTGCGGTCCTGAGCATGGACGAGCGGACGGGGCTCAGAAGCTCGCGCGCTCGGGCGCTCGGATCGGGAAGCGGAGCGAACCGGGAGGCGGAGCCGGGGAGAGGGGCGGAACCGGAAGGGGAAGGGCCCGCCTCTTGATGTTCATTCCGCGAGCGCGGCCTTGATCTTCCCCGCCTCGGCCTTCATGGACTCCGCGATCGCGGCGTTCGCGGCCTTGTTGCAGGCGTCCACGGCCTGCGCGGCGTCGCCCGCGTCGCCCCGGACCTTGGCCGCCGCAAAGGTGCTGAGGACGGTCCCGTCCGGCCTCATGAGCCGAGCGCTCGCGTTCGCGTAGGCAGTGAACAGGTTGTACTTCTTCCCGTCGTACTCTACCTGGGAGACGCTGTAGACGTCCACGAACACGAGGAGGAGGTATCCCGCCCGGGCCTCGGCGTTGAGCGTGGCAAGAGCGGCCGGAGAGCCCCCGAAGGCGGCCATGAAGGCGTCGCGGTCCGCCGAGCCCGCCTTAGGGAGGACGTCAAGCCCGGCATCCTTGAGGGTCGGCGAGAGGAATTCGGGCGTCAGGCTGTCCTTGAGCGCGCCGAGCGAGGATTCGGAGAGGCTCGCGACCACCACCGTCGTCGCGGGAGGAAGGTACGCGAAATCGCGTGAAACCGAACGGAACGCGTAGGCGCGGCCCCGGACCCGGAAGACCGGGTAGGCCCTGATCACGGCGCCCTTCGAAGGATCATTTAGGCGCGAAACGTTAGCGTTCGCCATCCCGTAAGCGTCCGTGGCGGCGAAGGGAGTGAGGACGCCGCCGTTCTCCACGAATTCGAAGGCGATCGAGGCGTCGGGCACGGGCGCCTTTCCCGCGCCGTAGTTCTCGTAGAGGTAGACAGAGGGTTGGAGAGCGACGTCCTTCCCGATGGCGCGCGTTGAGCCCTGGACCTGGGTCCCGTCCTTAGCCAGCCAGCTCTCCTTAGGCTCCAGGCTGAGCCGCGCCCCGATCCGCGTGAGTTCGGCCTCGGCCTTGAGAGCGGCCGCGGCTGCGCCCGCGTCGCCCTCGGCGATGGCGAGCACGGCGACGTAGTCCTTGATCGCCTCGGAGAGGTGATTGGCGTCGATAGCGTCGACGGCGAGGGAGAGGAGCTTCTCCGCCTCCTCGCGGGCAGCCGGACTCTCCGTCCGGGTGGGAGGGGGCGAGGCGGCAGGGGAGGGCGCGGAGGAGGGCGCTGGGGCCCCGCTCTGGCAGGATGCCGCGAAAGCCATCGCCGCCACGGCGGCTAAAGCCATCGCTGCGTTGAATAATCGCTTTTCTCGCATCGTTCTCGCTTTTTCCATCGCCTCCCCCGATCATGGCCATCGCTCAGGCTGCGCGGGTCCCGGAACGGCTTGGCCGCGGAACTCGAGCGCCCTCAATACTGCTCTGAGTGTATCTCGAAAGAATGAACGCGGACCTCCCCGGAATTCTCGATCAACCCAAGGGCCTTCTGCATGACCTCCTCCCCGTGAGCCTTCGAGTTGGACACCACGGCGGCGCCGAGCTCGCAAAATGAGAGCGCGTCGTTGAGATCGACCTCGGCGCAGGATACCTTGAATTTCCGCTGAATCCTGTCCCGGAGCGAATGGACTATCCTCCGCTTGTCCTTTATGGACCCGATCTCGGGCAGTTCCAGCACCGCATGGAACATCGAAACGACCAGGGCGTCCTCCTTGCCCGCAAGGCGCGTCTCCCATCATACTATGGCGATGCGCGCGCGGGAAGCGGCGGCCATGTTCATTCTCCTCATCGCGTCCGCGGCTCTTCGCGCCGAGGATCCACCCCCTCCCGGGAGCGCCGAGCCCTCGCCGATTCCCTCCGCCACCCCCGTGCCGCCGCCCCTCCCGGCTCTTCCCAGAGCCGACTTAGGCGTGGAGGCCTCGCCATTCTTCTTCGAAGGAGGCCTGGTCCCAGGCGATCTCAGTCTCATCATCACGGGATCTTATTCGGCGGAAATCACCATGGGCGCCTTCTTCAGCGGCAATGCGGCCGAGGAGGCCATCGGCGCCGTGCCCCCCGCCTTCAAGCAGACGATGGACCTGACCCTGGAACTCCCCCTGGGCAAGGGCTGGTCCCTCAAGGCGCGCATCGCGGACGACTCGACCCAGAACCGCTACTCGCTCGTCTATAAGCGCCGCGATCCGCATGAGCTCGTAAGCGAACTCTCCGTCGGGAACGCGGATTTTCCCTTCGACAGCTCGGGCGAGCTCGACGTGGGCGCATCAGGACCCATGAGCCCGGGCATCGGCCTCCGGCTGGGAGACGATCCCGGTTCGCCCCTTCGCGGCTTCAACGCGCGGGCCCTCATTCGATACGAAGCCTCGGAGACGACAAAGAAGACATACCTGGGGTACAACGAGGTCGCCGAGGCCATCGTTCCCGCCGCCTCGTATATCCGCGGACGATTCTTCCTCCTCCCCAACCGGCCCATTAGCCAGGCCTGGGTCTACGTCCGTTCGGCCTCGGGAGCCCTCGTCGCGGCTACCGACGGCTATTCCTACGTCTCTGCGTCCGGAGCCGCCATATCGCTCTCCCGCGGGGCCGTGGACTTCGACGAACCCCTGCCCGAACGCTCCCTCGTGGCCTATGATCCGCCCCCGGCCTCGCTTATCCAGATCGAGGGCAGGAACGCCGTCGCCGTCTACGAACCCGGAGCGGACAACCAGCTCGAGGTCATGTCCCGCTACGAGATCCCCATCGGCGTGACGATCGGAACGAGCGTGGAAGCGGGGCTTTATCACCGCGAGGGATCGAGGATCCCCTCCTTCGCGCTCAACGTCGACGCGGAGCGCGGATACGCCGAGCTCTACGCCCTCGCCGAGGAGGACCCGTACGCGATTCAAGCGCGCCGCCCCCTCCTGGCCCTCGAGCCCTCGATCTACGGAGCGGGCGCTCCACCGGGTCTCCTCTCGGGCTACGAGATCCGTTTCTCCTCTCTCGTGCCAGCAACGGAATTCACCGTCCCCCTGGACATCGTCCAGGGTACCCTCGTCGTCAAGCGGAACGGCGCCGACGACGGGCGCTGGAGCCACGATCCCGCCACCGGCGTCGTGACCTTCCTCGACAAGATCCTCCCTACGGACCGTATCGTCCTCGAGTACGCGGCGCGGAAGGACGGTTGGGGGGCAGGGGACCTCGTGGCCGCCGCCTTCGCGGATTTCACCCTCCGCCCCGGGCTCTCGGCCTTCGCAGGTTTCTCCCTGCGGCAATCCCTCGCCTTCCTCTCCTCAGGCGCGGAATCCCTGCCTTCCCCCGGCCAAGCAGATCTCGTCGCCGGGCTCAAGGGCGAACGTCCCGGCCTCAAGGGCTCGATAGACCTCCGCCTCGCGTACCGTAACCCCGACGCCGACGGGAAACTCGGCGTGGATTCGATCGGGGACGCGGCGATCGAGACGGAGGCCGCCGCGGGGGGCTGGAAGCGCGCCGCCCTCCCTCCCGCCCGCGCGGAGGCGGACCGGGCGCCCCTCTATTACCGCGACTACTCGTCGGCGGACCTCTGGGGGAACGTGAGCCTCGCGCCCCTCGCCATCGGCCCCGGCGAGCCCGGGCGACGGGACCCAGCGCTCTCCCAGGGGCCTTATCCCGTATCGGACTCTTCGTATGAATCCGCGGCCGTAGCGGAATTCGAGCTTGGCGTTCCCCAGTGGACGGGGATGCAGCTCTCCCTCGGCCAGGCGTACGCCGACGCATCCTACGGCGTCTCGGCCATCGTCGTGCCTCTCCGCTTCGTGGACGAGGGGGGAGGGGGAAGCCCCGCGGTGACGGTGGAGGTTGGCGCCGTCGCATCCGGCCCGGACGACGACGGGACCGACTTGGAATATCCCTCGATGATCGCGAGCGTCGCGGCTCCCGCCCTGGGATCCTCCTGGACCGAGGTGTCCGTCCCATTAGGCTCGACGCCCTCGCTCTATCTCGGCTCCAAGGCCAGGGTCAGGATCGTAATCGCGTCCGCCGGAAACGTAGCGGGAAGGGTCCTCGTCGGGACGGTACGGGCGGCAGGCAGTCCCTGGGAGCTCAGCGCGCCCCTCTCGCCCCCCTCGGTCTCGAGCATCGACGACGAGCTCCAAGGCCCCTCCGCGTCTTTCGGCTCCGACTTTACGGGCGATTCAGGCCATCGCTTCCTCCGCGCGAGCTTCCCGAATCTCCCGGTCGGCCGCGACGCCCTCTTCAAGCGCTCCTTCGAGGCCATCGACATGGGCCAGTACGGGAAGTTCTCCCTTTACCTCAGGCGCTCGGCGTCCTGGAACCAGGCGAGCGGATCGCGCCTCGTCGTATCCCTGAGGTCGGGCGGCAGCGAGGTGCGGCGATATGAGATCGATCCCGCGCTCCTCGGTCCCGGCTGGACGCGCCTCTCCATGAGGTCGGACTCAGGCGCCTCCGCGCGCCTCGAGGACGCGTCGGGTTCGGGCGCGGACCTGGGCGCTGCGTACAGCTCGGGCGCGCTCGGCCTCGTCACCGCCGCGGCCGTGGAAACCGAGGGGGTCATCGAGGGCGATATCGACATCGCGGGCTTTTTCCTCTCCGAGAGCGTCGCGAAGGTCTCCCTCTCCTCGACGGGAACGCTATCATGGGAACGGAAGGAGGCCCTCCTCAGCGCGGGGAGCCTCCCCGTCATCCATAACGTTCGCCTGAGCCTCGCTGAGGAGCTCGCCCTCGGCTCGTACTTCAGCGCAGGATTGGACGCGAACGGGGGCTTCGGGCTCTTCCCCTTCCTGGACATGCGGGGCTCCATCGGCCTCCGCGCCCTCGCGGATTCGAGCGATTCCTCCATCGAGGCCGCGCGGGCCTCCCATGGAGCGGGCTTCCTCCTGGGACCGGGCTCGCTCTCCGCCGACTATTTCCAGGACGAGACGGGAGCCGCGAGTCTCTCCGCCGCGGGAGGACTGGATTTCAAGGAGCCCTTCGCCCTCACCGCGGGAGCGAGCGCCCTCCGCTCCCAGGCCTCCCTCTCCCGCGCCTGGAACGCGCTCGCGCGGACGAGCTTCCTCTCGGAGACGCTCTCCGTCGGCGCCGCATTCCAATCGAACGAGACCGACGGGGAGGCCTTCCTCATGGAGGAGTACTTCCGCCGCTGGCTCGAGTCCTTCTCGGAACTCGTCCCTCTCCCGGGAGCGGAGGCTTCGTTCCGGTCCATCGGCTTCCAGGCGAACCTCGATGGGAAGCGTAAAGACGGGAGCGCCTCGAAGGATGCCTCGCTCTCCTTCTCCGCATCGCAGCAGGGCGGCCCCGCGCCCCGCGCGTCGGGCGGCGCGGACCTGAGCATCGCCCCCGCCATTCCGCTCGGCCCCGCCGGAACCTGGAGGATCCTCCCCCTCTACGAACGCTCCATGCGCCTCTCCGTCCCCGGCGAGGGTTCGTGGTTCGACGCCGAGTTCGCCAGCCTGGAAAGGGCCCTAGGATCCCTTCCGGCCTTCTACGCGGGCATCCCCATCGCGGAATTCTGGGACGACGAATTCACAGGCGAGCTCCTCGCGCTCCCCGAGGAGCCCTTCGAGGCCTCGCTCAGCGCGAAGATCGGCGCGGGCATGTCGCGCGAACGGCTCCTCGGGCTCCGCGACCTCCTCATCCCCTCCGCCTGCCGCTACTCGTTCAAGCGCAAGGCGCTCCGCGAGGGCGCAACCCTGAGCGACGTCTACAGCCATGAGATCGGGCTCACCTTCGCGGCGACCGATGCCCTCGGGAACAGGGGAAGCGCCCGCCTCCTCAAATTCATCGATTCCGATAATATCTTCTTCGACCATCTCCTCTCCTTAAGCGATGAGGGCGGCGTCGTGAAGGATTACCTCTACGCGGCGACGGTCGATCTGTACCTCGCCAAGAACGAATTGGACACGATTAGAGTTCTAAATATCCTCAGTCTCTCGAGCGGCGAAAAGCCCGTGAGCGAGTCCGTAACGCTGAAGATCACCTGGGGAAAGGCCGCATCCGAACGGCTCGAGCGTGCGAGAAGCCGTTTCTACGAGCGCCAACGGGAGAAACCGCGGGAAAAACGCATCGACACCTTCATTCCGAGCCTCGCGGCCCTCGAGACGGAACCCCTCAAGAGCCTGAATGAAATCATGGCGGGTTTCACGTACGGATACGCGGAGAACGGGCTCGAGAGCTACGCGATCCCGCTCTCCTACGATTTCGGCTTCATGGCCGGTGCTTTCCTCAAGGCGACCGCCCGCGTGGGCACCGACCTATCATTCACGCGCCGCGGCGACGATTCGAGTTACGACGTCCGTCCCGCCCTCGGCCTCAAGCTCGAGCTCATGTTCTGACGAAGCGGAGGTCGAAGACCGCCCGTCCATCCTTGAGCGCGCGCGCCTCGAACTTGGTCATGGGTCGCCATGCGGGGCGGGGGAAGAATCCCGAAGCGGCGTTCCGGAGGAGGGGCTCGGCCTGGAGGACGGCGAGCGCCGCCTCGGCGTACTCGGCCCAATCGGTGGCCATGTGGAAGCAGCCCTCGCCGGGGAGGAGCCGGGACGCGGCGAGCCGCGCGAAGGGCGGCTGGACGATGCGCCGTTTGTGATGCCGTTTCTTGGGCCAGGGGTCGGGAAAGAAGAGGTATATGCCCGAGAGCGAATCGGGTGGCACGCGGGAAGCGAGGAGCTCGATCGCGTCCCCCTCGAGGACGCGGACGTTGGCGAGGTTGTCTCTCTCGCATTCCATGAGGAGCTTCCCGATCCCGGGGCGGTGCACTTCGATGCAGAGGTAGTCGATTCCGGGATTCGCCTTGGCGATCTCCACGGTGGCGTCCCCCATCCCGAAGCCGATCTCCGCGACGCGGGGGGCTTTCCGCCCGAATACCTCGTCCAGGTCGAGGAAGCCTGAAAGCGATCCGACGCGCCTCTTGCCCGGATCGCCCTCGTAGGCCGCGCGCTGGGCCTCGGTCATGCGGCCCGATCGGATCACGAAGGACCGGAGCTGGGACGCCGCTCCTGTTTGCTCCTCACTCATGGCAGCTTGACGACGGGCGTCTCGATGGCGAGGTTCCGCGGCTCGTCGAGCGACATGAGCGCGAGGCCTTTGGCGAGGCCCGAGGGCGTCGATGAGAGCACGGTCGCGAGCTCCGACCTGCCGCGCGAGGCGGGGACGCTCGCGAGGGTCGCGCCCGAGGCGTCGAGGACGATGAACTGCGATACGGCCCAGGGCGCCTGGACGACGACCGAAGGGCCGTCCAGGCGGAGGCTCGCTTGCGGGCGCGCCCCCGGGTCCGAGAGCGAGAAAGAAGCCTCGTCCGTCTCGCCGGCGGCGTCGCGGAGGATTATCCTGAAGCGGCCGCGGGGCAGGGCGCCCCCCTCAGCCGTTGCGATGGCGTTGGAACCGAGCCAGCGCGCGCCGCCTTCCTCGCGATCCACCCAGGAAGATGAATCGAATTTCCAGGCGAGGCGCGCCTCGTCATGTACGACGGTGAGATCCTCGATATCGTCCTTTCCGTCAGCGTCGCTCGCGGACACGAAGACCGAGAGGCGTTCGAGGGGAGGCGGCCCCGCAGGATCCCGGAGGACAAGAGTCCAGCGGACGGAAACGATGGAGGGCGGCTCGCCCGAGCAGGAGAGGAGGGTCCCCCCCACGAGCGCCGCCACGACGAGGGCGGCGGATATCGCCGCGCGACGGAAGCGAAGCGCGCTCACGACGCCCCGAGGAAGGAGGCGATGGCCGTCGCGTCCATGGGACTGGCGTTCTCCCGTTTTACCATGTCCCTGAGCGCGTATACGCCGGATTTCACCTCGTTCTCTCCCAGGATGAGGGCCCAGGGGATGCCCTTTTTCTCCGCGTACGCGAAGACCTGCGGGATCTTCTTCCGTTCCGTGAAGACCTCGACGGGGATGCCCTTCGCGCGGAACCCGTCGGCGAGGGCGAAGGCCTTGCCCAGGCACTCCTGACCCGCGGGCGCGACGAGGAGCCTGATGGAGGCGTTCTCCGCACCCCCGCCCCCGAGTTCCTCGAGGGCTGCGAGGAGGCGGTCCATGCCGATTGAGGCCCCGACGCCGGGAAAGCGCTCCTTTGTATAGAGCGAGGCGAGGTCGTCGTAGCGCCCGCCTGAGCAGACCGAGCCGATGGCGGGAAGGGCGCCGAGGAAGGTCTCGAAGACGATGCCGGTGTAGTAGTCGAGTCCTCGGGTGATGGAGGCGTCCAGAACGAGGCGTTTCTCGAGCCCGGTCTCCGCGGCGAGGGCGGCGATCTCCTTGAGGCGCGCCGTGGCCGGACATTCTGCGCCCAGGACGGCCTCCATGCGCGCTATCCCGTCCGCGAGGCATCCTTTGATACCGATGAAGTCCATCACGGTGATCGCCGCCTCCGCGCCGATTTCCGCGGAAATGAGGGCCTTAGTCTCCTCGGGCCCGATCTTGGAGAGCTTGTCCGCGATCCTGAGCACGGCGACAGATTTTTCCTTCGCCCCGAGCTTCTCGAGGAGGAGGTTGAAGGCGCCCCGGTGGGAGAAGTGGATGGCGAAGTCCTCGAGGCCGAGCGAGGCGAGCGAGGAACCCATCACGGAGAGGATCTCGAAGTCCGACCCGGCGCTGTCCGCGCCCACCACGTCGAAGTCGCACTGATAGAATTCCCGGTAGCGGCCGCGCTGGGTGTTCTCCCCGCGCCAGACCTTGGCGATGTGGTAGCGGCGGAAGGGGAGATAGAGCTCGTGGCTGTGCGCGGCCATGAAGCGGGCGAAGGGGACGGTGAGGTCGAAGCGGAGGGCGACGTCCCGCCCGCCGTGATCCTTGAAGCGGTACATCTGCTTCTCCGTCTCGCCGCCGCCCTTGCCGAGGAGGATCTCCGCGTACTCCATGACAGGGGTGTCGATGGGGACGAAGCCCCTCGAGAGGAAGACGTCCTCGACGCGGCGCATGAAGTCCTTGCGCTTCATCTCCTGCGAGGGGAGGAAATCGCGGAATCCCTTGAGGACCCTGGGTTCTATGACGGATTCGGGCATGCGGACACTATGGCGCAAGGGCCGCGGGAGACGCAAGGGCTCGGGGGAAAAGCGGGGCGGGCGAGGGACCTGAGCGGTCAGTTCCCGTCCTGATCGCGGAGGAGCTCGTCGAGCTCGTCCTTGGACACGACGTCCTCCTGCGGCGCCTCCTCCTCGCCCTTGAGGGAGAGCCGATCGCGCATGGAGGCGAGTTCCGTCCGGTGCTCGTTGAGGGCGGTTTCGAGCGCCCGGCGAGAGGCGAGGAGCCCCCCTGCCCAGGAGGCGTCCGGATCGAGGGCAGTGGCGAGGAGATCGACGTACTGGCGTTCCGCGAGGTAGAGGGAGCGGAGGTACTCCATCCAGTCGATAAGGCGCTTGTTGTCCTCGAGCGAGGCCATGAGTTCGCCGAGACAGGAGCCGTAAAACGAAAGGTTCGACGACACATTGTCCATGAAGAGGGGACCGTCGATTTCGAGGGCGAGGCCCTCCTTGAGCGCCTGCATCGATTTCGTGAGGAAAAAGAGGTCGTCGTTGAAATGGATGCGCTGGGACATCGACCCTCCAGACCGCGCGGATATGTCCCCATTATCGGCAAGGCCCGAGCGATCCAGGAGGCCGTCCGGGGGCTCGGAAACGGGGGAAACGGCTCCCCCGGAGGGCCGTTTTTCATCGCTTCGAGGCTCGACGCGGGGTCGAATTTCACCATAAATGGAATATTCAAGTCGAATTCCGGCATCCTTGACACTATTTCCGCCCCCGTGCTACCGTAACGGGCCCTCTTTATCCGCGCCGAAATAGCGCGGATCGCCGCGCGAAGGCGCGGAATGGCGCGAACAGCCCGTATGGGCGGAATCGCGTCCCGCGGGAGGCACCCGCGGCAGTCCATGGGGAGGAACCATGCGCCAATACGAACTCGTCTCCATCTTCCATCCGGAAGAGGAAGCATTCAGGCAGGGCTGGCAGGCAGCCCGCGCCACCTTGACCGCCCACGGGGCGGAGATCGTCAAGGAAGACGACATGGGCGACCGAGAGCTCGCCTATGAGATCAAGAAGAAGAAGCGCGGCCACTACGTGCTTTTCACCATGAACATCGACCAAGCGAGGATCCCCGAGGTCGAGAAGGTCTTCAAGCTCGACACCACGATCATGAAGTACCTTTTCGTGCGCAAAGAGGCCTGACGGCCTGAGAGGGGGAGCTTTCCATGAGCGACGTCAATCACGTAGTGCTGATAGGCAGGCTCACGAGGGACGCCGAGCTGAAATACAGCTCCGGCGGGGCCGCGATCTGCCGCTTTTCGCTCGCCATCAACCGGCGGAAGAAGCAGGGTGACGAATGGGTCGAGGAGGCCAACTTCTTCGACGTCGTCCTCTTCGGAAAATCGGGCGAGAGCATCAATCAGTACCTGGTGAAGGGCAAGCAGGTCGCCGTGGAGGGGGAACTCCACCAGAATCGATGGGAACAGGACGGCCAGAGCCGCAGCAAGGTCGAGATCTACGCCACTAACGTCCAGCTCCTGGGCGGCGGGGGCGGAGGCTCGGGCGGCGGTTCCTACGGCGGCGGCGCGCAGGCGCGGCCCGCCAGGGACTCGGGCGGCCCGGCTAGGGATCAGGAGGCCCCCGCGAAGGGCTCCGACGATTTCAACGACGACATACCATTTTAAGCAGGGGTACCATATGTCTGACGAGAAGACCACTCAAGGCGAGCCCTTCAGGGCGCGCGAGGGCGCGGATGGCGATCGCCGGGACGGCGACCGCAGGGACGGGGATCGGCGCGACGACCGCCGCGACGGCGACGAGCGCGGCGGCCGCGGCAGGGGCAAGCCCTTCTTCAAGAAGAAGGTCTG
>CAZIEI010000070.1:0-16237 GCA_964538705.1 uncultured Spirochaetales bacterium | reverse complement strand
ACAGGAAGGGCCTGGCAAAGCGCTGTCGGGAATCCCGCGGCGGCCTCTCCCCTTCCCGCTGCCAGCCCGCGGGTCGCCGCCGTCGAAAGATCCCCGGCCCCCGTTGGGGCGAGGATCCACGTCGCGAAGGCAGGCGAGACCTTCTACCGAATCGCGCGGACGTACGGAATCACCGTGGACGTGCTCCTCAAGGCGAATGGCATTCCCAAGAACGGCGTCCTGAAGGTGGGCCAGCGTCTCGCTATTCCCGGGACAGCGGTCGCGCAGGACGCGACGGCCAAGCCGACGCGCGATCCTGAGCCGACGTCCGGCCCCGCGAACCGGGGCTCGGGGGCGACGACCTGGCCCATCGCCGGCTCGCGCAGCTATATGACGGGCAAGCTCTACGGCGTCGAGATCAAGGGGAAGGAGGGAGACACCGTGCGGGCGGTGGCCTCCGGCAAGGTGCTCTCCGCGGGGCCATACCGCGGCTTCGGGCAGATCGTGGTGGTGACGAGAAACGACAAGTACATCTACATCTACGGCGGAAACGACGAGGTCTATGTGAAGGCGGGCGAGGACGTCCGGCCCGGCACGGCCCTCGGCGAGCTCGGCGTCGACCCCAAGGAAGGAAAGCCGGTCATGTACTTCATGGCTTTCCGGAACGGCAAGGCCCAGGACCCGGCGCGCTGTCCGCGGGACTGAAAAAAAAGCCCGGACGCTCGAGTCCGGGCCTGACCTGGGAAGGATCGGAAACAATGCGCGGGGCGCCCGGAAGGGCGCCCCGTTTTTATTTATCCTGCTCGGCGAGACGCTCGGCGTCGCGCTGGGCCTGCTTCATCCGCGCGAGTTCGCGCGAGGCCTTGTCGCTCGGCGCGGCGGGGATGACGGTCTCCTCGAGGAAGACCGCGGCGCGATCCAGGTCCCCTGACACCTCGTACATGATGGCGGCGTTGACGCCCGCCGCGGGATTGGCCGAGGCCTTCCAGATGCGGAGATACGCGTCGAGCGCGGCAGCGAAGTCGCCGTCCTTCACGAGGGCGTCGGCCTCCTTCATCGCGGGGTCCTTGGCCTTGTCCTTCATGAGGACCCGGCGCTCATTGCTGATCCAGGGGGCGAGCTGACGCGCGATCTGGGGTATGAAATCGTCCACCATGTCCATACAGACATCCTCGTAGGAAGGGAGCTCGTCGTCGTCGTCATCATCGCCATCGTCCTCTATCCTGGTTTTACGTTCGTCGGAGAAGTCCTTGGTGGCGAGCAGTTTCCCCGTTCTCGTCGAGACCACGCGGTAGCGCACGGCGATGGAGTCTGTGACGTCGTAGTATTTGTTCGATATCTCCTTGACGACGCCCTTCTTCGAGTCCTTGACCTCCTTCACCTCCACGACCTTCTTCACCTCCCGTTCCATCTCGACGATCTCCCCGAAGACGATGGCCTGGACGCCCGCCTTCTTGCCGATCGCCACAGGATCGAGGCTCGCCTCGTCGAAGGCCGTGATGGACTTCGCGAGCCCGCGCGTGTCGTAAATGGTGAAATACCCGGTCTCGTTGAGCGCTCGAACGACCTGGTCGGTCAAATAGAAGGCGACGCGCTCCTCGGGGGTATTGTGCCTGATATTGGCCTTACCAGTGAGCTGGTAGATGAGCACGTCGTAAAGGAGGACGCTCCGAAGCTCGCGGGGATAATCGAAATCGAGAACGGCGATTTCCTTGGCGTCGGCCATGTTGACTTCCGCTGGCTTCCTGACCTGCACCGGAATGGACGTGGCGCAGGACGCGAGGAACGAGAGCAGAACGATCAACATCGGCCACTGGATCTTTCTCATGTATTCTTCTCCTTTAATTTTCCGGATCCTTTCCCGAAGCTATACGTATGGAGTATACACCGGCCAAAAGCGCAATCCAGGCTGAAGATTCTATCGATAGAATAGCGGCCTTCGGCCGCCTCCAGCGCCTCTGGCGGAGCGCGACGGATCATACGGGAAAATTTTGTTTCTTCACAGAAAAGTGATAGAATTCAATCTTGCCCTGAAAGCGTCAGCATGGAACCCGCGGGGTTCCAATGTTACCCCAGCCGCGAGTCTGGAGCGATAAAGATGGAAAAACGCCGTCTACCTGTAGGAACCATGGTCGAGGAGGCCCCGCCCCGCCATGAGCGTCCCGGCGAGAAGCTTCTCAGGAAATCCAAGGCGGCGAAGGAATCCGACCCCCTCGCCCTCTACCTCAGGCAGATCTCCCGCTACCCCCTTCTCAGCGCCGAGGAGGAGCAGAGCCTTGGCGAGCGGATCGCGAACGCCCGGGCGCAGTGGGAGAAGGCCGGCACTGCCGATCCCGGGAACGACGAGGACACGCGCGAGCGCGCCGCCCTCCTCCACAACCTCAAGAACCGCATGGTGAACGCGAACCTCCGCCTCGTCGTCTCCATCGCCAAGAACTACCAGCACCGCGGCCTCTCCCTCCTCGACCTCATCGACGAGGGCAACATCGGCCTCATCGAGGCGGTGGAGCGCTTCGACTACCGCCGCGGCTGCCGCTTCTCCACCTACGGCACCTGGTGGATCAGGCAGGCCATCATCAAGTCTCTCGCGGACAAGGGCCGCGTCATCCGCATCCCCATCCACATGCTCAACACCATCAAGAAGTGCTACCTCGTGGCCAAACAGCTCACGCAGGACCTGGGCAGGGATCCCCTTCCCGAGGAGCTCGCCGAGTACCTGGGCATGGAGACGGGCAGAGTCAAGGAAATCATGAAGCTTTCGCAGGAGACCACGAGCCTGGACACCACCGTTGACGCGGACAACGTCACGCACCTCGCGGATCTCATCAAGGACGAGAACCACGCGGAGCCCTTCGAGGCGGTCTTCTCGATGACCCTGCAGGACACTCTCGACTCGGTGCTCCGCCACCTCTCCGAGCGCGAAATGCGCATCATCCAGCTCCGCTACGGGCTCACGGGGGACGGCCCCCTCACCCTCGAGGAGACGGGTAAGCTCCTCGGCATCACTCGGGAACGCGTGCGGCAGATACAGGAGAAGGCCCTCGTGAAGCTCAAGGCGTTGAACCAGCTCGAAGACTACCAGCGGGAGCTCGTCTAGCCGACCCGCTCAATCCCCCGGCCGTTTCCTCGCGGTTTCGATGAGTTCCTTCCACACAGTCTTGTCCTCATGGCTGAGCGCCTCGAACTCGTCCTGGTGCCCGTAGGCGGAGAGCTCGATGAAGCGGTCAGTGCGCGCGAGGAGCGAGGCGTATCGCCCCGCGTGGAAGCGAACGAGCCAGTCGGGGAGCCGGGCGTTGCGCGAACGGAGGCCGAGGTAGTGATGGAGGCAGAGGCCTCGCCCGCCCTCAAAGGCCTCCTTGAGCTCGCGCTCTTCCTCGGAGTCACCGCGGGCTTCGGCGAGGAAGCCGAGATACTCGTCCTCGATCCGCCCCCGCTCGACGCAGACGGGGCACTGCTCCTTGGGCTTGAAGGGCCTCCGCCGCTTCCCGTCGCCCATCCTGTCCGAGAGCAGGTCCCGATAGAGGATGGCCACCGCGAGTCCGTCGCGGTAGGCGGCCAGGTTCTCGGCGTGCTCGGCGCAGAATCCCCCCGCCATCCGGAACGAACGCCTGAAGGGCCGGTCGCTCACGTGTTCGAAGAGGAGATTGTCTAGGTACTTGGCCGCCCGCGCCGCCACGATGGAGCAGACGGGGCAGGCCGGGAGCGCGCAGGCCTTGGAGAGCTCGAAGAAGGGTATGTGCCGGTCCACGCTTCCTCAGCGGGGGGGCGTCGCTACGCAGGACGCGAGCGCGGGGTTCTTCTCGATGTCCCGGGCGAGCCCGGGCGCCCTCCCGCGGTTCACGTACGCGGGTTCCTGGAAAGAATAGCGGAACTTGGTGTGGACGTCGTAGGTGCCCTCCATGAGGGCGTAGGCATCCTCCGTCATCACGAGCTCTTCGTCCGTAGGGATCACGAAGACCTTTACCTTCGACGAGGACGCGGAAACGAGGGTCTCGGCGTTGCGCGTTTTCGCGGCGGCGTTCTTCACGGGATCGATGACGATGCCGAGCCCCTCGAGCCCGGAGGTGGCGATAGCCCGGATGGGCGGGCTCATCTCGCCCACGCCAGCGGTGAACACGATGGCGTCGGTCCGGCCGAGCGCGGCCATGTAGGCGCCGATGTACTTCTTGATCCGGTAGCCCTCCATGGCCATGGCGAGGCGCGCCCGCTCGTCGCCCCGCTCGGCGGCCTGGAGCACGTCGCGCCTGTCCGCCCACTTCTCCGTGATCCCGAGTATGCCCGACTGCTTGTTGAGGACTTTGTCGATCTCGCCGGTCGTCATGCCGGTTTTACCGGCGATGTAATGAATGATCGCGGGGTCCATGTCCCCGGAGCGCGTTCCCATGATGAGGCCCTCGAGCGGCGTGAGCCCCATGGAGGTGTCCATGGAGCAGCCGTCCTTGACCGCGTTGATGGAGGCGCCGTTCCCGATGTGCGCGATGACGAGGTTGGTCTTGAACGGATCGAGGCCGAGAAGGACCGCGGCGCGCTTAGCGGTGTAGAGGAAGCTGGTGCCGTGGAAGCCATAACGACGTACCTGGTGCTTGGCAAACCACTCCCAGGGGGTCGCGTACATGAAGCACTCGGAGGGCATGGTCTGGTGCCAGGCCGTGTCCATGACGGCGCAGTGCGGCACGTTGGGGAGAACCTCCTGCGCGGCGCGGATGCCCGCGATGTTCGCGGGGAGATGGAGGGGACCGAGGCCGACGATCTCCTGGAAGACCGAGAGCACTTCCTCGTTCACCACCACGGACTTGGTGAATTTCATGGCGCCGTGGAGGACGCGGTGCCCGACCGCCTTGATGATGCTCATGTCGTCGATGACGCCGTGGACGGGATCCGTCAGAGTCTTGATGATGAGCTCCACGGCCCGCGTATGGTCGGGGCAGTCGTGATTTACGACGAGCTCGTCCCGGCCCGGGACCTTGTGGCTGATGAAGGACTTGTCCTGAGTTACCCGTTCTACGATGCCGACCGCAAGGATCTCCTTCCGCTCCCAATCGTAGATCTGGTACTTGGCGGAGGACGATCCGCAGTTCAGCGTCATGATGACCATGATTTCTCCTTGGAACCGGGCGGCGGCGGACCGCCCCCCGTCCGCGAGTATAGCCCCGCGGCGCCGTCGCGCGCAATGGAACGCGGCCCCCGGGCCTCTTTTCCTTCGTCTTCCGTCCGCTCCCGGAGGGCGTCGAGCCAGGCCTCCGGACCAAGGAACCGCGGGCGCCTGGGCAGTGAAGCGACGATCTCGTCGAGTCCGCCCGGGACCACTGGTGAGAGGAGCTCGGCCACCGCGTCTTCGAGGAGCGGAGCCGGCGAACGCCCGTCGCCGCCCGTCACGATCGCTCCGGGAAGAGGGCGAGCTGGGAGTTCCGGCCCATGCCGCCCGTCGCGCGCGCCGGAACGGCCTTGCCGGTGCGACCGTCCCTGTGCGCGCCGAGCGAGCGGGCGATGCCTTCGAGGCGCTCGAGAGCGGCGGCTCCGGACCCTTTCCCCGAGCGACCGGCGGTCGGCCGCGCCGCCGCACCCGCGCTCGCCGCGATCGACTCGATCTCGCCGAGGATGGCGTCGTACTCGGCTTCCCTTCCAGCGAGGGCTTCACCGCCCAAGGAGGACGTGAACGCGCGCGCGGCGGCTATCCAGGGCCTGAGCCCCTCGGCGCCATCGCTGTCCCGGACGGAGAGGACCGCCGCCTTGAGCCAGTAGAGGAGACCCAGCGAGGGATCGCGACTGCGGAGATAGAGCGCCACGAGCCTCAGGGTCTCGGACTCGCCGAGAAGGCCGCGGAGGCCTTGGATGAAGGGGTCGGGATCGGAGCCGCGCGAATCGATCTCGCCGAGGACGGCGAGGGCCGCGGCCTTGGGATCGGCGCCGGGCCGGTCCATGAGCTCCCGTACGAGCCTGAGCGCCCGTACGGACGCGAAGTCCGGGAGTCCCTGGTCGAGGGCCTCGCGGATCTCCTCGACGAGCTTGGGGAGGGCGTCCTCGTCCGGAAAGAGGGCAGCTCCAAGCCCGCCCTCCGGCTCGGCGCCGGGAACGGAGCGCCGCCTCGGATCGAGCGAGCGGAAAATCCGGACGGCGCGCGCGGGGAAGCTCCCCGCGGGGATCCTCGCGGCCCAGGCCTCCGCCGAGGCGGCGTCGCCTGAGTAGAAATCCTTGATGGCGCGGACGAGGAGGACCCAGGGGGCGAAGACCGCGTCACGGGAGATCGCGTCCATCGCCTCCTCGGCCTCGGGCGAGGACATGCCGTTCGTCACCGCTTCGAAGGCGTCTCGGACCGCGAGGGCGTCCTGCTTTAGGGCGTGGTCCTCGGGAATGGTGCCGCAGTTGAGGATGTCCGAGGGCGATCGGATCGCCGCGCGGAGCTCGTCGGCGACGGCGATCCGCTCTCCTACGCCGGTCGATGGGGAAACGAACGCGCGGACGAGGCGCGATATTCTCTGTTGATCTCGAGTGCGTTGGATTTCCATAAAGGGGAGCCTGAAGAACACCGCGGCTCGGCGGTTCCCGTACTCTACAACCGATCGGTGAGCTTTGCCAAGGGGCGCCCCTCGGACGGGGCCCTCGCCCGCCCGAGGGGCGTCCGCCCGAGCTTGAAAACCGCGAGCCCGCGCGGATACTATTCATTATGCGCACGCCCAATGCCCGCCGCGCCGCGCTCCTGGCCGCCGCCGCCCTGACGACGTTCTCCTCCTGCGCTACCCGCGCGCTCGAGGCCGCAAAGGCCAGGAAGATCGTCGCCTCGATGAGCGCGGACGACAAGGCGGGCCAGCTCATCATGATCTCGCTCCCCGGGAGCGGCGCGCTCTCGGCGGAATCGCGCGAGATCGTCAAGGCATGCAAGCCGGGGGCGGTGATCCTCTTCGGATTCAACGTGAAGGGCGGCCCCGCCGCGGTGCGCTCGTACACCTCATCGATCCAGGACGCGGCCTCGTCGCTCGCCGCGCCCGTCCTCGTCGCCGTGGACCACGAGGGCGGCCTCGTGCAGCGGCTCGCCTCGGACGGATTCACGCGCCTGCCCTCCCCCGAGGAGGCGGGCATGATCCTCGATCCCCGCGGCCTGGAGGAGCTCGGAGCGCTCTCGGCGCGCGAACTCGCCGCCGTCGGCGTCCGCATGAACCTCGCGCCTGTCGCCGAACACGCGACGGAAGAGAGCCGCGCCTTCCTCGGATCGCGCGCGTACTCCGCCGACGCCGACCGCGCGGGCCTTCTCGCGGCCGCCTTCGCCAAGGGCACCGAGTCCGCAGGCGTCTGCGCCGTGTACAAGCACTTCCCCGGCAACTCCTCGGCGGACCCGCACGTCGGTCTCCCTGTGCTCCACGGGACCATTGAGGAGATCGAACGCGGCCTCCTCAGGCCCTTCCGCGGCTCGCTCTCGGGCTACCGCCCGGGCGCCGTCATGCTCTCGCACGCGCAGGTCCCGGCCCTCGATCCCCGCCTCCCCTCCTCGCTCAGCCCCGGCGCGGTGCGCCTCCTCAGGAAAGGCCTCCGCTACAAGGGCGTCATCCTCACCGACGACCTCGAAATGGGGGCCCTGCGGGACTTCGGCGGGCCCGGCGAGGCCGCCGTGCTCGCCATCGAGGCGGGAGCGGACATGCTCATGCTCTCGACCTCCGCCTCGGCCCTCCGCGTCAAGGAGGCCATCCTCGGCGCCCTCGCGTCGGGGCGGCTCGCCCCGGGGGCCCTGGACGCCCCCTGCGAGCGCGTCATCAGGCTGAAGCTCGCCCTCGGGCTCGAGGCGGAGGCCGATCCCTCCGAGCGGACGGCGTCCCTAGCGGCTTTCCAGGCGGCGGCTGCGGCGACGGCGAAGTTCGTCAGGGACGCCCGCTCCGCGGCCGATACTGAAAGGGGGAAGGCCGCCCGGTGACCTTGCCCCCGAAGGCTGTATAATCGTAGACGGGGCCCATGAGAACGCCGATCCGGACGATCGCCACGCTGATTCTCCTCCTCTCCTGCCTCTCCCTCTGGGCGAGGGGCGAGGCTGCCATGGACCTCTCCTACGCGGACATGCTCATCCAGGAGAAGCGCTTCTCCGAGGCGCGGGAGTACCTCTCCGGCCTAGCCCGCAAGCACCCCCAGCACTTCGATAACATCCAGACCCGTATCCAGAAGATCAACAAGATCGACGAGGCCTACAACGCCCTCTTCCAACAGCTCCTCGCGCTCTATGCCAAGGGCGAGGGCGAGGAGACGCTCAAGCTCGACGTCCAGCAGAGGATGGACGAGCTCAACCCCAACCCCTCCGAGGACCAGCGCCGCAGGCTCGACGAGCTGCGCTCGATGTCCGCCTTCATCGAGTACAACCGGCGCCTCCGGAGTATCTTCACACGGGCCCAGTTCGCGATGGACGGCGGGGAATACGCGAAGGCCGCGAGGATCTACGAGGAAGCGTTCTCCCTGTACCGGAACGAATTCGTCGCGAGCGCTCCCGGCGGCCCCCTGGTCAGAGATCGGGCCATCGCGGCCGTTGAATCCCTCGGATCGTCCATCGGCGAATTCGAGGCCGACGCCCCCTCGCTTGCCGCCATCAAGGCGAACCTCGCAGGAGCCTACGCGGCGCCCGCGCCCGGGGCGCTCTCCGCACTCGACGCCGCACGCCCCGCCCTCGATCGGCTCGCGGATCAGCGCGCCAGGACGGCGTCGCTCGGGCGGGGCCTCCGGGATCAGTTCTTCGTCTTCAAGCAGGCCGACCCCGACCTCACGGACTCGTCCTTCCTCCCCTTCGCCTACCGCGCGGCGCTCGGCTGGACCACGGATGACTCGAAGCCTCCCAACGGAATCCTGGGCGCCATCGACCGCCAGTTCGAGGCCGTCGTGGGCGGCGCCCTGGACGCGGCCCTCGGCGCGACCGACAAGGCCCTGCTCTCGCTGGAAGCGTCCTACGACCGCTCCGACTGGGACGCGGCCGCGGGGGCGAGCCAGGACGCGGCGGCGCGGGCGCGGGAGGCCGAGGAGCTCCTCTCCCTCAGGAAGCGGTATTACGCGAAGGACGGAGGCATCGGGACGCGCGACGAGGACGCGGCCGCCATCGCGCTCGACGCGGCGCGGGCGCAGTCCCTCAAGCACCTCGAGGAGGTCGTCACCCTCCTCGCGAGGTCGGCCTCGTCCCGCGCCCGGCTCCGGGAGGCCGACGCCGAAGCGAAGCCCGTCCTCGAGGAGGTCGCGGCGTCAGGCGGCGCGCAGGCAGCGTCCCGAGCCGCGGAACGCATCCTCGCCTTCTACCGGAAGGCCGACGCCGAACGGACAGCCGCGATCGGCCTCGCCGCGGAGGTCAAGCGCATTAGGGCGAAATACGAATCGATAGACGCGAAATCCAAGCCGCCCGTCCCCGACTGGCGCGCCCGCCAGGAACGCGCGGAAGCGCGCGCCGCTTCCGACCTCGCGGCCGCCGAGTCCTCGCTCGCCGACCTCGCCCACGTCGCCGCGTCGATCGAGTACGCGGCGGCGGCCGCCGCCATCGAGGGGCAGGACGCGAGGATCCAGGAGGGCCAGTCCCTCGCGAAGGGCGTCGTCTCGGAGGATCCCGAGCTCAGGGACTTCCTCCTCAGGTATCCCGACCGCGGCATGGCGGTGGCTTCTTCGGTCGAGTCCGACGCGCGCGCCGCCAACTCAAGGATCAAGGCCCTCATGGCCAAGTACCAGGCCCTCCCGCCCTTCGTGCTGTCCTCCGCTCCTATGAAGGCGTGGATGGCGGAGGCGAGCGCCGGTGACAAGCGGACGCTCGAGATCATCGCGTCCGCCGCGGACCTCGCGCGGACCTCGCGCGCGCAGAAGCAACAGGCGGACTCCGCGAAGGCGGAGGCCGAGCTCCGCGTGCAGGAGGCGAGGGCGGCGCTCAGGCAGGTCAACTTCAAGCTCGCCGACGAGCGCATCGATCGGGCGCAGGAGCGATACCTCGATTCCCTCATCCTCCAATGGGACCCCGCCCTCAAGGCGCGCTCCGAGGAAATCTCTCGCGCGCTCAGGGCCGAGATCGACGACGCCCGGCAGAACCGCGTCGTCGCGGAGAAGCGCCGCCTCATAAACCAGGGCAAGCAGTTCTTCTACGGCGGCGAGTTCGAGCGCGCCGAGGACCGGTTCCTCCAGGCGCAGGTCCTCCACCGGACGGTCTTCGACGAGGACGATCCCGAGGCCGCCCTCTGGTTCCGCCTCTCGCAGACCGCGGTGAGCATCCGCTCCGGCCGCACCATACCGGAGACGGCCCCGCTCTACCCCGAGATGAGCCAGCTCCTCTCCAAGGCGCGGCTCCTCTTCGAGCAGGGCCGCGACGCCATCAGGCGCAACAGGCGTACCGAGGGCATCGCGCGCCTCAACGAGGCGAAAGCCCTCGTGGAGCAGGTCAAAGTCGCCTTCCCGCGCAACCAGGATGCGGCGGTCCTCGGCCTCAAGGTGGAATTCCTCATCGACGAGGGAAACGCCGAGCGGCTTTTCAAGAAGTACTTCGACGACGCGGCGCGCAAGATCGATTCGCCCTCCCAGCCCACGCAATACGAGGGCTACAACGAGCTCCTGAACCTCCGCGAGATCCGGCCGACCTGGTCCGGGATGTCCGCGGCCATCACGAGAGCTCAGATCAGGCTCGGGATCATCAGGCCACCCGCCGATCCCGCCAAGATCGCCGAGGCGAAGCGCCTCGTCGCGCTCGCTCGCCCTATCGTGGAGAAGAACAACCGGCCCTTCTTCCCCGTCGCGCTCGAGAACCTCAATAAGGCCATCACGCTCGACCCGGACAACCAGGAGGCCACGGCGCTCAAGGACGTGATACAACGCGGTCTGCCCCAGACAGGAGCCCAGAACGACATCCTGAGCATTCCCGACCTCAGGCGCTTCAAGGACGCTGAGGCCCTCTACGCGAAGGGCGACCAGGCGGCCTCCTACGCCATCGTCAAACAGCTCTGGACCAATGCGGCTTACCGCAACCACCGCGGCCTCAAGAGCCTCTACGAGAAGCTCGCAAAGGCGTTCGGGGACTTATGAGGCTTCCCCGGAGGGCCCTCGCCCTCGCCCTCCTCTCCCTCGCCGTTTCCCGCGGCGCGTCCTCGCAGGAGTTCTTCTGGGACAGCCCCAGCAGCCTCGCGGGCCCGGGCGCCAAATTCCTCCAAGCCCAGTCCGGCCCCTCGTCCGTCGTAGCCGCCTGGCAGGAGCCGGCCGGCCCGGGAGCGGTCCACGTCTCGCTCGCGACGGGCAGGGTCTCAGGCGGATCGATTGTGTGGACGCCGAGGCCGCGGGCCATCGGCCCCATCGAATTCACGGGGAACGAGCCTGCCCTCTTCACACTGTGCGTCGGAGCGGCGGGCGAGATCATCGTAGCGACGCCTAGGAAGCCGGACGGCGCCCGCGTAAGCGTCTCGCGCGACGGCGGAGCGACCTTCGCGAACGCCGACCTCGTAATCGACACAGCGAGCGCAGTGGCGCCGCGCGTGTTCAGGCTCTCGGGCGGGGGCTACGTCCTCTTCGTGACCCAGGGCGACTCGGGATCATTCAGCCTCTCATACGCCCGCTCGGACGACGGGCTCGCGTGGACGCCCTTCGCGCCGCTCAATCCCGAGCCGGATTTCAAGATATCCTTCCTTCCGGCGGTCTCGGGGTCGGGCGGGACGGACGTCGTCGTCTTCCAATCCCTCCTCGCGGCCGAGCGCACCACCTACCAGCTCTGGACGCGGCGGAGCGTAGACGGCGGCAGAACCTTCTCCCGCGCGGAACGGCTCACGGACTTCTCCGAGGCCCAGGGCTCGTCACAGCCGGGAGCCCAGTTCTGGGACAACCAGAATCCCCACCTGAGCCTCCACGGCTTGGGCGGCCTCGCGCTCACCTGGGAACGCGGCCAGGGGAGCCAGGCGCCGCAAGCCTACTGGATGCCGCTCGACTCCCAGGGACGACGGACCGGTCCGGCCGAGCGCATAACCTCGGGCTCGTTCACCTGCTCGAGCCCCCAGGGCTTCATGCGGGGATCCATTCCGGGCATCGCCTGGTCGGACAACCGGAACGGGAGCCACCGGCTCGCCGCCGCGCTCCGGACGAGGGACGGATGGGAGGAGATCGACCTGGAGGCCGTCCCCGGCGCCCCGGTGTTCGCGCGCCCCCTTCCCATTGGCGACGAGCTCTACCTCGCCTGGCAGGACATGGGCGAACGCCCCCGCGGGATCTTCGTCATCGGCCCCGATCGCACCGCGCGGGCTCCGACGCTCAAGCCGCTCAATTTCCGCAGCGGCGTCCCCGCGCGCCAGGACGGCGTCCTCATCTCCTGGGACCAGCCCGAGGACTCCTCCGGCATCGCGGGGTACTCGACGCTCTGGACCCGCGACGCGGGGAGGATCCCGCCCGAGACCATCGGCTCCCTCTCGAACGCCAGCGCGGCCACGGAATTCGCGGACATCGACGGAGCATGGTACTTCTCCATCCGCGCCATGGACCGGGCCGGCAACTGGTCGCCCCCCTCGAAGATCGAGTTCGTCCGCGACACCTCCCCGCCCCCGCCCCCGACGATCGCCACCCTCGAGACGGACGAGAAGGGCTTCCTCAAGTCGAACACCTTCTCCCTCGCCTGGACCGATCCTGCGGGCTCCGACGCGACCGGCTACACCTACGCCCTCATCCCCGTCCCGCGGGGCGGCATGCCTCCCGATACCGCACCCGCCTCCTTCCCCTCGCGCTCGCTCGGACCCGCGGCGCGCGCTGCTTTCCGCAACATCGACGACGGCGAGTGGCTCTTCGAGCTCGCGGCCGTCGACTCGGTGGGCAACATTTCGCGGCCAGCGAGGATCGCCCTTAGGACCGACAAGTTCGTGCCCTACACGGCGATCGACTACGCGGAGTCGCGTCAGGACGAGTCCGGCCGCCTCTCCCTGTCCATCTACGGCCGCGGCTTCGCGACCCAGGGCTACGCGCGCCGCGTAATCATCGACGCGGACGGGAAGCAGCCCTGGGATCGCGTCTTCGAACTGTCGAAGGGCGAATACGGTGTCAAGGGCGACCGCCTCATCAGCGGAGTCTCGACCGAGGGCCTGGACGAGGGCAAGTACCGCGTGGGCGTCGACCACGAGCGGCGCGGCCTCTTCCTCTCCGGCCCCATCCTCTCCGTGCTCGCGGGCGGCACGGTGAAATACGGCGACTACGCTGCGCTCTCGAGGCCGAGCTTCTGGAAGTCCGCATCCAATCCCGTTCGCATTCTCTCGCCCTACCTCGCCCCACTCGCCGCCTTCCTCGCCCTCTGCGGGGCGCTCGTCTACGCCTTCGGTCGCCGGCTCGCCCGCGCGGTCGCGGACGGCCAGAGTCTCAGGCTCGAGATCCAGGCCCTCTTCCAAGGAGGAACCATGCCGGCCAAGGAACGAACGAAACGGCTCCAGCGCATGAAGAAGCGCGGCGTCGGCCTCAGGCTGAAATTCAGCCTCTTCGTAATCATACTCGTGGTCCTCATCGTCCTCATGGTCTCCGTGCCGCTGGGCGTCTACTCCGTGAGGAACCAGGAGGAAACCCTCGCGAGGGCCCTGAGCGAGCGGGCAGGCGTCCTCCTCGAGAGCCTCTCGGCGAGCGCGCGTACCTACATGGGCGACACCCTCGAGCTCGGCCAAGCGCTCTACCAGATGGCGGCCATGGAGGAGGCGGCCTACGTCACCATCACCGGTCCCGATCCCGACGCGCCCTCCGACGCGGACGTGGTATGGGCCACTAACGACGCCTCCCTCGAGACGGAGGAGGGCGCCGCGCGCAAGCTCAAGGCCAAGGCCCTCGAGCTCGGCGTCTCTGCCCTCGCGGACGAGCTCTCCCCGCGCATAGGCGAGATCCGCGCCAAGGTCGCCGAGGCCGCAAAGTCCCCCGAATTCACGTCGAAGCTGGAGGTCGTGAAAGCGGCGGTCGAGGAGTACCGCGTCCTCAACGCCAAGGCGCGCAAGACCGTCGCCGAACAGGCGAGGATCCAGGAGCTCATCGCCGCCACGGACCTCTACAACCGCGAGCTCGGGACCCTCTTATCGGAGATCTCGAATAGGTTCGTCGGATCGGTCCCCGAATTCGGACCGGAGAGCCTCCGCCGCGGCGAGGGCCGCCACATCTTCTACAAGCCCGTCCTCCGCTACGACTTCAACAAGGCCGACTACTACCTCGGCATGGTGCGCCTCGAGATATCGACCGAGAAGATCAGCAGGCAGATCCTCGAGTCCCGCCTCGTCATCATCCAGATCGCCGCCTCCATCGCCCTCGTGTCGATCGCGTTCGGCGTCCTGGGAGCCCTCTTCCTCGCGCTCATCGTCATCCGCCCCATCAAGAGCCTCGTGCGCGGCGTGGAGATCATCCGCGACACGCCCTCCAAGGAGAAGCTCGAGGGCCTCCGCATCGACGTGCGCACGCGGGACGAGCTCAGGACCCTTTCGGACACCATCAACCAGATGACCCTCGGCCTCGTTCGCGGCGCAAAGGACAACGCGGACCTCCTGGCGGGCGAGCAGGACCAGCGCGAGCTCCTCCCCCTCCAGACGGACTCGGGCGGCAAGAAGCTCTCCGTAGGCGCGTACTCATCCAAGGACATCGAGTTCTTCGGATACTACAAGGGCGCGACCCTCGTCTCGGGCGACTACCTGGATTTCAGGCCGCTCGACGGGCGCTACTTCGCCTTCATCAAGTCGGACGTCTCGGGGCACGGCGTGTCCGCGGCCATGATCATGGCCGTGGTCGCCTCGGCGTTCCGGTCGTGGTTCGACGGCTGGACGCCGTCCTCGCCCGGATTCGCCCTCGACGAGCTCTGCTACCGGATCAACGACACCCTGAACGTCTGCGACTTCAAGGGTAAGTTCGCGACGCTCTTCGTCGGCATCATCGATTCGCGCACGGGCAAGACCTGGATGTGCCATGCCGGCGACAACGTCTACCGCCTCCTCGACTCCCGCTCCAGCAGGCTCTCGTCCGTTACGATGGCCGGGGGAGCGCCGGTCGCGGGCCCCTTCGCGAGCTTCATGCTGAAGGGAAGGACTCCCTTCCAAGTCGAGACGCTCGACCTGGCCGCCGGGGACGTCCTCCTCCTCTACACTGACGGTCTCGAGGACTCAAGGCACTACGCCCGCGACGCCTCCGACAAGCGCATCCCCGAGGAGCGCGCCGAGACGGAAGAGAAGAAGCAGGCGCAGGCAGGCTTCAAGGAGCACGGGATCGAGCGCGGCAACTTCGTCTTCGAGTACTTCAAGACCGACCCTTCCGGGGAAGACCGAATCGCGCGCATCGTCGAATCGGTGGTCTCGGGCGGCGCCTACTCTCTCGAGCGGCAGGCCCGCGGAGGCGGGACCGAGCGGCTCGACTTCGACTACTCGGACTACCGGGGCGGCCTGGACTGGATCGTCCTGGCCCTCGTTTCCGCGGAGAAGGCCTTCAGGATGTTCAGGCCCGCGAACGCGACGGCGGACGACGTGGTAAAGGCGGACAGGCGGATCGACGAGTTCCTCAGGGAGCACTTCAAGCAGTACTTCTCGTACTGCGACGACAAGTTCGACAACCCCGAGGAGGCCGCGGCCGAGCCTGCCGATCCGACGGCGCCGCGCGCGCCCTCGCACTACCTCATGTACGACCGGCTCCTCGAGGATGAGCAGTACGACGACATCACCGTGCTCGCCATACGGAGGAAGCCCGAGGCTTGAGCGAGGCCCTGAGGCCCGAGCCCGCGGGTGGCCTTGGTCGCCTGAATCGCCCGAGCCGTCTGAGTCCCGTGCGGCCTCCCAACAGGTCGACGGAAAGCCTGGCGGCTCCTAGGCCTTACCTTTTCCCGACCGGACGAGGTAAATGGCGGGAAGGGATATCAACGTGACCGCGAACTTCACGGCCACGTTGAGGCCGACGTTGGCCCAGATGTCCCGCGCGCCCATCTTCCAGGCCCAGAGCCCCGCGATCCAGCAGAATATGACGCTATCGAGAGGCACGCTGATCGCGTTCGAGAAAAGGACACGCATCCACTGGAGGCGCTCGCCCTTCCATTTCATCCAAACGTGGTAGGCTTCGGTATCGACGAGCTCGCTCGCTATCTCCGCGACGATGCTCGCGATCACGACCGCCCAAGCAGGCGCGAGAACGATGGAAAAGGCCCTGCCCATGGTGAAGCCGGGAGCGACTTCCGCGTCCCATCCCTGATGGGAGGGGATGGCCGAGGCGAGCCAGAAGAAGGCCGCCATGAAGAGGTTGATGACCCCCGCCAGGACGATCGTCGCCCGCGCGGCCTTCTTCCCGAGCCGCTTGTGGATGA
>CAZIEI010000069.1:0-16434 GCA_964538705.1 uncultured Spirochaetales bacterium | reverse complement strand
TCCGCGAGAACATCCTCTGGGGCGCCAGGATCAACGGCTTCCAGGGCGATTCCGACGAGCTCGTGGAGACGAGCCTCAAGCAGGTCTACCTCTGGGACGAGGTCAAGGACAAGCTCAGGAAGAACGCCCTCGAGCTCTCGGGCGGCCAGCAACAGCGCCTCTGCATCGCCCGGGCCATCGCGGTGAGGCCGGAGATCCTCCTCATGGACGAGCCTACGAGCGCCCTGGACCCCATCTCCACGGGCAAGATCGAGGACCTCCTCTCGGAATTGAAGGAGAAATACGCTATCATCATCGTGACGCACAACATGCAGCAGGCGGGCCGCGTCTCCGACGCCACGGCCTTCTTCCTGTCGGGCGTCCTCGTGGAAATGGGTCCCACGAAGGACATCTTCTTCAACCCCCGCGACGAACGGACGGAGAACTACATCTCGGGGAGGTTCGGATGAGCGGGACGATCGGAGGAGGCCGGAAATGGGCGTGACGCGCGTCGTGTTCGAGGAGGACCTCGGGAAGATCCACCGGGACGTCCTCACCATGGGGGTCAGGGTGGAGGAGGACCTCAGGAAGGCGGTCACCGCCCTCAAGGAAGGCGACGCCGAGCTCGCCGCCTTCGTGAAGGAGGACGACTCCGTCGTGAATTCCATGCAGGCCGGCATCGAGGATGCCGTGGTCATGGCCATCGCCACCCAGCAGCCCGTGGCCAAGGACCTTCGCGAGCTCGTGGCGGTCCTCCGCCTCTCCCCCATGCTGGAGAGGATCGGGGACTACGCGGTGCACCTCGCCAAGGCCTCACGCAAGATCGACAGGAAAGCCTGGCCCGCGCAGACGGAGGACCTCGTGCAAATGGGCGAGACGGGCGCCTCCATGGTGCGGAGCGCGGTCGAGGCCTTCCTCGCCCGCGACGTGGACCTCGCGCGGAAGACGGCCGTCCGGGACGATGAGATCGACGAACGCTACCACAGGATCGTCGCGGATTGCCTCGCTTTCATGAAGGCCGATCCCGCCAACGTGGAGGGGGCAGCCAAGATCATGCGCACCGGTTCGTCCCTCGAGCGCCTCGGGGACCACGTGACGAACATGTGCGAGCTCACGATCTACCTCGTGGAGGGCGTCCACGAGGAGTTAAACGCGTGAAAGGCGGCGTGAGCCGCGCGGAGGAGCGGTAGTGGCGAAGGGAACGATCCTCGTCGTCGAGGACGAGGCCGACATCAGGGAACTCGTCGCGTACAACCTGGGGAAGGACGGCTATTCCGCCGTCCAGGCCGAGTCGGCCGAGAAGGCCCTCGAGCTCCTCCATTCGGCCACTCCCGACCTCGTGCTCCTCGATGTCATGCTCCCGGGCTTGGACGGCATCGCGCTTCTCAAGCGCCTCCGCGGGGACCCCCGCTGGGCCCGCCTCCCCGTCATCATGCTTACCGCCAAGAGCGAGGACGCGGATATCGTCTCCGCCCTCGAGCTTGGAGCAGACGACTACATGGTGAAGCCCTTCAGCCCCCGCGTCCTCGCCGCGCGCATCCGGACCCGGCTCAGGGAGACCGAGGACGCCTCCTCCCGCGCCAAGGCCGATGACCGCGTCGTCTCCCTCCATGGCGTCGTCCTCGATTCCGCGCGCCACGAGGTGAGAATATCGGGAGAAATCGCAGAGCTCTCGGCCACGGAGTTTGCCCTCCTCGAGTTCCTCATGCGCAACCCCGGTTGGGTGTTCTCGCGTGCGCAGATTATCGACGCCGTCCGCGGCCCGGACTACCCGGTCACGGACCGCGCGGTGGACGTCCAGGTCCTGGGCCTCCGGAAACGGATGGGCGCGGCCGGAGACCTCGTGGAGACCGTGCGCGGCGTGGGCTACCGCTTCCGCGGCGCCGAGGAGGAGCGATGAGCGTTTCCTCAGGCCCGTCGCGAAGGGGGCTCCTCCTCGCCGTCTTCGCCCCCGTCCTTTCCTTCATCCTCCTCGGGCTCGTAGCTTTCGGCGCCCTCGCCTCCGCCGGAGTCCGGTCCTACTTCTTCGAGCTCTCCTCCTACGAGCTCGGCGAGCTCGCGGGCGTCGCTGCCCGCGCCATCCGCCCCCTCGCCGAGGGCGAAGCGCCGCCTGAGGAACTGGACGCCTTCGTCGACTCCCTCGCGGGCGATTCCCCCGTGCGCCTCACCTACATGGACCCGTCGGGGAAGGTCCTCGCAGACTCCTCCGCGGAGCCCGTCATCATGCAGGACCACGGCGACCGGAGCGAGGTCCGCGAGGCCCTCGAGCGCGGGAGGGGGTTCGCGCGGCGTCGATCCGCATCAGTCGCCGCGGAGCTCGCCTACGCCGCCGTGGCGCTGAAGCGCGACGACGGCTCCGTCCTGGGCATTGCCCGCGCTTCCCTTCCCGTCACCGTGGTCACCTCCCAGGTATCCGCACTCTCTCGGAGGCTCGCCCTCATCGGGCTCTTCATCGCCTTCGGCGCGGGGCTCTCGGCTTTCGCCCTCGCGAGGAACGTCGCGCGCTCGGTCGGCCGCATCCGCGAAGGCGCCCTCGCCTTCGCCCAGGGCAGGCTCGATGCCCCGCCCCTCCCCGTTTCGGGTCCCCGCGAGATCGCGGAGCTCGCTTCCTCCCTCAACCGGATGGCGGCCGAGCTCGACGGCCGCATGAACCTCATCCGCGACCAGAAGCGCGAGGCCGAGGCCGTGCTCTCGGGCATGTCCGAGGGAGTGATCGTCCTCCGCGCGGATCTCGCCGTGCGCTCGGCCAATCCCGCCGCGGAGCGCCTCTTCGGAACCGCCTCCGCGGGCAGGAGCCTCATCGAATTCTGCAGGAACACCGAGCTCGCGGAATTCGCCGCCGCGGCACTCGCCGCCCGCGAGGGCATGGAGACGACGATCGCCGTCTCGCGGCCGCGGGAAGCCGCCGGCCAGGCCGAGGAGCGCATCGAGGAGCGGTCCGTCCGCGTCACCTCCTCCCCCCTGGGCGACGGCCAGGCCGTCCTCGTCCTCAACGACCTCACGCGGATGAACCGCTTGGAAACGGTGCGACGGGACTTCGTGGCCAACGTCTCGCACGAGCTCAAGACCCCCCTCACGGTGGTGCGTACGGCCCTCGAGACCCTCCAGGGCATGGAAAGCGGATGGGCCGGGGCGGAGGCGGAGGCGGCGCGGCGCTTCCTCTCGTCGGCGGCCCGTCAGGCCGAGCGCCTCTCAGCCATCATCGAGGACATCCTCGCCCTCGCCAGGATCGAGGAGGAGGAGGGCAAGGGAATCGACCTCGAGCGTTCGCCCCTCCGCCCGGTCCTCGAATCGACGATCGAAGCCATCCGCCCCCTCGCGGAGGCAAAGTCCATCACCCTCTCCCTCGACTGCCCCGAGGCCCTCGACTGCCCCATGAAGGCGCCACTCGTCGCGCAAGCCGTTTCCAACCTCGCTGACAACGCCGTGAAGTATTCGGAGAGCGGCACGGCGGTCAGGATCGAGGCGGAAGCCGTCGAGGGCTTCGCTCGCATCTCCGTGATCGACGAGGGCCACGGCATACCCGCAAAGGACCGTCACCGCGTCTTCGAGCGCTTCTACCGCGTGGACCCATCCCGCTCGCGCGAACTCGGGGGCACGGGCCTCGGTCTCTCCATCGCCAAACACATCGCCAAGGCCCACGGAGGCTCGGTCACTCTCGAGAGCGAGGAAGGCCGCGGCTCGACCTTCACGATCCTTCTCCCCCGCTGACCGCCGCATCGGCAACGACGAAAGCCTCCATTTTTCCGTCGAATCCCCTTCGGATCAGGCCCCGCGAGGAATCCGAGAAGAGCTCCTCCCCTCCGCGCGGCGGCCACGAGAGGACGAATTCCTCCTCATCGACGCGTACGGAGGCGAAGGGGCTCGAGCAGATCCAGGCTTCCGCGGGAAGCGGCCCGAGGCCCGCGGCACGGAGACGCGTCTCCTCGTATCGCATACCGTTCAGGAAGGTCGCGCTGAACGTCCCCGCAAGAACCCGCTCCGCGGCCTCACCGGGGGGAACCGCCCAGGGATCGCCTCCGCGCGCCTCGATCTCTTCAGCGAGCCGTTTCCAATCGAACGCCTCCGCCGCGAGGGGGGCGCGGGCGATGAGAACGGCGGCGAACGAGGCGATCCAGCCATCTTCGAATCCGAGGGCGATGGACGCGGGGCGGGGATCCTCGCGGGACGGGGGCGTTTCACTGGCAATAGGAAGGAAAGCGCCCGCCGGCCGCAGGGCGGCGCCCCGGGCGATCGGATACGCGAGGAAGGCCCGCATCCCCCGCGCGCTCGAGCCGATCTCGATCCGCTCGCCGTATGTGGCACCGGAAGCGGCGAGGCTCATGCCTCCCGAGTCCGCCTCGTAGACGTCGAAGCGCGCTCCCGCGGCCCGGGATCCCAGCCATGACGCGGGGCAGCCGGGGAGGACGACCGTCGCTCCCGAATCGAAGAGCGCGCAGGAGGCGGAGAGGGCGAACGCGGCGAGCGTCGACGCGACCGTGGAGACCGCGGTTCCGACGAGCCTCGCGACGACCGCCCCGGACAGGTTCGCGAACGTGGATCGTTCCATGCCCGCGCATACGGCGCGGGTCAACCCGTGCTTCATCGGGGACGTCCGTCTCGCGCGGACCCGACGCTCTCCCACTCGGAGCGGTCCATCCTCATGAGGGCCCCGTCGATCCCGCAGAGGGCGTCGCGATCGCATAAACCCTTGCCTTGACGGGGAAAGTACCCCATAATGGATGCGAATGAAAGTGAACGACCCCTACATCCAGGAACTGGCCGACGCGCTGGACAAGAAGATCGCCAAGCTCGAGTCCGACGGCCTCCCCCAGCTCCGCGAGCAGTTCAAGATCGTCTACTCCGCATTCCAGGGCATCCGGAACATCATGCTCAAGAAGGGGGTCATCCACGACGATCCCTACCGCTTCGACACCCGCATCTCCGAGGTGACCACGCCGCCTGAAAGTGCCTTCACGGAGCAGGAGAAGACCGAGCAGATCAGCGCCCGCATCTCCCAATACGATGCCCAGCTGGAATTCCTCGTCAACTACTACCAGTTCTCATTCGAATTTCTCAACATGGACCGGATCCGCCGCCTCCTCGGGCTTATCCGCTACTTCAATTTCACCCAGCTCACAATCAATTCGCCCAGCATCAACACACGCATCCTCACGGAATACATCGATTACATCCGTAAGGGCTCGGACGCCCTCTCCGTCGGCGTGATCAACGACGGACTCCTCCACCTGGACCGCTCCTCAAAAGCCATCATGCAGCTCCTCAAGGAGCTCACCCTCTGCCACAAGGAATCCTGGAAGCTCGCCATGAGGAGGGACATCCTCGCCCTCCTCGAGTTCGATCGCGAGAAGGTCGTGAGCCACCAGGAGGACACGATCCGGACCATCAAGCGGAAGTTCGCGGAGGTGAAGCCGGAGCGGAGCTTCTACGGAGAGCTCGTCCAGGAGGTCCTCGCGGAGGACTTCTCCCAGGAGGGCGAGACGATGCGCCGCGCCGTCCTCAAGGAGCTCATGGTCAAGGAGGAGAAGAAAAAGGATCCCAAGAAGGAGATCAACTTCCGCCTCATGCTCCTCGAGGGCATCCGCATCATCTCCTCGGTCTACCTCCAGCTGGACGACGCCGTGGACAAGCTCGACGAGAACATGACCATCCTGGAGAGCGACAGGAACACCGTCTGGATGAAGATCCGCAAGGCCTTCCGGGCGCTCTTCGTCCGCAACTCCAAGGACATCCTCGTCGACCTCGACTACACCGACCCCATTACGACCGCCCAGCTCGAGGAGACCGTCAATTTCACTCAACTCTGCGAGGACATCAGGAAACGGTCCAAACTCTACGCCTCGCTCAATTCCAGGACCGGCCCCGCATGGCAACGCATGGAGTCCATCACAGAGGACGGGGTGTACGCCTTCCTCGAGAAGAACATCGAGGAGCTCCAGGTTCTGCACCGGAGACTCCAGGCCCTCGACCTCTACTTCAAGAGCGAGGTTGCCAAGGAGAGCCGTCAGCGCCTCCACGGCATCAAGCTCGAGACCGAGACCGTCAAGAACACCATCATCCGCGCCAACCAGAAGAAGCACGAGTTCGTCTCCCAGAAGGAGGAGATCGAGCAGATGCGCAAGCTCGGCATCAAGGCGGACGCCCTGCCCTGACCCGCGCCGAAAAGCCCTTTCCGCGTCCGCGTGCGTTTTTACGGCATGAATGCGATATTCTCGCGGAAGCCGCGCCGGCTCAGGCCGTGCATTGAAGGAGAAAGACGAATGTCGCTTGAGAACATCGCCACCGGGACCCGGGTCCGCCTCCGGTCACGCCGCTCACTGATCGCCGCGTCGGCCATGCTCGCCGCGCTCGCGCTCGCGGAACCCCTCTCCGCCCAGGCGTCCGCTCCGCCCGCGGATGCCCTCGCCGAACAACGGGAATTCACCATGGCGGCCTCCTCCTCCTCCTTCGAATTCGATCCCCACCACGCCTATTCCGCCACTGAGGCCCAGATCTTCACCGCCCTCCACGAGGGCCTCTACGTGATCGATTCCGCCGGGCTCGAGCCCCAGCCCGCCCTCGCCGAGCGCGTGACACGCTCGAAGGACAGGAGGGTCTACACCTTCATGATCCGTCGCGGCGCCCGCTTCTCGAACGGCGACATGATCCGGGCAAGCGACGTCCGCGACAGCTGGCTCAGGATGCTCGACCCCGCCGAGAGCGCCGAGTACTCCTCGCTGTTCGACGTCATCTCGGGCGCCCGGGACTACAGGACCGGCGCGGTCGCGGAAGCCGACAAGGTCGGCATCAGGGCGGTATCGGACCTCACCCTCGAGGTGACCCTCGAGGAACCTACCGCGTATTTCCTCAAGCTCGTTTGCCATCATTCCTTCTCCGTCCTCCACTCCGCGGCCCTCAAGCCGGGCGCTTGGGACGCCGCAATCCCCCCGCCCGTATCCGGACCCTACGCGATCGAATCCAGGGACGAAAAAGGCATGCGGCTCGTCCGGAACCGGGCCTATTGGGACGCCTCAAACGCCCTCCTCCCGTCCATCAGGGTCGTCTTCTCCTCCGACGACAAGGACGTCACGGCGCGCTTCAACGCGGGCGAGATCCAATGGCTCTCGGGAGGCGTGGAACCGTCCATCCTCCTCGACCACGGTGCCATCCAGCTCACCCTGCCGATGTTCGCGACCAACTACCTCTACTTCAGGGCCGACTCGGGGCCCTGGAGCGACCCCCTCGTGCGCAAGGCTCTCCTTCTCCTCCTTCCCTGGGAACAGGTCCGCTCGGAGGAGCGATACAAGGTGCCGGCCAAAGGCCTCATCGTCCCCATCCAGGGCTATCCAGGCGCTAAGGCGTCCTGGCAGCGGGATCCGGGCGCGGCGCTCGAAGCCCTCAAGAAGGCAGGAATCGCTTCCTTCTCCGAGCTCCCCGAGCTCATCGTCCGCCTCGCCGAGAGCGAGGACCACGAAGCCCTCGGCGCGATCCTGGAGAAGGCCTGGAGCGAGGCCGGCGTCCGGGTGAGGATCGTCGCGTCCCCGGGCGAGTCCTACCTCGGCGATCTCAAGGGGAACGACTACGCGATCGGGGCGATGACCTGGATCGGCGACTTCGCGGACCCCCTCTCCTTCCTCCAGATGTGGACGAGCGGTTCCAACCTCAACGACGCCCGCCTCGAGGACCCGGCCTTCGATTCCCTCATCGCGCGCTCGATGTCCGAGGAGGGCGCCGTCCGCCTCGAGACCCTCGCCTCCGCCGAACGCCTCCTCCTCGACGGAGGCGCCTGCATCCCGATCTACCATCCGATCGCCGTGAACGTCATCTCGCCGAAAGTCATCGGCGGATGGACTTCGAATCCCCTCGACGTCCATCCTTTCAAGTACCTGTATTTTAGGAAAGGCGCGGTCCTCGAAGGCATCGTCAAGGCCTTCTGAGGCCAGACACCTCCCGCCCCCGCCGGGCCTCAGGCGCCCACCGGGCGGCTGGGTGAAATTCACTTCCTCACGCGGATAGGGAATTCCCTTGATTCACGACGGCGCATTCCCAGTCGATAGTATTCCCGGCCGGGCGAACGGGCCAGGCTCCGGCGCCGCCTTGCGACACGTCGGAACGGCCGCTCAAGCGGCCTTGATAAGGAGTGATTATGCACAAGAACCTCCAGATCACCGGGGCGCTCTGCGCCGTCCTCGCGGCTACTGCCTCCGGCCAATCGATGCGCACGAACGCCTATCCGAATTACTTCGCCGAGCTCCTCGGGAAGACCGAGGCCGAGGTCGCGGCCAAGGTGAACGAATCGTACGAGAAGCTCTTTCACGGCGACCCGGACTTCGAGACGGTCTACTACCCCGTCGGGAAGGACATGGCCTACGTCATGGACATCGGCAGCGACGACGTCCGCTCCGAGGGCGTCTCCTACGGGATGATGATCGCCGTCCAGCTCGGCAAGAAAGAGGAGTTCGACCGGATCTGGAAATGGGTCAAGACCTACATGTGGCAGAAGGACGGAGCCTACAAGGGATACTTCGCCTGGCACTGCAGGCCGGACGGCATGCCCCTCAACCTCAATCCCGCCTCGGACGGAGAGGAATACTTCGCCACCGCCCTCCTCTTCGCCTCCGCGCGCTGGGGCGACGGCAAGGGTATTTTCAATTACTCCAAGGAGGCGCGAGCCATCCTCTCCGCCATGCTCCACCGCGAGGACTCCAAGGTAAGCGGCGCCACGAACATGTTCGACGCGGCCACGAAGCTCGTGGTCTTCGTGCCCTCGCCCGGCCGAGAATCCCGGATCACCGACCCCTCCTACCACCTCCCGCACTTCTACGAGCTCTGGGCCCTCTACGCGGACAAGCGCGACCGCCCCTTCTGGAAAGAGGCCGCGAAAGCGAGCCGCGCCTTTCTGAGGAAGTCCGCGCACCCCGAGACCGGCCTCATGAGCGACTACGCCGAGTTCGACGGAACGCCCGTGGACCTCAACAACGGCAGGCACGAGACCTTCTCCTACGACGCGTGGCGCATCGGCATGAACGTGGCGCTCGACTGGGCCTGGACAGCCGAGGATCCCTGGCAGAAGGAATGGATGGATAGGTACCTCGGGTTCTTCGCGTCCAAGGGCATCTCGTCCTACGGGAACCGCTACACCGTGGCGGGAGAGCAATTCAGCGGCACCCATTCGCTCGGGCTTGTCGCCATGAACGGCGTCGCCGCCGCCCATTCGGGCCGCGCGGACGCGGCCGAGTTTGTGGGCGCCGTTTGGAACTCCTCCATGCCGGGCGGAAAATGGCGCTACTACGACGGCATGCTCTTCATGTTCGCCCTCCTTGACCTGAGCGGCAACTACCGGATCTACCTCCCCAAGAAGTGATTCAGGCGGTACCGGACTCCGGAAGCGGGACCGGGCCGAGCCTGGCCTCGAGCGCGAACGCCGCCTCGAGGCAGAGGTCCTCCCGGAACGGCGATGCGATGAGCTGAACTCCGAGGGGCAGGCCGAGAGCGGTGGTTCCCGCGGGCAGGGAGACGGCCGGCAGCCCAAGGAAGGACGTGACCGAGCAGAGCCCCATCCCGCGCATGATCCTTGCGTGGGACGCCGCGCTCTCGATGTCCGCGCCGGCCAAGACCGACGGTTCCGCGAAGACGGGTCCGAGGACGAGGGGACTGCGCTCGAGGAAGGCGGCCCAATCACGCTGGATCCCCTGCCTGAGCGCGATCAGGTCCTGGTATCCAGCGAGGTCGACCGGCTTCGCCTCCTCCATGGACAGCTCGATATAGCGCCGTCCTTCCGGGCCGAGAAGGCGATCGAGCATGGGCTTCGATCGCGCGAATTCCGCCATGACGATCATGGAGTAGGCTTCGAGGGCCTCATTGAAGCGGGGGAGCTCCGCTTCCTCCACGCGGTAGCCCTCCGCCTCGAGGGCCGCCGCCGCTTCATCGAGGGCGCGCGTGACGTCAGGATGGATCGCGATTCCGCCCGGCGAGCGCGCGAGGGCGACGCGGAGCGTTCCCGTCCGCGGCCGTCCGAAGAGCGGAACGGGAGGGACGCGGGGATCGCGGGGATCCAGTCCCGCGACGATCTGGTACGTGAGGTGGAGGTCGCGGACTTCCCGTGCGAGGAGCCCGTCTACGGGCACGACCTGCGAAGCGAAGGTCGAATCGCGCGGCCCGACGCTCTTGTCGCTCGGGACTCGCCCCGAGCTTGGCTTGAGCGACGCGCAGCCTGAGAACAGGGCTGGAAGCCGGACCGAACCGCCCGCGTCGTTCCCCAGCCCGAGAGGCGACATGCCCGTCCCCACGGCTACGCCCTCCCCGCCCGAGGATCCCCCGGGAGAGAGCGCGTCATCGCGCGGATTGATCGTGGCGCCGTAGAGCGAGCTCATGGTGTGGAAGCGGAGGGAGAGGTCCGGCATATTGCTGTGGGCGAGAGGGATGGCGCCCGCGGCGCGGAGGCGCTCCACGGCCGGCGCATCCACTCCGGCGATCGCCTTCGCGAGCGCGGGAGAACCGTGCGTCGTCGCCTTCCCCGCCACGTCGATATTCGATTTCACCGTGAAGGGCACGCCCGCGAGGGGACCGAGGGGGAGACCGCGCGCCCGCCGCGCGTCCGTCTCCTCGGCGGAACGCATCGCCTCCTCCTTCCAGACCTCCACGAGAGCATTGAGGCGGGGATTCACTTCCTCGATCCGCGCGATGAAGGAAGCGACGACCTCGGCGGCCTTCCATTCGCCCCCGGCTATCCCCGCCGCGAGCCTCGCCGCGCCAAACCGCCACGGTTCGGCTTCCGCATTCTCGCGTGGACGCCCCGCGGGGCGGCGGACGGTCGGATACCTCAGTGGTTCGGTCCGCGCCTCCGCGCGTCGTATATCAGCGGTCAGTTCGAGCGCGTGATCCCTGAGCCCGGCTGGCCACGAAACGATCGCGGACTCGAAGCCCCCGAGGTCTCCCGCGTAGAGGGCCCTCGTCGCCTCCTCGAATCCGGGGAGATTCCCCGCGATCGACCAGAGGAAGGTCCCGAGCGCCTCGATCTTCCGCTTCGCCCCTCCCGAATCCGCTGCGCGCGCGGCTTCTACGAGGTTCCTGAGCGTCCCCGACGCCTTACCGGGTTGCGCGTTGAGCCACGTCCAGTGACGCGGAAGGAGGGTCACCTCGGCGCTCCGCACGCCCAGCTTCGGCCTCCCCGGGCCCGTCTTCCCGGCTGCCTCGCCCTCTTCCGCCCCGAGCGCGCCGAGCGCCCGCGCGACCACCTCGTCCGCGCTTCCGCGGAAATCGAAATCGACTTGCCGTCCATTCTCCATGTCGTAGAGGAGGACCTGCTCCGATCCCGAGTCCAGGAAGGCCTTGGTTTCCCTGAGCGCTTGCTCGAGCCCGCCATACGCGATCCGCTCGTATCCTGAGAAGCTGCAATACAGTCGGGTTTTCATGTAGTAATTATATCCGGGTATAATTAACTTGTCAATATTACCCGGATATTATTTTATTACGATTGATAATGATAATCATTATCAATAACATTCCTTTATTCCCCGGGTGGTTTTTGGAAGGCGGGGCGTGGGGTGGAAACCTTTTCCCAAAAAGGTTTCTACCCCGCATCCTCTCTTCTCCCCGCAATCGCATACTATCTTCCAAGCCATCCGGGAAGCGCTGTACCCAGCGCCTTCCCCTCCACAGCCCCGCCAACAGGCACCGTACCGTGAAAGATCCTCCTGAAATCGCCCCGAATTGGCGGCGGCAGCGGGAAAACCGGGGCGAAACGCCTACCGGGGATCGCGCGGGTGGGGGAGACGATGCGTCGAAGGGAATCAATGTACTCATTGCTCTTCCCGGAGACGCATCGCCTCCCCCAGGCCCCGCGCCGCACGGAAAAACGCGTTTCGCCCCGGTTTTCCCGCAGTCGACCCATTGTTCGACGTCGCGTTTTCTGCTAGGATCGCCGCATGCGCGCGAAAGCCCAGGACAAGCTCGGGACGGACTTCAAGTCGGGCCAGGAGATCGTCTACCCCAGCCAGGGCGTTGGCAAGATCCTCAGGATCGAGGAAAAGATTTTCAAGGACAAGAAGATCCTCTACTACGTGATCTACCTTGAGGTCTCCGACATGACCGTCATGGTCCCCACCGAGAAGGCCAAGGAGCTCGGCATCAGGGCGATCGTGCCCAAGAAGGAAGCCGAGGCCGCCCTCAGGCTCATCTCCGAGCAGTACGAGCCCATCCCCTCGGACTGGAAGCTTCGCTATCAGATGAACCTGGACCTCCTCAAGAAGGGCTCGGTACAGGACATCGCCACCATCGTTCGATCGCTCTACCACCGCTCCAAGATCAAGGAGCTTCCCATCCTCGAGCGCAAGCTCTACGACTCCGCCCTCAAGCTCCTCGAGGACGAGGTCTCCTTCTCCCTCAACAAGTCCAAGGAAGAGGTCGAGGAACTCATCTTCTCCCGCCTGGAGAAGTAGCCCGTGGCCGCCGCGCCCGTGGAATCGACGATCGCGGTGCTCACGGCCGCGGGCTCGTCGCGTCGCATGGGCGGGGCCAAGAAGGAATACGCCGACATAGGGGGAGAATCCGTCCTCTCCCGTTCCCTCCGCGCCCTTCTCGAGGCCGGGTCCTCGCTGGTCGCCGTGACGGTCCCGCCGGGAGCCGCGAGCGAGGCGAAGGCCCTCATCGACCCTTCTCTCCTTTCGCGCCCCGGAACCTCCGTCCTGTTCGTGGACGGGGGCGCATCCAGGCGCGCGTCGGTCCGCGCGGGGCTTGAGGCCCTCTCCCGTTCCGGCGCCCCAGACGGCTCGGTGGTCCTCATCCACGACGCGGCGCGGCCTTGGGCCGGCGCGGCCCTCATAGAGCGCGTCGCGGAAGCCGCGCGCGCTTCGGGCGCGGCGGTCCCCCTCGTTCCCACCGTGGACACGCTCAAGGAGATCGATAACGACGGTTTCGTATCGGCCCAACTTCCGCGCTCGCGGGTAATGGCCGTCCAGACCCCCCAGGGCTTCGCCTTCGGACGGATCCTCGAAGCGCACAGGCGGATCGATTCCCTCGTCGCCTCGGGCGGGGCGGAGGACGCCTTCACGGACGACGCGGAGATCTGGAGCGCTGCGGGCTTCGGGAAGGTCGTCTGGGTTCCGGGCGATCCGCGCAACCGCAAGATCACCTTCCCGGAGGACCTAAAATGAGAATCGGCCAGGGATGGGACGTGCACAGGCTCGTGGAGGGCCGCCGCCTCGTACTGGGCGGCGTCGAGATCCCCCACGCGAAGGGCGAGCTCGGGCACTCGGACGGGGACGCCCTCCTCCACGCCATAACGGACGCCCTCCTGGGCGCGGCCGCCCTCGGCGACATCGGGACGCACTTCCCGCCGGGAGACCCGCGCTGGAAGGATGCCGATTCGCGGAAGATCCTCGCCCTCGCCGTCGCGAAGGTTCGGTCGGCGGGCTATCGCGTCGTCAACGTGGACTGCACCGTCATCATCCAGGAACCCCGCCTCGCGCCCCTCGCGGAGGCCATCCGAACGTCCATCGCGGCAGCCATGGGCTTAGGCCCGGAATCGGTTTCTTTCAAGGCCAAGACGTTCGAGGGCCTGGGCGACGTGGGGCGCGGCGAAGCGGTCGAGGCCATGGCGGTCGTACTCCTTAAAAAACGACTGACGCGCTAGGATTTCCCCGTCCGCGGCGGATACCGGTCGAAGAGGTCCTCCATCAGTTTGTTCTTGAATATCTTCCCGTACATCCGGGCGCTGTAGCCGAGCTTGTCGATCTCGTCGGGGTCGGCGCCGGCCGCGAGGAGGAGGGAGGCCGCGGCCACGTCGTTCTTGCCTACAGCAATAATGAGGGCGGTTTGGCCGTCCTTGGACTTCACGTCGACCCGCGCTCTTCGCGCGAGGAGGTCCGCGACGAGCTCGGGAGCCCCCGCCGCCGCGGCGTCCATGAGGGGCGTGTTTCCCCGGTCATCGCTCCGCGCGTCGACGTCGGCGCCCTGGGTCATGAGGAAGGCCGCCGTGCGCCGGTGCCGCGCGCGGATGGCCGCGGAGAGGAGGGGGACGCCGTGCCTGTTCCGTTCGTTCGGGGAAAGGCCCGCGCGCATGAAGAGCGAAATAGCCCTGATGTCCCCCTCGCGCGCCCGTTCGAACATGCTCTCCGCGTCCAGGCCCGCGCCCATGTCGGAGAGCTCCCGCCGCGCTATCGCCTTGTCGTGATCGGCGAGCCAGACCTCGCGCTCGGCGGCGTAATAGCTCACGAGCTCTTCGCGGGTATCGATCTGGGGAAGGGACGAGAGGTAGGGAGGGAGGCGGGGCGAACCCGGGGCGCGGTAGATCGCCGCGCGGAAGACGGGCGCGGCGGCGTGTCCGGCGATGAAGGGGATCCAGGTGGCGGCGGCGCTCCGCTCGGACCAGAGGATGAGGCAATGGGTGGCCTCGGCGAGGATGGACTCGAGGGCGGTGAACTCCCGCTCCTCCCAGCCCGAGCCAGGCTCGAAGGCGAAGGACTCGATCCCGGCGGCGCTCAGGGCGCGGGAGAGGGCGTCAATGTCGCCCGCGTCGGCGGGCTCTGCGCACACGGCTAGCTTCATCGCCCTCTCGATAGGCCCAGGAGGTCGCTGACCTCGAGCGAGATGCTTCCCAGGTCGTCCTGGACGGTCCCGACGACGAGGAAGGCGCCGTTCCCCTCCAGGACCGGGAGGACCCGGTCGTAGACGTCCGGGAACAGCACGGCTTCGAATATACCATAAGAATCCTCGAAAGAACGGAAGCACATGGCCCTTCCGCCCCGGGTGAGGACCTCCTTTCCGGCGGCGCAGGTCCCGGCGATGGCCACCTCCGCCCCCACGAGCCCGCCCAGCATGCGGGAATCCACGGGCTCGGGGAGGCCGCGCCGCGCGGCGAGACGCCGGGCCCGCGCAGCGAAGAGCTCCGCGGGATGGCCGGAGGCGAGGAGGCCGAGGGTTTCCCGCTCGTGGACGAGCTTCTCCGGCCGGGCGTAATCCCCGGGGGGTCCGAGGCCGGGGAGGAAGAACGAGGGCTCGGCGGCGAGGAAGCCCTCCCCGCCCCCTTCTCCGCGGCCGCGGCCCTCGCGGCGACGCGGCATTCCCGGCCGGCAGGACTCGTAGAGCCAGAGGTAGGCCGAACGGCCCGCAGGCGGCGGGAGCCCCTCTTCCGGGGGAAGGCCGTCGAGGGCCCCGGAGAGGACGAGGGCGTTCGCCTCGTCCGACGCGGGAGAGGCGCGGCGGAAGAAGTCCCCGGCGGATCGGTACGGCCCCCCCGCCTCACGCTCCTCGACGACGCGGCCGACTAAGGACGCGGAGAGGCCCTTCACCTGGGAGAGCCCGCAGCGGAGCGCCCTCCCCGAGCGCGAAGACGGGCAGGGACGGACCGCGTAGCCCGCCTCGCTCCCGTTCACGTGGGGCGGGAGGATCCGCGCCCCGAGGCGCCGGGCCTCGTTGATATAGACCTGGCGGTGGTAGAAGCCGCCCCCGTTGTTGATGACGCAGCAGAGGAACTCGATCGGGCGGCGGGCCTTGAGGTAGGCGAGCTTGTAGGAGACGAGGGCGTAGGAAGCCGAGTGGGCCTTGCAGAAGGAGTAGCCGTCGAAGGACATGATCATGTCCCACATCCGCTCCACGGCCTCCGGAGGGGAGCCGCGCGCGGCGGCCCCCTCGCGGAACTCGCCCTCCAGCTGCTTCACGCGGACCATGCGGTCCTTCTTCGTGAGGGCCTTCCGGAGGCGGTCCGCCTTCGCGGAATCGAAGCCCGCGACGGCCATGGCCACGCGCGACACGTCTTCCTGGTAGACCATGACCCCGTAGGTCTCGCGGAGGGCCTCCTCCGCGGCCGCGGGAAGGCGCTCCCAGGTCCCGGTCTTCATGCGCACCACGTACTCGTCGATCCACTTGTTGGCCGCGGGACGGATGATGGAGGAGGCCGCCACGAGGTGCGGGTAGTCCCCCGTCCCCATCTTGCGGAGCAGGGAGCGCGTCGCGGGGGACTCCACGTAGAAGACCCCCGTGGTGTCCCCCTTCTCGATGAGGGAACGCGCGCGCGCGTCGCGAACCACGGAGAAGTCGCCCCACTCGATCCGCCCGTCCCCGGGGAGCTGGGGACGGCAGAGCTCGATGCAGTCGCGGAGGACCGCGAGGGAGCGGTTCCCGAGGAGGTCGATCTTCACGAGGCCCGCGGCTTCCGCCCCGTCCTTCTCCCAGGCGATGACGGGATAGCCCAGGCGCGAGGGCTGGACCGGGGTATAGTCCGTGATCCTCCCCGGCACGATGACGACGCCCCCGGGGTGGGTCCCCAGGTAGCGGGGCAGGCCCTTGATGAGCTCTGCGGAGCGCCGCACGCGGAAGGGGATCTCCTCCCATTTCCCCAGGACGTGGTAGCCGGCCCATTCCTCCATCTCCGCGTCCGAGGCGCCGAAGGCCAGGGCCGCCTCCCTGAGGGCGCCGCGCCTCCGGAAGGAGCAGTGGTCCGCCACCATGCCGGACCTCCCCGCGTAGCGCCTGAAG
>CAZIEI010000068.1:0-16525 GCA_964538705.1 uncultured Spirochaetales bacterium | reverse complement strand
AGGGTTGCGTCCATAATTTTTACCAGCCAGACGGGCACCTTTGCGCCCATGCGGGTAGACGACATCCGGGAGCACCGGATGCATCCCGAATACGCTGAAATCTCCCCCGCCTCGGCGGAACGGGTTGCCCGTGCCCGGCAAGAAGGCGGGCGACTGGGCCGAATTCGGCGGCCTCCTCGGGGGCGCGCCCGTCATGGCCGTCTCCCGCTTCTCGAGCAAGGCCTTCATCGACCGGGGCGGGCACATCCCGCCCCCCATCCACTCGTTCAGGAACTAGAAAAAAGGCCGATGGCGGAATCGTCTCCGCCATCGGCCTTCCCGTCTTCCGATCGCCTCGGTCCTCATCGATCCGGGCTATCTATAAGTCAACGCCTTATCATTTCCATCCGAAGGCGTAGACCGCCTCCTCCGCGTATTCCTTCCCCGCCTCGACGAGCGTAGAAGGGAACTGCGGCTTATTGGGCGCGTCGGGATAATGCTGGGTCTCCAAACAGAAACCTCCGTTCTTCCCGTAGCGCCTTCCGCCCTTCCCCGCGGTCGCCTTGATGTAGTTCCCCGTGTAGAGCTGGACGCCGGGTTGGGTAGTGAGGACGCGCATGGTTCGGCCCGATTCCGGATCTTCGGCGAAAGCGGCCTCGGCGAGCCCCGGCCCCTTCCGGTCCACCACGAAGCAGTGGTCGTAGCCGCTTCCCGTCGCCGCGATGTCCGCGGCGATCAATTTCGTCTTGGAGAAATCGAAGGGCGTCCCACCAGCCTCGAGGATCTTCCCCGTGGGGATGTTGCCCGGTCCCGGCTCGAGGTAGCGCGAACAGGAGAGCTTGAGCCGGTGAGATAGTACGTCCGGGCCCGCGCCCAGGTTGAAGTACGCGTGGTTCGTCATGTTGACGTGGGTCGCGGCGTCCGCGACCGCGCGGAAGAAGAGCCTGAGCTCGTTCGCGGCGGTGAGCTCGAAGACGACGCGAGCTTCGACGCGGCCGGGGAAGCCGCCCTCGCCCGCGGGGCTCGAGTAGAGTAATTCCACGGCGTCCTTTCCCGGGACCGCCTCGCCCTTCCAGAGCTTCCTTCCCCAGCCCGCGCTTCCCGAATGCAGGGAATTGGGCGCCTCGTTGGCCTCGAGCGCATGGCGGACGCCGCGGATCGAAAAGGCCGCGCCGCCGATCCTGTTCGCGAACCGCCCGACGGTCGCCCCGAAATAGGGATGGTCTCCCAGGTACCCCTCGAGCGAATCGAAGCCGAGGAGGACGTCCGCCTTCCCGCCTTTCGCGGAGGGCACGACCATGGAAACCCAGGTCGCCCCGTACTCCGTCACCGAGGCCTCGACCTCGCCGTTCTTCAGCGTGAAGATCGAAACCGCTTCTCCCGTCGGGAGCCTGCCGTGCGCGGCGCGTTCAACGCCCATTTTCGTCCCTCCTCTTCCTAATAGCGTTCCTCGCGCCAGCGAGGCCGTAATACGACATGGTACCGCGCTCGATCTCCCGCTGGAGGCCGAAGCGCGCGGCGACCGGATTGAACCTAAATCCGAGCGAACCAACCACCGAGCGTTGCGGCAGGTCCCTCGACGCGAGCAGGGCCCGCACCTTCCTCGCGAGCGCGACCGGGTCGCTTCCGAACCGCGATCTCCTGTCGCGCTCAGCGGTCGCGCGTTCGGCGGCCTCGTGCCAAGGGCTTTCCGTGGTCCATCCCTGGGCCGCGGACCTCCTCGTGGAGAGCCCCGTCCTGAGCCCCCCGGCCTCCACGAGTGCGACGTCGACCCCCATGGCCGAGGCCTCGAGCCGCGTAGAGAGCGCGAGGGCCGCGAGGGCAGCGTCCCCGGCGGCGCTCGCGCCGTGATACGGGATCCCGTAGGCCGCCTCGGCGTCCGTCACCACGATGATCCTGCCCTTACCGGCCTTGGCCATGACCGAGAGCGCCTTCCTGAAGAGGGCCGCCTGCGCGAGGAACCGGAAGCGGAATTCCTCCGCGAACTGCCGGGAATCGGTATCCGCGAAAGAACCCGAGAGCTCGCGGAAGGGGCAGAGCACGAGGGCGTCGAGCCGTCCCTCCTCGGCGAGGATCTCCTCTACTGCGGATTCCGCGGCGCCCTCCGCCGAGGGCTCGAACCTGACTGGCTTCCAGAACTCGTCGGACTTCCCCTGGTAGTACTCGGGCTGAGCCATGGCGCCCCAGACGCGGTCACCCTTCTTGCCGAGATAGGCCGCGCAGGCGTTCCCGGCGCCGATGGATGCGTCGTGGACAAGGACGACGCGGTGCGCGCCCTTCATCTCCCCTGCCCCCGTGCGGAAAGAGCGCCAAGGATCGCGTCGACGATCTCCTCCGGAGAGAGCTCCGCGTCGACGACGAGGTTGCAGAAGGAGTAGTCGTCGTTGTCGATGCCGTAGAGGGCCATGAAGCGCCGGTGGTCGCTCGCGTCCCGCTCGCGGGTGAAAGCTACCACGTCCTCGAGGCTCCCTCCCTCCCTTTTCCATACGCGCCGCGCTCTCGTATCCGCTGAGGCCTTGAGGTAGACCGTAAAAGCCTCGTCCTTGAGGAGCCATACGGCGAGCCTGCTCCCCACCACGCAGTCGCCCGAGCGCGCTATCTCCACCTGCTTTTCGTCGAGCCGCTTGTCGTAGGAGAGGTCGGCATCAGCGAGCGCGAGGAGCTCCTCGAAGGAGATACCCATCTCTTCGGCCATACTGTGGAAGGTGTAGTTCACGAAGCGGTACCCGAGGCGGGAGGCCAGGAGCCTTGACGCGGTCGTGTTCCCGCAGCCCGATTTTCCGGACACGGCGATGATCATCGCGACCTCACTCCACGTTCCGCGCCTGCTCGCGGATATTTTCGATCGCTTCCTTCATCGAGACGATCTTCGATCCGAGACCCGGGAGCTGGTTCTTGGAGCCCAGGGTGTTCACCTCGCGGTTCATCTCCTGGCAGAGGAAATCGATCCGCTTCCCCGAGCCGGCCCTCCCGTCGAGCTCGGAGGCCATGGCCGCCGCGTGCGCTGAGAGCCGGGAAAGCTCCTCGTTCACCGTGAAGCGCGTGAGGGCGAGGGCGGTCTCCTGGAGGAGGCGGTTCTCGTCGATCCCGTCGCCGACCGCTTCTCGGAGCCGCTTCCGGAGGTTCTCGGAGAGGCTCGCCTCGAGCTCGGGCGCCGCGGCGGCGACCTCGTCCCGGGCGTGTGTTATGGTCCCGAGTTGTGCGCGCATGTCCTCGAGGAGGTGCGCGCCCTCCCGCTCGCGCTCTTTCTCGAAGTCGGCGTGGACCTCGGCGAGGGCGGCCTCCACCTCGGGCCAGAGGGCGTCCGCGTCGGCGTCGCGCTCGAAGGAGAGGACCCCGTCCACGGCGAGGAGGTCTCCGATCCGCGGACGCTCGCCGCTTCCCAGGAGCGACGCGAGCGAGGTCAGGGCCTCGGCGGCCGCCCTCGCGACGGTCTCGTCGAGCTTCACCTTCCCCTCCGCGAGGTACTCGCGCACCCTCACCGCGCATTCCACTTTCCCCCTGCCGATGCGCTCCTGGAGGAAGGACCTGATCCTGGGTTCGAGGGCGGAGAGTGTCGGCGGCAGGGAGATGAAGATCTCGAGGTAGCGGTTGTTGTAGGACTTAAGCTCGATAGAGAAGCGGAGACGCTCCGTGAGGAAGGCCTTCTGAGCGTACGACGTCATGCTCTTCACTGTTGCTCCCTCCCGCCCATGGCCCTGAACGCGGCCTCGCCGATGCGCCAGTTGTCGCCGGCGCCCATCGTGATGAAGATGTCCCCGGGCCTGAGCTTCCCGAGGACGACGGGGAGCGCGTCGGCCGGATCGTCCACGTAGGCCACGCGCGAATGCCGTTTCGCCGCCTCTCTGAAGAGGTCCTCTCCCCGGACTCCGCCCGAGTAGGCCTCCCGCGCGGAGGCGTAGATCCTGTGGAGGATCACCTCGTCCGCGTCCTCGAAGGAAGAAGCGAACTCCTGGAGAAGGGCCTCCGTCCTCGAATAGGTGTGGGACATGAAATCGACGACGATTCTCCTCCGGGGATGGAATTCGCGCAAGCCCCGCAGGGTCGCCTTTATGGCCGTGGGATGGTGGGCGTAGTCGTCCATGAAGAGGACCCCTCCCGCCTCGCCCAGGATCTCGGATCGCCGCTTGGACCCCCGGAATTCGAGGAGGCCGCGGGCGATCGCCGCCTCGGCCGCGGCGCCGATCGGAGCGTCGGCCGCCCTGCCCGCTCCTGCGTTGAGGATGGAGGATACGGCCGCCGCCGCCGCCGCCGCATCGAGGGCGATATGACGCCCGGGGATCTTAAGTTCGAGGGGCGATGCGAAGGCTCCCAGGCGGAAGCGCGCGACGCCCTCGCCCGCGGCATAGGCCGAGAGCCGGTACCGTCCTTCGGCCTCGAAGCCGTAGGGAGTCATGAGGAGGTCGGGCCGAGCGCGCGCGATAGCGCAGGCAGCTTCGGCCGCTCCCGCATCGTCCGCGCAGTAGACGAGTTCGCCGCCCTCGGCGAGGGATTTCCCGTAGGACACGAAGGCGTCGAGAATGTCCCCGTAGTCCTTGAAATAGTCCTGGTGGTCGAGTTCGACGCTCGTGAGAACGATCCGCCGCGGCTTGAACGAGAGGAAATGCCGCCGGTACTCGCAGGTCTCCGCGACGAAGAAATCCCTCCCGAGGTCCATCGTCGACTTGCCGCCGAAGTTGGAGACGGCGGATCCCGCGAGGACGAGCGCCGGAGCGCCCGCGGCCTTGAGCATGGTCCCGGAGATGGCGGTGGTCGTCGTCTTTCCGTGGACGCCCGCGATCCCGGTGGAGTCGAAATCGCCCGAGAGCGCGCCGAGGGCTTCCGTGTAGAGCATGATGGGAAGGCCGCGCCGTTCGGCCTCGGCGATGACGGGATTGGTTTCCGCTTTGTACGCCGATGAATAAATGAGGAGTGCGGCGTCGGGTTCGAGGCAGGCTGGCGTGAATTCCTCGAAGAGCCTGAGCGGGAGCTTCGCGAGCGCGACGTCGGTGTAGAATTTCTCCGGGACGTCCGAACCGGAGACGACGATCCCCGAAGAGCAGAGGATTTCCGCGAGGGCGCTCATTCCCGTGCCCTTCACGCCCACCATGTGCACTTTCTTTCCCGCGAGGGACGAGAGGAATCCGGCCATCGAGCTTCCTTCAGTCGCCGCTCCGCGCGCGGCGGGAATGTATGAGGAACTGGATGGAGGCCTCGAAGCGCTCCCCCGGTTCCAGGGAGAATTTCCAGGAGAAGGCGAGCCTCGCGTCGCCCTCCTCGAAGAGCGAGGCCTCGCAAGCGGGCTTCCCGTCGGCGATCACCTCGATGAGGGTCTTTCCCTTCGCGTCCGCCGCCTGGAAGGACTCGAAGGCCTTGAGGCGCTGGGTCCCCTCGGACTTGAGCAGGACCTCCCCGGCCTCTGTCACCGCGCTGACCGCGTTCTGCTGGCCGTCCTTGAGCCTCGTGGCGAAGGTCGAGGCGTTCGCGTAGCGCCCGGAGAGGCGCGAGGTTCCGATGTTTACCACGGACGCCGTGAGGTACACGCCGTTGCGCCTGAACGCGTAGCGCTTTTCGAGCCGCGCCGGGGCTCCCGACGGGAGAATCCATTCGCGAGCGAGCTTCAGGTCCGCGCGCGCCGAGTCGCAGGCTTCCACCGAGAAGGGAGCCGCTCCGGCCGCTTGCGGTCGGGAGTCCGACGAATCGCCCTGCTCCACGGCGTCCTCGAAGAGGGAGCCGAGCCCGCCCCGCCGCGGGTTGAGGACGTTGGCCGCGGCTTGGAGGACGTCGAGCTCCACGATGGCGCCCCCTGAGCGGTGGGCGTAGGCGTCGAGCTCAGAACCCTGGAAGAGGTACTCCTCGTATCCGTCGAAGTCGTAGTCGATCGGGACGAGGGAGGGCATGAAGACGCCCTTCTCGCGCGTGATGACCTCGGCCTCGATGAGGGCCGCGTAGGCCGCGGACCGGGCCCTGGACACCGCGGGCCCGTCGCTTCCCGCGGCGCAGTGGAAGGCCTCGTGGCCCTGCGCCTTCCAGACGAGCTCGCGCGCGGCCTTCTTCCGCGCTTTGTCGCCCCTGAGTTGGTTCACGAGCCCGTGGACGAAGTACATCTTGCCGTAGATCCGGGCGGCGGGGGTGCCCTGGATCGGCCTCCCCCTCGTACCCGCGTCGGAGAAGTAGGCCCTCCCGCGCTCGGCGTCCGGCCCAAGGAAGCGCGAGGGGAGCGAAGGCCCGAAGTCGTCGCGGAGGGCGATCATCGTCTTGAGGAAGCGCTCGACCATGAGCTCGAATTCGGCGGCGTCGGCGTCGCCGTCCATGGCCACCGCGTCGAGGAAATAAGCGAGGACGCCGGCCCCCGAGGGGAAGTCCGCGGCCATGGCACGCGCGAAGGCGGCGGGATCCGCGTCGAGGGCCGCGCCGAAGGAGGCCTTGGCTGGGAATACGGTCACGGTCCGCCCCTGGTCCTCCGTGACCTGGGGGAGGCGCGGATCGCAGCCTGCGACGCGGAAGAGGGACTCGTCGAGGAACGTGTAGTCGATCCCGGCCGCATTGAGCGTCGAGGCGAGCTGGGGCTCCCAGTGCATCCCCGGGAGGAGACAGCCGCGCGGACGCTTGTCGAAGGCCTGCCTTATGAGCGTCGTGGCTTGCTCGATCTGGCCGAGGCGGTCCGTAAGCGGGATGAGTGGGAGCCGCGGATGCGAGTATCCGCCGCCCACGATCTCCGCCTGCTTGCGGCGCGCGAGCTCCTTGATGAGCATGACGATCTCGGGGTGCGCGGAATCGAGCATCTTGAGCGCCGCGCCGGAGAGGTGCACGGCCACCGGCAGGGCTGGATTCGCGTAGATGCGCGAGAGGAGCGGCCTCACGCGCGCCTGGTAGGAGCGCTCCGCGGCCGCGGGGTCCGAGCCGAGGGGAAAGTGGATTGAAAAGCCAAGGATGACTGAACGTTCTTTCACGGAATCCCCATTATACGCATAAGCCGCGGCCCAGAGGAAGACCCGCCTTCCGGACGGCGGAAGCTCTTATTTTCCCGTAAGCCTCGAGGCGATCGAGTCGAGCGCGGTGAACGCGAGAGCCACGAGGGCGGCATTGACGAGGAGGAGCGGCTTCCCGCGGAAGGGCTGCGGAACGTCCTCGAGCGAGGCGCGCGCGGCGAGCTTCCTGAGGAGGAAGGTGGCCGCGAAGTATCCCGCCGCCGCCGCGAGCCCCGCCACGGGCCCCTCGATCCAGCCGACGCCCGATCCCGCCACCACGAGGCCGATGGCGTAGGCGATCGACGACGCCTCGATCCTGGCCATGGTCTCCGCGATCCGCGGGGCCGATCCCGGCCGCGCTCTCTTCGCCGCCTCCTCGATCCCGCGCGAGGCGAGGAAGACGAGGATGAGGATCGCCGGAGCGAGCGCGAAGGACGCGCGCGCGAGCGAGAGGAGCCATGAAGCGGTCGCCGACGCGAGTCCGGCGAAGGCGCCGAGGAAGGCGATGGCGGCCGCCTCCCATCCGGACGCGGGTTTCCTGTCGTGCGCGTCCTCGATGCCGAAGAGCGCGTCAAGGACGACATTCCCCGTGAATACCATGACGAAGGCGATGCCTGGCGCGCTCACTGTCTCCTCCCCCTGATCGCCGACGCGAGCGCCTTGAGCCCCGCGGCCGTGAAGCCCGCTACGAGGAGGAGCCCCGCAGGCGACGCGATGACCGCCGAGGGCAGGGCCGTTTCTGGCGGGAGAGCCACGCTCCTCCCTTCCATGAGCGGGAGCGTCAGCCTTCCCGATCCAAACGCGTCACGAGCGAGGCCCGCGAGGACGACGAAGAGGGAAGCGAGCGCGGGCGCCTTGAGCCGGGCCACCGAGGGAATCGCGCGCCTCTCGAGGTCCTCCTCCCATCCTTCCGCGCCCGAACGCATGAGCGTGCAGAGGAGGATCATGTCCATCGCCATAAAGGCGTCCGGTGCGACCCCGGGATCGAGCGCGGAGAGGCAGAACTTGAGGAGAGCGATGAAGAGCGATCCCGCGACGAGGAAGGAAATCCTGAGCCGATACCCTCCCCGCTTGATGATGCGCCCGGTTATCAGGAAGCAGGCGTGGAGGAAAAGCGAGACGGCGAGGATGGCCGCCCCAAGGTAGAGTCCTGAAGCGAAGCCTGTGGCGGCGACCGCCACGGGCAGGCAGCCGGCCACGGCGAGGATGCCCGTGCCGCCCCCGCGAGCCTCGTCCCTCGACCTCATTTCGCCCCCCTCGCCTTCCCGCGTCCCGGCGCGCGCTCGATCGCGGCCGCGAGCGCGTTGCCCATGAGGACCGCGAAAGCCGTGCCGTCGCCGCCCTTCCCCGAGATCCGGAGGACGAAGACGAGGGCCCCGAGGAAGGCCCCGTAGGCGACGCGCGATCTCCCCGTCCTCGGCGAGGTCACGGGATCGGTGGCGCAGAAGAAGAGCGCGATGAAGGCCGATCCCCCCGCGAGCGCGAGGAGGGCGTCGCCCGAGAAGAGCCCGCCCCCGCGCGGGAGGCCGCCGAGCGTCCACTCGAGGGCCGCGAGCGCGAGGCAGCCCGCGAGCGGTATCTCCCAGCGGATCACCCGCGCCGCGATGAGGGCGACGGCCCCGAGCGCGAGGAGGACGATGGACGCCTCCCCGATCGCGCCCGGCCTGTTGCCGAGGACGAGATCGATGTAGCCCTCGCTCATCGGCGCGCCGAGAGGCCTGAACAGGACGTCGTTCAGGAGCTTGGTCGCGTCGGAATCGAATCCCGTGACCGCGAAGGCTCCGTGCGCCGATCCCGCCTCGGCGAGTCCGCGAAGGGGCGTCGCCGAGCTCAGGGCGTCCGCTCCCCGCACGGTGGCGGGGAGCGCGTAGCCGGAGAGGGCGCCGCCGAAGCTCGCGTACACGAAGGCGATCCCGCCCATCGCGGGATTCGCCCAGTTGGCCCCGAGCCCGCCCGCCGGCGCCTTCACCGCGAGCACGGCGAACGCCGAGGCGATGGCGGGAACGGCGAGCGGCGCGCCGGGAGGCAGGGCCATGCCGACGATGAGGCCCGTGAGGGCCGCCGTCCCGTCGAGCGCGGTCGTTCTCCGCCTGAGGAGGCCGACCGCGGCTTCCGAGGCGACGGCCGTCAGCACGGCTATGGCCACGACGAGCGCCGCGCGGTACCCGTAGCCGGCGACGCCCCAGGCCGCGGCGGGCGCGAGGGCGGCGACGGCGGCCCAGGCCATCCTCCGCTGGGACCGCGCCGCGTGGATGTGCGGCGGATCGATCGCGGGCCTCGCATCGGCCTGCATCGCGGCGCTCACCTGGAACCCCATCCCGAGTCCAGGGCTCCGGAAATGATCGAGAGGAGGGGGATCCTCGAGGGGCAGACGTAGGCGCAGGCGGCGCACCTGACGCAATCGCCGATCCCGTCCGCGCGCGCCTCCTGGCGCCTTCCAGCGGCGATGAGCTTGTGGAGCGTTCCGGGGTCGAGGGCCGAGGGGCATGCGGAAGCGCACTCGCCGCACCTGATGCAGGCGGACCGCGCCTGCCTCCTCCGGTCCCCTCCCCCGAGCGCGAGCACCGAGAAGGTCGATTTGAGCACGGGCGTGCCGGGATCGGTCACCGCCGTCCCCGTGAGGGCGCCCCCCACGATGAGCCTGGGCGCCCTGCCCTTGAAGCCCCCGCACTCCCCGATGAGGTCGCCTATCCTCGTGCCGATCCTGGCGCGCAGGGTCGCGGGGCTCCTCACGCCGTCCCCGCCGACCGTCACGTACTGCTCGATCGAGGCCTTGTTGAGGACGATGGCGTCGTAGAGGGCGAGGAGGGCCGTCGGGGAAACCACGGGGCAGCGCTCCGCGTCCGGACCGCCCGCGACCTTCGCGCCCCTGATCCGCGCGCGCATGGCGGCGGCCGACGGCGACGGATAGCGCGCGGGGACGCCGAACGCCGTCGGGGAGATACCCCGCTTCGCCATGGCGTCCGCGAGGGCGCGCTCCGCCGCCCGGTCCTCCGGGCGCGAGAAGAGCGCGACGGGCGCGGGGCCGACCGCCTTCATGAGGATCTCCATCGCTTCGGCGATCTCCCCGGGCCGCGAGAGGGCACAGGATCTCTGGGCGCATTGGTATGGTTCGGCGTCCGAGCAGTCCACGAGGATGGTCTGCGCCTTCCCCTGCCTGAGCGGCGAGAGCGCCCTGATGAGCGGGCCCTCGTCGGGGGACCTCCCTGGCACGCCGCGCTCGCCGATGAGATGGAGGAGATCGTGGACGGACATGCTCCTCCACGGGAAGAGCTCCCGCTTCCTCCCCAGCCGCGTGAAGGAGCCGCCGAATTCCACGATGGCGGCCTCGGCATCGGTCCCGTCGCCGCAGGCTATCCTCCGCACGGCAATGACGGTTCCGGGAATGGACGAGTGGACGTTTGTCGCGTCGGGAGTCTCGGCCCTGCCGATGAGCTGCCCCTCCTCGACGTGGTCACCGGTCGCGACGAGGCAGCGAGCCTGCCGGGATCCCGTCTGCCGCATCGAAATGATCGCGATGGGGGGTATGAAGGCGTTCCGCACCCCGCGCTCGGGCTCGGGCCAGGAAGGTCCGGGGGGTATGTCTACGCCGCCGGGTTCACCGCGCACGGCGCCTCCGCTTAAATGGCGCGCGAGCGACGGCTGCGGCCAGGGCCGCGAGCGAAGCCGAGGAGATTCCGAGGGCCGCTCCTCCGCTCGCCGTTCCGGCGTTCCTCCCGGGCCAGGGACCAAGGACGACGCACGCGCCGCGCCCCTCGGCCCTGAGCGCGCGCTCAATGCCCCTCTTCGGGAGGGAGTGAGTTGTATGGACGCGGATCTCCTCCCCCTCGCGCGCGAATCCCGCGGGGTCGAGGTCCACGCGCGCGTACGCACTCGCGTCCGCGGCGCTTCCCAGGGGCAATCTCGTTGTGCCGAACCGCTGCTGGAATTCCATATGCTCCAGGTAATCCTCGAATGAGGGGAGCGACGGCGCGTCCTCAGCCCCCTCCTGAGTATAGCGGCGCGGATGAGGGATGCTCAATAGGGAATCTTTTCCCGCGCCGGCGCCCCAGAGAAAAGCCGTGCAAGCGATAATAGGACCGATGGACGCGATGGCGACACGGGATCCCGCGGAGCACCAGGCGCCCGATGCCCTTCCGAGGAGCGGGATGGGCGTGAATATCCCGTGTTGCCTCGTCATCGCTCGGCGACGCTCGATCGCGTCAGCGATGAGCGCCGAGGCGATCGCCGAGGCGATCGTGGCGGCGAGTGCCGAGGGGACTGCGATGGACGCCGCCAACGTGATCGTAAACGCCGCGGCGATGGTCCGCCCGCCGCGCGACGTAAGGAGGGCCTTGAGGAAGTCGGACCAGCGCCGGCCGGGATCGTATGGGAAGGCGAGGCGCATAAGGGCGAGGATCGAGAGGAGATACCCCGACGCGAGCGCGGCGGCCGCCGCGGCGGCGCCACCGAGAAGGATCGCGGGCAGGTACGCGGCGAGCGGGGCGACTGCCCATGCACCACGAGCGCCGCCCGACGCGATGATGAGCGCGACGACCACGGCGAGGCCAGCGAGAGCGGGCCACGGAGGCGTCGATTCCGCCGACGCCACGACCGCCCAGCGAGCTCCGCCTGAATCGTCGGGGGGAAGGGCCTCGAGAGTCCTCCGCGCCCGCGCTTCGGCTCCCCTTCCGGCGATCACGTAGATGATCTCCCGTTCCTCGGTGCCGGATCCGGTTTTGAAGTACGACCCGAGGCCTGAGAGGTAGCGATCATAGCGGGGATCGTCCTCGTCGAGTTTCGAATCCAGCTCGGCGAGCCTCACGGTTTCGATGCCGGAGAAGGAGGAAAAGGCGGCTTCCTGGCTTCGCGCGGAGACGACCGCGCCGGGGAAGGCGGCTTCCAGGAGGGCCTCAGCGGCTACGGCGTCCACGGGCCTGACCGCCGCGAGTACGGCGGCCTTCCAGGGCCTCGCCGCCCGGGCCCGCGACGCGAGAGCGGCCGATCCCGCGAGGGCGGCGAGCGCGGCGAACGCGGCGGCCAGCCTTGCCATGCGCATCGTTTTTTTTCCGATCAGAGGAAAGAGAAGGCAAGCGCTATGAAGAATCCCAGGAGCGATCCGACGACGACCTCCGTGGGCGTGTGTCCGTGGACTTCCTTGATGTGGGTGAAGGCGATGCCGTGCTTCTCGTTGAGCTCCCGCCCCACCTGGTTGAAAGCGCGCGCGATGAGGCCCGCAGAGCGCCTGACGCCGAGGGCGTCGCGCATCACGACGAGGCAGAAGAAAAGCGAGAGGATGAAGACGCTCGACCCGAGGCCCTCGCGGGCGCCGATGGCGGTGCAGAGACTCACCGTGAGTGCGGCGTGGCTCGAGGGCATGCCGCCCGTGCGCCACATGAGGGTAGCGAAGACGTCCCTGAGGGATTTCGCCCTGAAGCGGAAGAGGGAGATGACCGCCTTGATGAGCTGGGCCACCATGAGGCTCGAGAAGGCCGAGAGGAACACGGGATTCCCCAGGAATTCGATGATGTGTCGGCTCCTCGAGGGCTCTGCGGGCATCCCGGTAATTCTTTCGATATTCACCGTTTTGTCAAGTCGATCCCGCCGGGCGGCCTCCCTTGACCCCCCGTCCCGCCGCCGCTACCCTCGAATCCACCGATGGAGCGCGACGACAAGTACCGGTTCACCGCCGGAGAAGACGATTCCGGGAAGCGCCTCGACAGGGTCCTGAGGCGCGGCCTCCCGGGCGCCGGCCTCTCCGCCATCTTTTCCCTGATCCGCCGCGGCCTCGTCCGCGTCAACGGTTCCCGAGCCCCGTCCGGCTACCGAGTCGCGCCCGGCGACGAGATCGAGGTGCGGGGCGCGCCCGCAGGATCCTCGCGTCCCGCCGAGCGCCGTGTCCGGCCCGGGCCTCCGGGCCTCCCCCTGAGGATCGTCTACGAGGACGAGCGCGTCCTCGCCATCGACAAGCCTCGCGGCCGCCCCGTCCACGGCCTCGGCGGACTGGACGCCGACGTGATCGCCTACCTCGAGGGCAAGATCCCCCCGAGCGTCTCCTTCAGGCCCGGCCCCTGCCATCGGCTCGACAAGGGCACCACCGGGGCGCTCCTCTTCGCCAAGTCGCTCGCGGGCGCGCGCGCGGCCCACGGGGCGTTCTCGTCGTCCCGCGTCGTCAAGGCCTACGTCGCCCTCGTCGACGGCGACCTCGAGAGCCCCGAGCATTGGATCGATTCCCTCGCCCGCCTCAGGAACGAGGGCAGGAGCGTGAGGAGCGATTCGGAGGGCAAGAAGGCGGAAACCTTCGCGAGCCCGATCAGGCGTTCGCTTGAGGCGACGCTCGCCGTCATGAGAATCACGACGGGCAGGAATCACCAGATACGGGCGCAATCGGCCGAGCGGGGGCATCCCCTCTCCGGCGACGCGAAGTACGGAGGGAGCGCGAGAGAGGGCGGATTCATCCTCCACTGCGCCTTCCTCGGCTTCCGCGACGGCGTCCTGCCGCGGGCGCTCTCCGCGCCCCTCCCGGCGGACTCGGCGGCGGCCCTCGACGAGGCCTTCGGCCCCGGCGCCGCCGCCGCGGCCATGGCGGAAGCCGAGCGCTTCGGCGCTATCGAATGGGATTGAACTGGACGCAGGCGTCGTCGCCCTGCTTCTTCACGTGCCAGTAACGGCAATTCGCCTCATCGCGGTCGTCGACGAGGATCTGCTTCTTCGCGGCGTTGATGCCGCGCGTCCCGTCCCAGTTCATGCAGGCGTAACATTGCTTGGCGTTGATCGACTTGTAGTCCTTTGCCATGTTCACCCCCGCGCCGAATTATATCATGCGCCCCGGGAATTCCACGCGTCAACGGAAAAAAACGTCATTTCCCGTCCTGTATCATCTCCCTGAAGGCCTTCGCGAGGGAGGGATCGAACTGGCCGCCCTCGCCCCGCTCGATTTCGGCGAGGGCCTCCGCGGCGGTCATGGCCTTCCGGTACGGCCGGTCCGTCGTCATCGCGTCATAGGCGTCCGCGAGGGCGACGACCCTCGCGAGGAGCGGGATGCCCTCTCCCGAGAGGCCGTCGGGATAGCCCTTGCCGTCCCACCGCTCGTGGTGGTGCTTGACGACCGCCTGGGCGTCCTGGAGGAAGCGGAGGGGCGACAGGATGGCGTCGCCCAGGAGGGGGTGCTCCCTGATCGAACCCAGGTCCACCTCCGTGAGGAGGGTCGCCTTGTTGAGGATGGAATCGCTGATCCCGATCTTCCCGATGTCGTGGAGGAGCCCGGCGTACTTCACCACGGAGGCGTCCTCTTCCTTGAGGCCGAGCCGCTCCACGAGCCGGGAGGCGTAGTCCGTCACCCGCTCCGAGTGCCCCTTGGTGTACGGGTCCCGGGTCTCGATGGCGCGCGCGAGGGAGCTGATGGTGTCGAAGTAGGCGTTCTGGGTCGATTCGAAGAGCCGGGCGTTCTCGATGGCGATCGCCGCCTGCGAGGCCAGGGTCATGAGGATCCGCTTGTCCGCCTCCGAGATCCCGTCCAGGCTCGCCGAGGCGAACTTGAACGAGCCGATCGTCCTGTCCCCGATCGTGAGCGGTATGTCTATGACCGATTCCGAGTCCTTGGCCCCTCGAGGGGCCTTTTCGTCCTCGAATTCGAAGCGGACCTTCTCCTTGAGCTCCCGCGTCTCCTCGTCCAGGAGCATGACCGTGCCCGAGGAGACCGATATGATGTCCTTGACCATGTTCATGATCGCGGCCAGGGTCTGGTCCAGGTCGAGGCTCGAGGTGATGGCCTTGCCCGCCTCGTAGAGCGTCTGAAGCTCGTGGACGCGCTTCTCGAGGAATTCGTTGGACGACGAGAGCCGATTCGAGTACTCCCTGAGCTCTTCGTTCATCCGCTTGATGTCCTCGAGGTTGGCCTCGAGCTTCTCCTTGGAGTACGCGAGCCTCGATATCATGTCCGCGTTGCTGAGAGCGGTGGCCACCTGCTCGGCGTAGGCGGAGAGGAGCACGAGGTCCTCGTCGCCGAAGGAGCGGTCCGAGCTCTCGGCGTCTATGACGCCGATGGCCTCGCCCTGCACGAGGAGGGGGCAGGCCATCTCCGAAACGGCCGTCGAGGCCTCCTTCACGTAGCGCGGATCCTTGGACGCGTCCCGGACGAGTATCTTCTTCCGGTCCCTGAAGGCCTCGCCGGGGATGCCCGCTCCGACGGGGAAGCGGTATCCGCTCCTGAAGAATTCGTCATGGCCGTATGCGTCCTTGATGACGAGGTTCTCCTTGGATTCGTCGAGGAGGAGGATCGCGCACTGCGTGTATCCGAGGGCCCACTGCGCGGCCACGAGGATCTCCTTGAGGAGCTCGTCGGAATCCGAGAAGGAATTGAGGGCCGCGCCGATCCGCGAGAGGGCGGCGAGCTCCCTGTTCTGCTTCAGGGCCCTGCCGTGGAGGACGGCGTTCCCGTAGGCCGTGGCGGCCTGCGAGCTGAAGATGGAGAAGACCTCCACGTCGTCCTCGTCGAAGGATCCGCCCGCGCCGGAGAGCGCGGCGATGAAGCCCGCGTTTCCGTCGTCGCCGGGAAGGGGCGACACGAGGAGGCTGCCGCCCGGATTCGGCTCGGGGAGCCCTATCTGGGCGGCGCTCCCCAGGATCCGCGTCTTGCCCGAGGCCTCCACCTGCGCGAGAGCCCCCGAGGATGGATCGAGCCTCAGCCTCAGCATGGCCGCGTCGTCGAAGCCCTTCCAGCGCTTCGGCACCGCCGCGCGTTCGCGCCCCTCGATCGCGAGGAAGGCGAAGCCCGGGAACGCGAGGGTCCCGGTCGCGGTCGAGAGGATCTCGTCCAGGAGGGCGCCCGTCTCCAGGCGGGAGTTCATGACGCGGGCGGCGTCGTTGAGCGCCCGGAGCTTGCGCAGGGTCTCGCTCATGCCGGGACGATCCTCGCCACGCGCTTCTTACCCGCGCGGAGCGTCAGGGAACCCGAAGCGTCGAGCATCCGCGAGTCCGCGACAGCCTTCTCGTCAGCGACGCGTTCGCCGTTGACGGAGGCGCCGCCCTGCTGGACGAGGCGCCTCGCCTCGCTCTTCGAGGGCGCGAGTCCCGAGCGTACCATGAGGTCGATCACGGGGACGCCCGCGTCGAGCTCCGCCCTCGGCACGGCCGTGGTCGGGATCTCGGAGGCGTCGCCGCCGCCGCCGAAGGCGGCCTTCGCGGCGGAGAGGGCCCTGTCGGCCTCCTCCTTCCCGTGGATGAGGGCCGTGACCTCCCATGCCAGGCGCTCCTTGGCGGCGTTGAGCGCGGCGTCCTTCCCCGCCGCGAGCGAGCGGCACTCCTCCGCGGGGAGGAAGGTGAACATGAGGAGGAAGCGCCCGACGTCCGCGTCCTGGACGTTGCGCCAGTACTGGAAGAAATCGTAGGGGCTCGTGATCGAGGGATCGAGGAAGAGCGCTCCCTTCTCGGTCTTGCCCATCTTCTTCCCGTCCGCGGTCGTGATGAGGGGGAAGGTGAGCCCGAAGGCCTCGCCTCCCTCCACCCTCCTGATGAGCTCGATGCCGGCGACGATGTTCCCCCACTGGTCGTCTCCGCCGATCTGGAGCCTGCAGCCCTGTCTCCTGTAGAGCTCGAGGAAGTCGAAGCTCTGGAGG
>CAZIEI010000067.1:0-16639 GCA_964538705.1 uncultured Spirochaetales bacterium | reverse complement strand
CAAAACCACGCTGACTTACGAACCGTGGCCCGCGTTCGACGAGGCGGCGATCAACCGCTTGAGCTCGTCAAGGCCGTCCATCTATCGCTCGCTCATCGCGCGTCGATCCCGTTCCGCGCGATGATGTCCTTGTAGAAGAGGCCGGAGTCCTTGACGATCCGCTCCTGGGACCCGTAATCCACGCGGACGATTCCGAAACGCTTGGAATAGCCGTGCTCCCATTCGAAATTGTCGATGAGCGACCAGACGTAGTAGCCCCTGAGGGGAACGCCGGAATCGAGGGCGTCGCGGCATGCGGCGATATGGGAGCGCAAGTACGCGACGCGCTTCTGGTCATGAACGCTTACCACGCCGTCGGCGCCCTTGGTCGGAGCGTCGTCGTAGGCCGCGCCGTTTTCCGTGATCATGATGGGAACGCCGGGATATTCGAGGGCGAGGCGCTTGAGGAGCCGCGCGAGGCCCTCGGGAACGACGTTCCAGCGGTGAGAGGCAGATCGCTCCGGAAACGGACCGAGAGGCCGTAGGGATCGTCCGCGGTCGGCGTCGCGCGTATGAAGAGCGGGAAGTAGTAGTTGACGCCGAGGAAGTCCGCGCCTTGGTGGATGAGGTCCATGTCGCCCGGACGGATCTCGGGGAACCTGCCCATCGCCTTGAACGCGCGGGCGGCGGCCTCGGGATAGCCGCCCAGGAGGATCGGGTCGGCGTACCAACGCAGGAGCCCCGAGAAGAGGTTGTCCGCGGCGAGCCGATGCTCGGGGCCGGGCTCGTCCGGCACGGCGTCAGAGGCGTTGAGCGCCACGCCTATCGTTCCGCGTCCGCCCGCGTCGCGGTAGGCCTTCACGGCGAGGCCGTGCGCGAGGAGGAGGTGGTGGGCGACCTGGAGCGAGCGCGTGGGCAATTTCAGCCCCGGCGCGTGCTTTCCGATCGTGTATCCCGCGTCTACGAGCACGCCCGGCTCGTTGAGGGTCATCCACGTATCCACGAGGTCGCCGAGTTCCCCGAAGCAGGTTTTCGCGTATTCCTCGAAGGCCGCCGCCGCGCCGCGCTCGAGCCAGCCGCCCTTATCCTCGAGGGCCTGCGGCGTGTCCCAGTGGAAGAGCGTGGCCGCGGGCCGTATGCCGGCGGCGCGGAGGCCCGAGGCGAGGCGCCGGTAGAATTCGACGCCCTTCTTGTTGACGGCGCCGCGGCCTTCGGGGAGGATGCGCGTCCACGCGATGGAGAAACGATATGTCTTGAGCCCGAGGAAACGCATGAGCTCGATGTCGCCCTCGAGGCGATGGTAATGGTCGCAGGCGACGGCAGGCGTGTCTCCGTCCCTGACCTTCCCGGGCAGAGACGCGAAGCGGTCCCAGGCGGATTCGCCCTTGCCGTCCTCGTTCCATGCTCCCTCTATCTGCGTCGCCGCGGTGGCGGCGCCCCACTCGAAGCCCTCGGGGAATTCCAAGAACGGCATAGCGCCTCCTCCTCGGAACGGCTCGGCCTGCGTTTCCGGCTTGGCCCGTCCACGCCGCAAAGGATACGGCTTGCCGGCCGCGCCGGCAAGCCGTCATTCCCCGGGGTCGATGCTAGAAAATGAAGAGGGCTGGATCGAAGGACGGACCGCTTCTCCAGTCATCGCTCTTGAAACGGATCTCGTAGTGGAGGTGCGGGCCCGTGGAGCGGCCCGTGTCACCGACGCTCCCGATGCGGGTTCCCGCTTTCACGGCCTGGCCCCGCGCGACCCTCGTATCGCTGAGATGGGAGTACACGGTGTGGAATATCCCATGGGCGATGACGACGTAGATGCCGTAATTCTCATCGTAGCTCAGCTCCTCCACTGTGCCGTCCGCGGTCGAGCATACGGGCGTACCTTGGATCGCCTTGATATCGATGCCGGCATGGAAGTACGGATCGTCCGTGATCGGCGATACCGTTTGGTCGTGAGCGAGGGATACCGCTTTCCGCGTGCAGGCTTCTCCCTCGAGCGGTTTGAGCACGGGAAAATCCGAGGGCTTGCCCTTCACGGTGGTTTTGAAGCCGCCCATCTCGAAGGTCACCGCGATCGTATCCCCTTCCGCGGAGATGGATAGGAGACGGGGATCGCCGGCTTCACGCGCCGAGGGCGATTCTAAAGCGGAAACGCTCTTTTCCTGCGCGATCGCCGATCGCGTCGATCCGATCGCGGCGAGCGCCGCGCCGACCCCGATGCAGGCGAGGGCCCGCCTGAGGCGGTAGCGCGCGCCGAGTCCGCGCAGCCCCGAGAGCACCCGCGTTATCCGTTCCGCCGCCGCCGATCCCGCGCGCTCCGATCGTACGATGCCGCAGACGCGCTGGAGGATTCCGTTCGATGCCGAGGGCGCGGAATAGAAGCCGAGGAGCACTGTCGCGTAGGCGCTCGGGAGCACGCCCGCCCGCAGTACCAGGTCATCGGCGGCTTCCTCGCGGTCGCGCTTGAGCGAAGCGTGGGCGGCCCAGGCGATCGGCGAGGCCCAACAGAGGAGGAGGGCCGCGCGGGCGATGGCCATGGCGAGGACGTCTTCGCGTTTCAGGTGCGCGGCCTCGTGGAGAAGGCATGCGTCGAGCTTGGCCGCGTCCCAGGAGAGCGCGTCGCGCGGCAGGCAGATCGCGGGGCGGAAGGCACCCATCGCGAAGGGCACGGAGGCGTCGCAAAGGAGAAGCCGTACGGGCTCATTGATTCCAAGTCGGCGTTTCGCGCGTTCGAGCGCGTTCCGCGCGGGACCCGGGGGCGCGGGCGTCGCGGTTCCGAGGAGGCGCGCGAGCGCGAGCCTTCCCGCCGCCCAGTAGGCGGCGAACGCGGCCGCGCCGATGACCCAGGCGAGGGCGATAATCCTGCCGGCGGCGGGAGAGATGACGATCCGGGGGCGGGCGAGGCGAGCGACGGCTCCGCGCGTTTCTCCGCTTTCCTGGAGATGAAGCCGTGCGGCGCCGTTATCGCCGGTCTCGACTTTGCCGCTCGTGAGGGGCGCACCCGGAGATCCCGTTGATGCGATGGAGACCGCCGAATCCGTGGCGTTGAGAACCGAGGCCGACGCGCCACGGACGGCGTCCGAGAGGCCCCCGATCGCTATCCCCGAGACGAGGGATCCGAGGACGATGGCGAAGCGCGCCCTCGACGAGCCTATCCTCAAGACGCGTACAAGGATAAGCGCGAGGGCGATCGCGATGCCGCCTTTCATGAAGGCGCCGACGGCGAAGATCGATATGAACTGGGTTACGCGTTCCATGCTAGCGCCCCCTCTTCCGGGCGGCGTCGATCATCGCGCGGAGGCGGTCGATGTCCGTTTCGCTCAGGCGCGCGCCCTCGGAGTCGATGAGGGCGGCAATGGCCTCGCGGGCCGAGTCTCCGAAAAAGGTGCTCACGGCCCTTTTGAGCGCTTCCCGGCCCGCCGCGGCGGGTGCTTGGACAGGGAAATACACGAAGCGCTTGCCTTCCTGCTCGTGCCTGAGCTGGCCCTTCTCCTCGAGGATGCCGAGCATCGTCCGTACCGCGGAATTGCTCGTTCCGTCGGCGAGATCTTCCTGGATTTCCGTCGCCGTCGCTCTGCCGCGCGCGTAGACGCGGTCCATGATCTCGCGTTCTCTTCTGTTCAAGGTATCCGGCATGGGAACCTTCCTTCCTGGATTTATTTCAGGCGCCTTTTTCGTGGCTTCGTCAAGCCATGTGCTAACCTTTTAGCACATGCTAATTAATTAGCACTTAGGGCCGAAATTGTCAATGAAAAAGAGAAAATATTAGGAAATCGATCAAGATTATGTTTTACAAGGATTTATTCGAGACCTGCCGAGGCGGCTATTCGGACGGCGACGCGGGCGACTACAACAATGCGTTATTCAGAGGACGTTATTTTCGGGAAAGGGAGCCGTCTTTCCCGAAGATCCAAGTGCCCAGGGCTTTGAGCCGATTCATCAACGACTCTTCGATCTCCTTCGTCGGGATCAAGCCCTTTCCCGTGCTCGTGAACGCGCCCGAGTAAAGGAGATACCCCGAGTCCGTGCGGTAAAGGATGAAAACGGTGGTCAGCTTCCCTTTTCCGATGACGGGGATGATACCGACCTTCATGTCGGTGAGGTTCGTCACCGCCATCGCGACCGACGAGTCCCGCCGCTCTGACCTGAGCGTATAGAGGTTCTCGCCGAATTTCGTGTCTTTCTGCCGGAAAGCGAATAAATTGACGTCCTCGAGCGCCTCGGGCTGCGGATCGGGCACGTCGCGGGTCGCGTCTCTTGAATCGATCATCGAGGCCTCGACGACGAGAAGGTGCATCTTCTTGCGCGTGCGGCTGTAGTATTCCATGCCGCCCATCCCGGAGATCCGGTGGATGCGCTCGAAAAGGGCCTCGGGCTCGTCGTCAGAATCGACCTTCCATAGGCACTCGACGCGGGTCAGGCCGTTAGGGCCGCCGGGAAGGGCGGAGCGCTTGATCTCGAATTCGCCGGTGAGGTCGTAGAGCCGGGGCGCGTCCTTGCCGCTCGGGGCGATGACGAATTCTCCCGTTTCCAAGGCCTTCTTCGAGGCCTCGGGAAGGGCGCCCTCGAGGGCCGCCGGCACGTCGACATCCGCTTCCTGGCCGCAAAGGGGCGCGAGGGCGCTGGAGAGGATACACATCGAGAGGGCGATGGCTGGAATGCTACGGTGATACATCGACTCGAAGATATCGCGCGGGCCCGATCGCGGCAAGGCGGAGACGCCCCGGCTCGCGGCGAGAAAAAAAGACGCCACCTGCGGGCGGCTCAGTTCGCGAGCGCCGTGCCTCCGGTTCCCTCGCGCTTGGCGCGTCGCAGAGCCTGCTCCGCTCGTTCGATCAAGTCCTTGGCGGCATCGCCCTCGCGGAAGGAAGCGATGCCGGCGCTTGCGGAGAGGCGGCGCGGCACCGAGGGCCAATCGAGCGCCGCGACGGCGGCCTTGAGCCGTTCGGCCATGCGTCGCGCCTCCTCCGGCTCCGTCCGCGGGAGGATAGCGGCGAAGGCGTCGTTCTCGAGGCGGGCGACGGTGTCGGCTCCGCGGACGATCATGGACAAGGCGCGGGCGGTGGCCCTGAGCGCGTCGTCCGCCGCGAGGCGGCCGCTCCTCTCGTTCAGCTCCTTGAAGCCGTCCATGTCCAGGATGAGGAGGGAGAGCCGCTCCCCGTAGCGTCCCGCCTGCGCGACCGCGCGCGGGAAGGCTTCGTCGAAATACCTGCGGTTGAGGACGCCCGTGAGGCCGTCGCGCAGGGAGAATTCCCGGAGCTCCTCGTTCGCCTCCTCGAGTTCATAAGTGAGGAGGCGCGATCGCTGGCGGTAGCGCTCCAGGTACGTGCCCAGCCCCACGCTCGCGGCCGCCAGCACGGCAGCGGTCAGCGACGCGTCCACGGGCATCTCCAGCCCGGGGACGAGGAATCGCCCGGCTATGAACACCCCGAGTGAAAGCATGCCCATGAGGAGGTAGTAGTACCAGCTCGCGCTGACGAACACGCAGATGCCGAGGAGGACGCCGAACATGGAGGAGAGATCGGTATCGCCCATCGTGAGCTCGATGACCGAGAGGAAGGTCGAGAGTCCGATGATGGGGCAGATAGCGATCGAGTACGCGACGCGGCGCGCCGTTTCGTTGAGCGTCGGCGGAGCGAGGAGGAGGAAGGCGAGCAGAGCCGCGGCCGAGCAGATGAGCGCGATGTAGATGGCGGGGAAGGCCTTGTCCTGCCATTGGCCGGGATCGGTGCCCGGAGCGAGGGCGTGCTGTATGAGGAACGCGCCGAACGCCGCTATCGTCGCGGCGGCGCCAACCTTGAGGTGCTTAGCGTTGAGGAGCACCCGGTCGGCGTTCACGCGGGCGGCTCGGTCGGGAGGGAGCGGGATTCCAGGCATCGACGTTTTCTCCATCATTCTGTCCGGACCGACTCGAGCGCTCGGTCTCGGTGCCCTCAAGTATACGCCGCTCCGGTCCGGTGTCAAACCGGAAAAACGATTCCCGGCTCCCCGCTAGATGAGATGCCCCATCCGCTCGCGCTTCGTTTCCAGGTAGCCCGTATCGTGCGGATTCGAGGGGATCACCACCGGGATGCGTCCCGCTATTCTCACGCCCGCCGCCGTGAGCTTTTCCACCTTGTCCGGGTTGTTGGTCATGAGGAGGACCGACGAGACGCCCAGGATTCCGAGGATCTTGGCCGCGACCGTATAGTCGCGCGCGTCGTCCGGGAAACCCAGGTAGCGGTTCGCGTCCACCGTGTCCAAGCCCAGCTCCTGCAGCCGGTACGCCTTGATCTTGTTCACGAGCCCGATGCCCCGGCCTTCCTGCTTCAGGTAGATCACCGCGCCGCGTCCGCGCTTCTCCACTTCCCTGACCGCGGCCTCGAGCTGGTCCCGGCAATCGCAGCGGAGCGATCCGAAAACGTCCCCCGTGTGGCACTGCGAGTGGATGCGGACCGGGAAGGGATCGGGCCCCGCGGGATCGCCCTTCACGAGGGCCGTGTGCTCCTTGTCCGCCTTGCAGTCGTAGAATCCGTAGATATCGAATTCGCCGAACCGCGTGGGCAGATGGGCCTTCGCGCCCAACCGGACGCAGAGCTCCGGGTCCTTGCAGTAGGCGCCCTTTCCCGCGCAGTAGAAGGCCTCCAGAGGGAAGTCCGGCTTCGCGATCAGCTTTTTCTCGAGCTCCTCGCGCGTCGTCACGTTGTCGCAAGCCGCGAGGAATTCCTCCGGCGTCACGGGCTCGTCCATCGTCGTGCTCCTTCCGCATGAAGATACGGGGCCGGGGAAGGGAAGGCAATACCGCTTTCGTCCGGGGCGCCGCCGAGCGGGGTCAAACGCGAAAATCCGGCGATCCGGCGAACGCTCGGAAGCCGATCGCTGCCGTTTCATTGACGGGCGGCGGGAGCGTGGCGGGTCTCGGGTGATCCCCGCAGGCAGTTCCCGGCGCGACGAGCGCGCGGGATGAAGGCCGGACTTGAATAGCGCGGTGGCGCATGCTATTCTCGATTTTAAATCTATCAGTCGGCTCTTTCCGGAGAACGCGTTCGTGAATGGCTTAGGCATGGCGATCGAAGCATCCCCGCGAAAACTGCATCAATGGATTGATTTCACGTCATCGCGCATCGGGTAACGGCGTTCGTTCCCGCGCGGTTTCTTCCGGAGGTCCTCATGGGCAAGCGATGCGTCCTCGCGCTTCTGCCGCTAATTCTTTTCGCGAATTGTATGACGGTACGGCGTTCGCCCGGAGCGATCAGCGAACTTTCCGATCAAACGATGCCCTTTACGCGGGAGGCGGACATATTTACCGAGGCGCTCTGGCTCACGCCCCCGATCAACGGCAAGAAGCTGGAATTCATCGATGGCCGAGCCTCGGTCGCATTCGCTGGGACGAGCGTTTCGTTCGAGAAGATGCCTGGCCGGGGCATGGCGATGACGCGCGATGGATCGACCATCGTGGCCTCGGCGATCGCGATGAAGGGCGATCACTATTACAATCTGGAAGCGATCCCCTGGAAAACCGTGTACGTGAGCAGGCACGTATCCAAAACGGAATGGGTGACCGAGAACGTGCAAGTCCGCAAATCCCGCCTGAGGACGGAACAGGTCATGGTGCGGAAGCCGCGTACGGTCTACGATCCGTTCACGAAAAGATCGAAGACGGAATACTATTCCGAATGGGAAACCCGCACGGTGACGGAGTGGTACGACGATACTGAGCAGAGACGCGTCCTGAAGACCTCATGGTCATGGGAAAAGGTGCCGGAAAGGACGCTCGATATCCCGGAATACTCGGCATACCGGTTCTCCGGCGGGAAGGGCGGTGATATCCTGGTCTACGTCGAGGCCGCCCTGGACGGCGAGAACTATTACGTGCAGAACGCCGGGTACTACGCGGCTTCGGTGAAGATGCCCGGGCCGGGCGGCAAAGACGTTCCCGTCCGGATGATGTTGATCGATACGGACCAGAACGGAATATACGGAGATCCCGAGGATCAGGTACTCTTCAATACCTGGAATCCCTACGACCGCGATTCGTCCTTTCGGGGAATCCACCGCTACATGGATAACCAATGGATGCGCTTGTCGTGGTTGGCCGAGGAAGCGCAGCTCATGATCGCCGTCGACGAAGCGGCTTCGCGGATATCGTGGAAGAACGCCAATGCAGATTATATAATGGACAAGGCGAAGGGCAAGATCCGGATAACAGGCCTACCTTCGGACGCGGCCCTTTCCATTAATGGCGAGGAATACCGCGCCCGGCGTGGCGAATTCTCGTCCAGTATCGAATACGGATATTACAAGGCGGTTATCCGCCAGCCCGGGCATTTCGATCAGGTGTTCCGGTTCGCCGTCACCGCTCAAACGCCGGAGTTCAACGGCGTCTTCTCCGAGCAACCGGCGGCGGCGACGGTGACGGTCGCCAATCACGATTTCCGCAATTGGAAGCTATCGGCGCTGGACCAGTCCGGCAAGGAATGGACCGTTTTCGACGTGGACGACATCAGCCTTCCGGACGGAACCTATAAAATCATCCTGTCCGGAGGCGGTGCGGCCTTCGTGAAAGAGGCGACCGTGAAAGCCGGCGAACGATGGATCTACGATTTTACCGCTGACACGTTGACGCTGAAACCTTCCGCACCGATGAAGCCGGCGCGCGAATAGGAGATGGCGGCGCGCCCGGAGCGAGCGGCGGAGTGCGCCCGCCCGCGGTCGATACCTCTCAGGCTACCGGAAGGGGCGCGGGGGAGGCGGGAGCTTCCCTCGCTTCTATTATCGAGGCGTCGCGCGGCGCCCCGGATGGAGTATCTTTGAGGCCTGGAGGCGCGCATTATGCTCGGAACGATGCGCATCGGGACCTGCTCGTGGAAGTATCCGTCCTGGAAAGGGCTCGTGTACTCGAGCGCGGAGCCGGAGGACTACCTCGCGGAGTACGCGCGGAAGTACGATTCCGTTGAGGTGGACCAGTGGTTCTGGAGCCTGGGGAAACCGGACGCCTCCGGGGCCATGAAGGCCGCGCTGCCGCGGCGGGGCGTCGCGGAGGGGTATGCGGCCTCGGTGCCCGCGGATTTCCGCTTCACGGTGAAGTGCCCGAACGCGCTTACGCTCAGCCACGCGTATGCCAGGAAGGGCGAGCCCCTGGTCGCGAATCCGCGCTTCCTAGACCCGGAGTTCTTTATCGATTTCATCGGCGCGCTCGGCTCCTTCGCGGACAAGGTCGGGCTCTACCTCTTCCAGTTCGAGTACCTCAACAAGGAGAAGATGCCCGGGCCCGCGGCGTTCAAGGAGAAGCTCGGCGCCTTCCTCGACGCGCTGCCCCGCGGGCTCCGCTACGCGGTGGAGATCCGGAACCCGCGCTGGATGGACGCGGCCTGGTTCGAGTTCCTCGATCAACGCGGCGCGGCGCCTGTCCTGCTTCAAGGCTATTGGATGGAGGACGTCTGCGCGGTGGCGGAGCGCGCCGGAGCGGGGATCGGGGAGACCGTCTGCGTTCGGCTCCACGGCGAGGACCGGGAGGGCATGGAGGAGCGTACGGGCGAGGATTGGAGCAGGATCGTCCGTCCCAAGGACGGGGAGCTCGCGAGAGTGGCGGGGATGCTGAGGCAGCTCCGCACCTGGGGTAAGACGGTATGGCTCAACGTCAACAACCACTATGAGGGGAGCGCGCCGCTCACGATCGAAAAGCTGCGGCCGCTTCTGTGAACGCGAAGCGACGATCGATTTTCGTTGACAGGGCGATGCCTGTCGACTATTACTGGACATGAGAGCCGCCGCGAACGAGCGCAGGCCGATCGGCGAAAGCGCGTGATGAAGGAGTCCCCATGAGCGATGGCGCGAATAATGAGAAAACGAGCGACGAGGCGACGAGCGCGTTCGTATCGTACGTTCTCGAGCAGCTGAAAAACAGAGTCCCTGAAACGACGATCGTCAATTCCCTCGCCGAGAAGGGCGTGGAGTACCATGTGGCGGAGGAATTCGTCGCCAAGTGCAGGGATGCCTACGGTTCGGCCCGCAGAAAGGCGGGGATGAAGGACATGCTCATAGGCGGCCTCTGGTGCGTCGGAGGCGGGATCGTGACCGCGTTGACGTACTCGATGGCCTCGTCCGGGGGCCGCTACGTGATCGCCTGGGGCGCCATCGTGTTCGGCGCCGTGCAGTTCTTCCGAGGCCTCTACAGGACCGTGCGCGGATAAGCCGGAAACTCGGAAGACTTATCGAGGATTGCGTACTCTCATGCGCCTAGGTTGAAGGCCCGGCTCCGCGCGGGATATGATCGGCGCCATGAACGATCATGACCGCGGCGCGGGCCGCATGAACGCCTTGGCCGAGGGCAAGAGGTCCTCGGGAATACTCCTCCATATCACCTCGCTTCCCGGCCGGTACGGGATCGGGGACCTGGGGCCTGAGGCGCACGCCTTCGTGGACGCGCTCGCGGCGGCGGAGCAGGGGCTCTGGCAGGTGCTCCCCCTCGGGCCCACCGGATACGGCGATTCCCCATACCAAGCATTCTCCACCTTCGCCGGCAACGAGCTCCTCATCTCGCCAGACCTCCTCCTCGGCGAGGGCTTCCTCTCCCCCGCGGACATCGAACCGCTTCCCGCCTTCCCCGCGGACCGCGTTGATTACGGATGGGTCATCTCCTGGAAGCGGCCCCTCCTCATGAAGGCGGCCCGCGCCTTCCTCGAACGCGCGGCTCCCGAGCGCAGGGCGGCGTACCGCGCTTTCCGCGACGCCGCGTCATATTGGCTGGACGATTACGCCCTCTTCATGTCCATCAAGGATGAGATGGACGCGCGTGCCGCTGCTGAGGGCGCCTTCGGCGCGATGTGGGCCACCTATTGGCCCGCGGAGCTCCGGGAGCGGGACGATGAGGCTCTCGCCGCCTGGCGCGGATCGCATATCGACGACATCGAGGCGCGGTCGGTCCTGCAGTTCTTCTTCCACGAACAGCTCGCATCCCTGAGGATGAAGGCGAACGCCGCGGGAGTGCGCCTCGTCGGCGACCTCCCCATCTTCGTCGCCTACGATTCCGCGGACGTCTGGGCGCGGCAGGAGCTCTTTCTCCTCGACGATTCGGGCCGGCCTCTCGAAGTGGCCGGCGTGCCGCCCGACTACTTCTCCGCGGACGGCCAGCTCTGGGGCAATCCCCTCTACGATTGGAAGGCTCACCGGGAATCGGGCTACGAGTGGTGGCGGAAGCGCGTCGGCGCGGCGCTCGACGCCTGCGACATCGTCAGGATCGATCATTTCCGCGGCTTCGAGTCCAATTGGGCCGTGCCCTACGGGCGGAGCAACGCGCGCGAGGGGCAGTGGAAGGAAGGGCCGGGCCTCGAGCTCTTCAGCGCGCTCAAGGCCGACCTTGGCGAGGACCTCCCCATCATCGCGGAGGACCTCGGGCTCATCACGCAGGAGGTGCACGACCTCCGCGACGCCCTGAGGCTCCCCGGGATGCGCATCCTCCAGTTCGCCTTCTCCCGCGGCGGCGACGGGCGCCTGGACGCGTCGAACTCCTTCCTTCCCCACAACTACGAGAAACGTACGTTCGCGTACACGGGCACGCACGACAACAACACGCTCCGCGGCTGGTTGGATCGCGAGGTGCCCGCCGAGCTCCTCCCGCTCATCGACGCGTACCTCGGGACGAAGCCCGGGAACCGAGAAGAGCGGGCCCTTTCGCTCATGCGCGAGGCGATGAAGTCGGTGGCGGCGTGGTGCGTGCTGCCCCTGCAGGACGCCCTGGGCCTCGGCGAGGAAGCGCGGATGAACGCGCCCTCGACGCTCGGAGGGAATTGGTCGTGGCGCGCCCGCGAGCGGGGTATTCCCGAGCATTCGGCCGCTTGGCTCAGGGACGCTGTCAGGACCTTCAACCGCGTCCCGCCTAAGGGCTGACGGAGCACGACGCCGGGACTCGACCCGCGCCTTCGCGTGCGCGGGCCCGCGATGAGCCGGCCCGGACCCGGCGCCGTTCTTGCATCGTCCGGGCCCCGGCGTTTATGATCGCGCCATGAGCGACTTCGACAAGTACCTGGACATGGACGCCCCCGTTACGGTCTGCGACGCCGAGGGGATCGTGGTGGCGATGAACCGGCGCACGCGCGAGCAGTTCTCAAAGGACGGCGGCGCGTCGCTCATCGGGAAGAGCCTCTTCGATTGCCACAAGCCCTCCTCGAACGAGATGATACGAGCCCTCATGCGCGAGGACCGGAGCAACGTCTACCTCGTTCGGAAGAACGGCAAGAGCAAGATCGTCTTCCAGACGCCCTGGCACGAGGGGGATGGCGATGCGCGCCGCGTCGCGGGCATGGTCGAGATCAGCTTCGCGGTGACGGAGCCCCTGAGGGTCGTGGAGCGGGGCTGAGCGCGCTGGCGGCGTCCACGGAAGGCGTTCGCGCGGCGCGGCCGGCGATCCTCCTCGCGCTCCCTTGCCCCTTTCCGCCACCCGGGATAGAGTACGGCGAGGGAGGGATCATGGCGCATTGCATAGTGCCCGAGGCCGAGGCGATCCTGGACAAGAGCTTCCCCGTCCTAGATAAGGGCTTCGTGCGTCTCGTGGATTACCTCGGAGGAGACTCCCGCATCGTGCAGGCCGCGCGGGTCTCCTACGGCGAGGGGACCAAGACAGTCCGCGAGGACGCGGGCCTCATCGACTACCTCCTCCGCAACGAGCACACCTCTCCCTTCGAGCAGGTGGTCCTCACCTTCCACGTGAAAATCCCCGTTTTCGTCGCCCGGCAGTGGATCAGGCACCGGACCGCGCGCGTGAACGAGATCTCCGGGCGGTATTCGGTCATGCGAGACGAATTCTACCTACCTCGGCCGGAGGACGTCTCCGCGCAGAGCGCGGACAACAAGCAAGGACGTGAGGACGAGCCTCTCCCCGAGGCCGATGCCCTTAAAGTCATCGACCGCCTCAGGAAGGGGCAGGACGCGGCGTACGCGGACTATCTCTCTATGGTGGATTCGGGCCTCGCGCGCGAGATCGCCCGCATCAACCTCCCCCTTTCGATCTACACCGAGATGTACTGGCAGATGGATCTCCACAACCTCTTCCGCTTCCTGGCCCTTCGCCTGGACGCGCACGCGCAGAAGGAGATCAGGCTTTACGCGGAGGCCCTGATATCGGTCGCCGAAAAGGTCTGCCCGCTCGCCTGCTCATCGTTCAGGGAGCACTGGCTCGGAGGGGCCTCGTTCTCCGCGTCGGAGATGAAGGCGGTCAAGAATTTGATGGAAGGCAAAGAAAGCGGGCTCTCGGGCCGCGCGGAGCAGCGTTTCAAGGAGAAGCTCGGATGAGGAATGGACAGTGCCCCTGCGGATCGGGGAAGGATTACAAGGTCTGCTGCGGCCTCTTCATATCGGGGAAGGCGCTCGCGCCCACGGCCGAGGCCCTTATGCGGGCCCGCTACAGCGCCTACGCGGAGCACGAGATCGGATTCCTCATGGCCACCATCGTCAAGGAGGACGGCGACGAGCTCGATCCCGAGGGCACGAGGAAGTGGAGCGAGGAGTCCGAGTGGAAGGGGCTCGAGATCGTGCGGACGGAGGCGGGAGGCCCTGCCGACGACCGGGGCGTCGTCGAGTTCAAGGCGACCTACGCTCAGAAAGGCATCCTCAACGTCCATCACGAGGTCTCGAAGTTCGTGAAGAAGGGCGGCGCGTGGCTCTTCGAGAGCGGCAAGCTCATCACCGAGCAGGTGACGCGCTCCGCGCCCAAGGTGGGGAGGAACGATCCCTGCCCCTGCGGGTCGGGGAAGAAATACAAGGCCTGCTGCGGGAGATAGCGTACGGAGTCCGCGATCAGTCGAGCCCTAATGTAAATCGCGGGGCCTGGTAAAGAAAAACGCGCAGGTCGGAAGAGCGAAGGGTACTTCGATTCCTCCCTGCGCGTTTTTCTTTACCACCCGCGCAATTCAAGCCGGGGACTCGACTGATCGCGCTCCCCTGGGCGGAGTCTCCCTATACGGCTTGTGTTTTTCCTGAAGCGGATATTTGGAGAAGTAAGCTGATTCGGCTTTGGGCGCGGAATCGCGTTGACGCCATCGAGGTATCCGGAATGAAGGCTCTTCCGATGTTGACCGAGGGGGCGGGGCTTGCCTATTTTTAAAGGCAGGCGGCACGGCGATGGAGGCGGGCATCATGGCTGAGAAAAACGAGCGGGGGCTGTGGAACGCGGCGCTCGCGCTTTCGATAATCACGATCGGGTACAATATCATCGAGGGGCTGGTGTCCGTGTTCTTCGGGATCAGCGACGAAGCGCTCTCGCTGTTCGGGTTCGGCGTGGATTCCTTTATCGAGGTGCTCTCGGGTATCGGGATCCTGCGCATGGTCCTCAAGGTCAGGAAGAACGACTTCTCGAACGACGACCGGTTCGAGCGGCCCGCGCTCATCGTCACGGGCATTTCGTTCATGGCCCTGGCCGTCGGCCTGGCAGCCACCGTCGCCGTCAATATCGTCACGGGCCACGCGCCCGATACCGCCTTCTGGGGAATCCTGGTTTCATCGATATCGATCCTCACGATGGCTTTCCTCTACGGGGCCAAGGTGAAGGTCGGGAAAGCCCTCGGTTCCAAGGCGATCCTCTCGGACGCCGGATGCACGAGGACCTGCCTCTACCTCTCCGTCCTTCTCCTCGCCGCCAGCCTCGCGTACCGTTTCCTCGGGATCGGATACGTGGATTCGATAGCCGCCCTCGGGATAGCGGCCTTCGCCGTCAGGGAAGGGATCGAGTCCCTGGGTGCGGCCAGGAGGATGGGGCGGGAAGCGCGCTAGCCCGGCGCCGAGGAGCGCGAGAGCGCGTTCGCCCGGGCATCCCCGATTCAGTCAACGCGAGGACGGGGTCAATTCCTTGAGGATCCAGAGCTCGCGCATGGAATCGATGTGGAACCGGTCGTTTTCCAGGATCCCGTGGACGAAGGTTCCGAAGTCCCGTTTCTCGCCGTCGAAGAACGACGCGTTCTTTTTCCAGGTGAGTTCGGTCGCGGATTCTATGAGGGAAACCTGTTCGTTCCTGATCCGCTCGAAGATCCGCATGAGCACGTGTATGGGGACGTCGATCTCGCGGGAGGGCTTGTGGCCATCGCCGTCGTCGTCGGGGATCCTCGGCTCCGCCTCGGTCAGGTAATGCTCGATTCGTTGCAGATACACGTCCTGGACCGCCGAGAGCTTCTTGACGTGGTCGTAGATCGAGAAGCGGCTGTACGTTTTTTGCTTCAGGAATTGCTCATTGGGGATGGATCCGACGAACGAGAACATCACGCCGACGTTCCTGCGCAGAGCGTCGACCAGGAGATGGTTCCGCATAGGGCCTCCGGGCCTGTCCGGCGGGCCGATCGCGATCGGCGTTCGCGCGGATTGATAAAGTATCGTGCCTCGCCAGGGGAGAATCAAGGAAAGAGGGGATGCCGGAAAAGCGTTCTTCCGAGTAGAAACTTCACGACGGGCGCGGGACCGTACCGGCGGAATGAGCCCCGGGGCCGCTCCCGCGGCAGCGCTTCAGCTGTCGCGCCTGTCCACGATCCTGCGCAGTTTCCTACCGTCCGGGCTTCCGAGGCTCTTAGGCTCCACGAGGGTCACGGAGATCCTGACGCCGAACTCGTCCTTGAGCTTGGATTCGAGCTTGCCCTTGAGCCGCTCTACCTGTCCGAGCTCGTCCAGGAAGGGGAAGTCCGACGACGCTTCCACCTGAATCGAGACCGAGTCCTTGCCGTACTTCCGGTCCAGCACGATCTGGTAGTGGGGTCTGAGCCCTTCCACGCCCAGGATGCATTCCTCGACCTGCGAGGGGAAGATATTCACGCCCTCGACGATCATCATGTCGTCCGTGCGGCCCTGGAGCCGCGAGATGCGCGCGCCTGTGCGCCCGCAGGGGCAGGGCGAAGGATCGACTGAGGCGATATCCCCCGTGCGGTAGCGGATGAGGGGAAAGGCCTCGCGGGTGAGCGAGGTGAAGACGAGCTCGCCATGCTCGCCGGGTTTCACGGGTTCGAGGGTGCGGGGATCGACGACCTCGACGATGAAGTGGTCCTCGTTGACGTGGAGGCCGTTCCGCCGCTCGCACTCGAAGGCGACGCCCGGGCCCGTGAGCTCGGTGAGCCCGTAGTTGTCGATGGCCCTGATGCCGAGGCGGCGTTCGATCTCCGTCCGCATCTTCTCGCTCCAGGGTTCGGCGCCCAGGACGCCCGCGCGCAGGTTGAGCTCCGAGAGCGATATCCCGTTCTCCTCGAGCGCGGAGGCGAGGTGGAGCGCGTAGCTTGGCGTGGTGACGAGGACGCTGGTCCGGTAGTCGCGCATGATCATGGCCTGGCGGCTCGCGCTCTCCCCCGAGGCGGGGATGACGCAGGCGCCGAGCTTCTCCGCCGCGTAATGGAAGCCCATGGCCGCGGAGGCCTGGCCGTAGTGGAAGCAGACCTGGACGAAGTCGCGCTGGTCCACGTCGACCGAGGCGAGGACGCGGGAGACGAGGGAGGTCCAGTGAGCGAGGTCGTTCCGCGTATGGCCCACGACGACTGGTTTGCCGGTGGTTCCCGAGGTGGAATGGATGCGCACGACGTCGTGGAGAGGGACGGCGAACATCGCGTAGGGATAGTTGGCCTTGAGGTCGTCCTTCGTCGTGAAGGGGAGGAGGCGGAGGTCGGCCTTCGACTTCACGTCCTCTATCGAGACCCGGTCCTCCGAGAGTGCGTCGCGGTAGAAGGCG
>CAZIEI010000066.1:0-16711 GCA_964538705.1 uncultured Spirochaetales bacterium | reverse complement strand
GCGCGCTCCAGCACGGGCGCGTTCTCGCCTGATGGATCGGCGCCGCGCGCGGCGGAAGCGGGGCGCGATTCCGCAGGCGCGATGAGAATAGCCGGAAGAGGCGGCAGGCCCGCGAGAGCGGGACCCGCCGCCCGCTCCCGTCAGGGGAGGGACTCGAGGAAGGCGAGGACCTTGGTCCGGCCCTTCTGCTTGGCGTACGCGGCGATATCCATGGCGCCGCTCCAAGCCATGGGGATCTTGAGGTTTTTCACGTCGCACCCGTATTCAGCGAGGATCCGGAGCGCCTCGGCGTTGTCCTCGCGCGTCGCGATGGCGCCCGGGTGGTCGCCCCCCTTCGCCGGCGTTTCGAGGCTGGCCCCGGCGTCTACGAGGATCTTCACGGCCTTCCTGTCGCCCTGGAGCAGGGCCGCATGCACAGGCTCGATCGGGCCGCTCGTCGAATACTTCACGAGGGCATGGATGTCCGCGCCGTCCTTGACCAGGCCTTCGATGAGGTCGTGGTTTCCAGCGAGTATGGCCATATAGAGGACCGTCAGCCCGTTCATGTTCCGGTCCTCGAGGGAGATTCCGCCGGACGCGAGGAAGCCGGAGACCATCGCGTGTCCCTCGATCTTCACCAATAGGGGGAGAAGCTCAATGGCCTTCGCCTTCTCGAGCGCGGCTATCGCCGTTTTCGCCGACGGATCCTTCTCGGGGACGAGGAGCACCCATTCCATCCGGTTAACGGTGAAAGCGACGGGCTTCGACGTCTTCGAGTGGATGAAGAACATCCTCCCGGTCACTCTCTTCCCGGGCTGCAATACCTCAGCGGGTTTCTGCTTCGCTTCCAGGAGTGATTTGAAATCGCCGGCGCTCGGTTCGAACGGCATGGTCCAGTCCACGAATTCCAGCTTGCCCGACTTATCCATCACCGCCAATTCGAGTCCTTTGAGGTTCGGCTTCTCGACGGCGGCCGATCCCTGATTCAGGATGGCGTATCCCACGTCGCACACGACGGCGGAACCGCCGGGTCCGTAGGTTTTTTTATTATAGGTGACGCTCGCGTTTCCGTCGCTGATGGCCGTGAACTGGATGGCCGCTCCGTCCTTTTTCAGGTATGCGGCCGGAGGCGCCACCTTCATCCCGGAAGAAAGGCACCCGCTCAGGAACGCGCAGGCTGCCATGGTCGCTATCGCGGTTCGTACGGCCTTCGTCTTCTCCAATTCAATCCCTCCTATCGGATTTCCGCTTTCGGGAGCGGATGGCTCGCGCCATAGGCCTTCCGTCATTCGGATACCGTTCCCGCGGTTGTCGCCGGTCCGGGAGAAAGGACTTCACTATATCAGTCCGCCGCGATGCGCGCAAACGAAAAGGGTCGTCGAATGAGGCCGATGGGGCAGCCGTTCTCCTCGAGCCAGGCCTTCACGCGGAGCCTCAGGCATCGCTGGAAGAGGGGCCCGGGGGGAAACCTCCCGGAGGTTTTCCTCCGGTATTCGCCCCGCTCACCAAATGAAGGGAACGAGTCTCCACTTCACCTTCTTCACGTAGTTCGCGTAGCCTGAGAGTCCCTCGATGAGGACCTTCTCTTCGTTCTGGATGCGTGCGACGAGGACAAGGACGATGAGTGGAAGGGGAGCGAGGCCCCACGGAGATTGAAGCATGAGGGATATGCCCGCATAGATGGGGCATACGAGGGCGTACATGGGATGCCGCACGATCGCGTAGGGGCCTGTGTCGATGACCTTCTGGCCGTCCTGGACCTTCACGGTCCTGGCGGCGTAGCGATTGGCAGCGAACACGACGGAGAGGCCCGCGTAACTCAAACCGAAGACCGCGACGCCCGCGATGATCAGGGGCCATGAGAACGGCGTCCACCCGAAGCGCTTGTCCAGGGCGGGGAGGACGAATACGCCGAGGAAGGGGATGAGGGAAAGACTCACGATGGCGCGTTGGCGCTTCTCGCGCTCGCGATAGTCCATGCGCTTCCGGAGGAACTCGGGATCCTTGACGAGGTAGTAGGAGAAGAGGCCGACGGCGATCACGAAGAAAACGGCCATGAGGATCCACGCGCCCGGGTAGTCGAAGGTCCCCGCCACGCCGAACACGAGGGCGAAGAGGCAGCCATAGAACACGACGATTATCAGGACGAGCTTGGCGATGATGTCGGCGATCCCTTTCTTGGCGGGGCTCGCGTCGGGCCGCGTCGCTTTATCGGTTTCCATGGCAGCCTCCTTCCGGAGCCCGGCGGATGCTCCTCCCCCGAGTGTAGACCCGCCCGCGGATCGTTTCCATCATCCAAGGGAGAAATCCGAAAACGGAGACGGGCGAGCGCGGATAGGCCGCCTCGGCGGCCATTCCCCGTTTTCCCTGGATGCCGCGCCCGGGAGATGCTATCCTATGCGCGCGGCCCCGCATTGATGGATCGGCCAGGTCCGCGCGGTGAGAGATCCCCCTCCCGCGCGCGGATCGGAGCGCTCGTCCCCGCCGAACGATCGCGCGTTGAAACGCGGATCTACAGCGACGGGCGTTTCATCTCCGGGCCGGCGATACCCTTGACCGAGGATATGCCCATGGAAACGGAAGGCCCCCGGCGCATAGCCGATACGGACGCGGAAACATCCCCATCGCGGGCGTCCCTGCCCACGTTCAGGTCCTCGATAATCGGAAGGGAGGCGGAGCTCGCCGAGCTGAAGCGCGGCCTGGACGAGGCCGCGCAGGGGCGCGGGGGATTCTACCTGGTGGAAGGCGCCCCCGGCATAGGGAAGACGAGGCTGATAGAGGAACTCCGCGGCCGCGCTCGGGAGAGGGGCATGACCGAGCTCGCGGCGGACTGCTCGATCGAATCGGTCAACGTTCCCTACCAACCGTTCATCGAGGTCATGGACCAGTACATCAAAGAGTTCCTCACCTACAACGAGATCGAGCGCGCTCCGATCAGGGGGGACCTCGCGGCGAGGCTCGGCAAGAAGAGCCAGATACTCATGGACATGAATCCGCGGATGAGGATCGTCTTCGGCCGGGAATACTCGATGGACAGGATCGAACCGGAGCGCGAGAACCGGCGCTTCATGGCGTACGCCGCGGAATTCTTCCTGCACCTGAGCGCGCTCGAGAAGACGGTCCTGATCGTCATAGACAACATGCAATGGATAGACGGCGGAAGCGCGGAGATCGTCAACGAGATGCTGAAGGGGATCCGCGGGCATCCGCTCATGATCGTCGGATCCGCGAGGACCTCCGATCCCGGAGGGAGCCGGGACGCCGGAGCCTTCACGATCGGATCGGCCGCCGCGCCGAGGACCCGGATCCGGCTCGGACCTATGGGATCGGCGGAGATCGACTCCCTGGTAGCGGGCCTCCTTCCCGGGCCCGTGGAGGGGATGGCGGCGCTCTCCGGCTACGTCCGATCCAAGAGCGGCGGCAATCCGTACTTCATCATCGAGATACTGAGGCGGCTGTCGGAGACCGGAATCATCGAGCGCGGGGGCCCGGGCTGGACGATCCGCGAGGACGCCCTGCCGGGGCTCGAGATGGGGAAGAGCCTCGTCGACGTCCTCCTCGAGCGGCTCGCGCGCCTGGACGGACCCGGGATGGAGGCCCTGGAGCAGGCGGCGGTGCTCGGACATCGGTTCAGCGCCGGGATCCTGGACCGGATCGCGGCGATGCGCGGCGACGGACGCGCAGCCCGCGCGGGGGAGATCCTCGAGAAGGCCGAGCGGATGCAGCTCATCGAGAGGGAGGAAGGCGCCTCGTACCGGTTCGCGCACGACAAGATCAGGGAAGCCCTGCTCGCGCGGATCGGCGCGCCCGAGAAACGGCGGCTCCACAGGATGGCCGGCCTGGCCCTGGAGACGGCGGCCGAGGAAGGAGACGAGCGGGTTTTCATGCTCGCCGATCACTTCATCGAAGCCGAGGAGATACCCGAGGCGGTCGAATACGCGCTGAGGGCGGGGCTCGCGGCCAAGCGGATCTACGCGAACGAGGAGGCCATCCACTTCCTGTCTTTCGTGCATTCGCGCATGGATGCGCGCGACCCGCGCCGGGACGGGATCCTCGAGGCCCTCGGGGACCTGCACTGCCTGGCGGGAGGGAGGGCGAAGGCCATCGACGCCTTCACGGCGCTCTCCATGCGCGCCAGGACGCGGCGCGATAAGGCCCGGATCCTCTACAAGCTCGGGCGCGCCCATGCCCGGCTCGAGGACGACGCCAAATGCATCCGGTACGTCCTCGAGTCCATACGCCTCATGGGACAGCCGTTCCCGACGAACCGGACGCTCCTGGTCCTGGGCGCGGTCGCCGAGCTCGCCGCCTTCAGGCTCAATCCCTTCAGGGCGCGGGCCGCGGCGCGTTCCCGTCCCCCCGGTCCGGCGCGGGAACGCGCGACGGGCGTCCTCTCGGCCTTCATCCCCCTCGTGGAGGTGTTCTTCCGCAACGACATCCTGTCCCTCGTCTGGCTCTGCCTCCGGGGGCTGAACGTCGCCCTCCGCGGCCTCGGACGCTCCACCGAGCTCGCATTCTTCCTCGGGATGGGCGCCGGCTTCTACCTCATCAGGGGCCGGTACGGCGAATCGTTCCGTTTCCAGGCCGCCTCCCTGAACATGCTGCGGGACGAGGAATCCCCCGAGATCGCCCAAGCCTGCCTCCGCTACCTCGCGGCGCTCAAGGAGTGGACGGGCTATTTCGATTCGAGCCTGGAGCTCCTCGACCGCGCCATGAGGATCACGGAATCCGTCGGAGATCGGCAATCCATCATCGGGCTCTACCAACGGTACCGGAACGTCCACTACTGGACGGGGAATTACGCCAAGGCGAAAGAATACAACGAAGCCTACCTCGCTCTCGGACTGGAGCAGGACGACGCGCAGGTGAAGGGTGACGCCCTCTTTTACCGATCGCTCATCGATTACGATTCCGGTGAATGGCGAGCGCTCCCCGGGCACATCGAGGACGCGCGGAACGTCATCTCGCGGTACCGGCCGCTCCTCGCGGATTTCTGCATATCGTTCGTGCGCGGCTCGTACCTCCTCGCCTCCGGAGACGCGGAAGAGGCCATCACCTGCCTCGAGGAGGCGCGGCGCATCTTCATGCTCGACTCCTTCTCGCCCATCTACACGGGCCACGTCATGGGCCGGCTCGCGGACGCCTACCTTGAGCGCTTCGCGGCCCTCGAGCGATCGGATCCCCGGCGGAAGGCCCTCCTCAAGGAAATGGCGAGGCACGACGCGATGGCCCGGAGGCGCATCGGGATGCTCCCCCCCTACGCCGCCGACAGCCTCCTCCTGCGCGCGCGGCGGCTTGACGCCGAAGGCAGGTCCGTCGACGCGGAGCGGTTCTTCAGGAAGGCGATCGCGACGGCGGAGCGGATCGGCCTGAAGCCGAGTCTCGCCCGCGCGACGCTGGAATTCGGGCGATTCCTCTCGAGGAACGGCAGGAGAAACGAATCCGAGGGATCGCTCGCCCGCGCCTACCGTTTATTCGGCGAGATGGGCGTCTCGGGCTCGCAGCCGGAGATTCCGGCCCCGGGCATGGACCTCCTCTATTCGCCGCCTCGCGCGCCGAGCGACCGCGACGCGAGGGCCCTCCGCCTCATGGCCCGGCTCTCCCGGATCGCGACCAAGGACGAATGGGACGCCGCCATGAGAGACATGGCCGGATTGATATCGGAACGGGCGGGGGCGGAATTCGCCTGCGTCCTCGGAATCGATCCAGCCACGAACGACCTCAGGATCCTCGGAACGGCGGGACCGGAAGCCCCGCTCGGCTTGAAGGAAGCGCTGTCGCTCCCGGCGGTCTACACGGCCATCGCCCGACGCGAGGCCTACGCCGAGCGCGATTTCGCCTGCGTTCCGGTGATCCTCCACGGCGACGCGCGGGGCGCCTGCTTCCTCTCGAATCCCGGTTCGGGCAAGCCGATCGACGCCGACCTCGAGCTTACCGCCGCCCTGGTCGCGCACGCGTGCCGCATCTGGGAGAACCTCGCCCTGGGCTCCTCGAGGACCGTAGGCATCGACAAATCCTGCTTCGAGGCGTCGTGCGGGGCATCGAGGCTGACCGAACGCGAGCGCGAGCTCCTCTTCCTCGTGGTGAAGGGCCTGACCAACAAGGAAATCTGCCTCAGGCGATCGATCTCGATGTCGACGCTCAGGTCCCACCTCAACCACGTGTACGCCAAGGCCGGCACCAGCGACAGGGAGGCCCTCATCGCGCGATTCTCGGCCGAAGCGGGATTCGATTGACGTGGAGGCGCCGCGCGCGGCGGCCCGGGAGGGCGATCGGACTGGCCCGTCCGGGAGAACGGGTATATAGTGCTGGGAGGCCCGCGCCTCAAGGCGGAGGCCTCCAACCAATCCAGGAAACGGAGCGGGCGCTTTGGATTCGATAAGGGATCCCGGGGACGACAGACGCGGCATCGGGCGATTCTCCGGTTCGGGCCTCGGCGGGACGGCGTCGCGGATCGGCGTCCGCGAGGGCGGAACGCTCATCGACGTCCCGAAGGACGCGGCCTTCCGCCGGCCCGAGGACCTCATCGGATTCGAGGCCGATCTCAGGATCCTCTCGGCCATGGACCATCCCTCGATCCTCAAGGTCGCCGATTGGAGGGAATCCGGCAAGCGCTGGGAGATCCGCTTCGAGCCCTTCGACGGCGACTCCCTCGACTCCGCTTCAGGAAGACGCCTGTTGACCGGAGCCGAGGCGGCCGTGGGGCTCGCGATCGCGGCGGCGGAGGCGCTCAGGGCCGCCCACGAGCAGGGGCTCCTCCACCGTGGCCTCGCGCCTTCGGACATCCTGGTCGGCCCGCCGCTCGCCTCCGGGTTTCCCGCGGTCAAGATCGCAAATTTCGCCGTGGCGCGCTTCCGCTCCCGCGACGGCGACGAAGGCGGGCTCAGGTACATGGCTCCCGAGCAGACGGGGGCGATCGCGCATCCTGAAGACGCCCGGACCGACCTCTACCGCCTCGGCGCCATTCTTCACGAGCTCATCACGGGCCGGACCGCCTTCCCGGACGCGAACCTCGGGGAAATCGTCCGCCGCCAGGTCCTCGACGAGGCCGCGGACCTCCCGGCGCTCGAGCGCGCCTCATCGCCCGCGCTCGCGGGGATCGTCCGCAGGCTCCTCGCGCGCGACCCGGACGAACGCTACCGAGGCGCGAGCGGGCTCATCGACGACTTGCTCGCCTTCCGACGTGGGGAGACGGTCCTCATCCGCGGCGGCTCTGAGGGCTCGGCCGGCCTCAACGCCCGGACGCCGCTCTTCGGCAGGGAGCGCGAGATCGCTGCCCTGCAAGCGGGCCTCGAGAACGCATTCCGGGGGAAGGGAGGGACGATCCTCCTCATCGGCGAGGCGGGGATCGGCAAGACGCGCCTCCTCGATGAGATCGCCCGAAGCTCGGAGACGGCCGGAGCCGTCGTCGTCAGGGCGGAGGGAAGGCCGGGCAGCGTGCAGGCCCCGTACGCGCCCGTTTCGGACCTCCTGGATTCATACTTGAAGGAGTTCATCGCGAAACCGGCGGAGGAGAAGGCCGAGATCGTGCAAGCGCTCCTCGAGGGAACCGAGCGGGCGGACAGGATACTCGCCAGCGTGAATCCGCGCGTGGGGGCCATCTTCGGGATGGAGCGCGAAGTTTCCGAGCGGCGGGCGACAGGCGACCTCATGCGTTTCGCGGAATGCGCCGCGGAATTCTTCTCCTTGGCCGCGCGCGGCGAACGCTGCCTGACAGTCCTGATCGACAACCTGCAATGGTTCGACGAGGGCAGTCTCGGCGTCGCGCGAGCGATCGCGGAGGCCGCGCCGGACGGCCCCGTCCTCATGGTCTGCGCGATCAGGTCGCCTGACGCTGGAAGCCGGGAAGGCGGCGACCCCGCCTTCGGCGTCGGGGGCCGCTCACTCCCCATCGGTCCTCTCGACCGCACTTCACTCGACCGCTACGCGGAAGCCCTTCTCTCGGGGCGCGTGTCCGGGAGGGTACGGCTCCTCGACCACGTATGGGCGCGCAGCGGCGGCAATCCCTTCCTCGCCGGGGCGACCCTGAGAAAACTCTCCGAGGACGGGGTCCTCCGCGTCAGGCGCAACGCGTGGGAATACGATTCCGACAGCCTCGATTCTCCCGCGGCGGGCGAAGGAATAGCGGGCATCCTCATCGGCAGGCTCGCGCTCCTCGCCCCCTTCGACAGGCGAGTCCTCGGGATCGCCTCGGTCATCGGGAAAACGTTCCGGCGCGCGAGGCTCTCGCGAGCGGTCCGCGCCGCCGGCGTCGAAACGGACGACGAAGGCGGCGTCCAGGCGGCGCTCGAGCGAGCGCGCGGGCTCAACCTCGTGGACGGGCCTTCAGGGCCGGATGAGTCGTTCTCCTTCGCGCACGACAAGATCAGGGAGGCCTTCCACGCGAGCATGACGGACGCCGAACGGCGGACGGCCCACGTCGCGGAGGCGGAGGCCTGCCTCGCGTCTCTCGACGATCGGCGTGTCTTCGAGGCGGCGGACCACTTCATCATCGGCGGCGACGACGCCCGCGCCCTCGACTGCCTCTACCGCGCCGGGATAGCAGCCAAGGAATCCTACGCCAATGAACAGGCCGCGCGCTATCTCGGGATGGCGCTGGAACGCATGCCCCCGGGGGACGCCCGCGCGGCGGGCTGCCTCGAGGCCCTCGGAGACGCGTGCAACCTCCTCGGCTTCTTCGAAGAGGCCACGGCGCGGCTGAACGAGGCGCTCGCTTTATCGTCGTCGGACATGGACCGCGTTCGGATCCATCTCAAGCTCTCCTGGTCTCGCCTGAGGGATTTCGACGGCATCCGTTGCGAAAGCGACATGGCCAACGCGCTCTCGATCCTCGGACAAAAAATGCCGTCCGGCTCGATCGGCAAGGCCTTCTCGATCGCGATCGAGCTCGCGAAGCGCCTCCTGCCGTACCGCCGCCACGCGGTCGCGTCCGGCGATCGGCCCGGAGGCGATCGCGGGTGGACCGGGGATTCCAAGAGGGCCGAGCTCATCGTCGCGGCGCTCGTCCAGCAGGTCGAGGTCTTCTACTTCATCGATTACCGGATGATGCTCTGGGTCATCCTCCGTTCGCTCAACCTGAGCGAACGGCGCATCGGGCCGTCGGGGTGGCTGGGGCTCTGCATGGTCATGCACTCGGGATTCCTCATGGAGTACGGCGCCTTCAAGCGGGCCGCACGATACCAGGAGACCGGCCTCGCGATGGTCGAGCGGACCCGGGACCCGGACATTAGGAAGCGGGCGTACCGGTACGTCGCCCTCTACGACGAGTGGGCGGGAAAGTACATGCGCTGCCTGGAATACCTCGGCAAGGTGGACCGGGTCATCGACGCCGCCGACAATGTCCGCGACCGCGCGGACCAGCTTCAACGATATTTCTACGTCAATTACCTCATGTGCGATTACGCCGAGGCCCTCGCGGCCGGACCGGCGCTGAGGAGGATCGGCGCCGCGCTCAAGGACGACCTCCTCCTCTTCGACTCGTACCTGCAGGAAGCGTTCATCGCCGCCGACCGCGACGACGCGCCGGCGCTCGAAAAGGCCGTAGCCCTCATGACGATGCTCAGGAAAAACGCAGAATACCCGCACTGGCGCCTTCAGGCCGCGGCGATGAGGGGGATGCTCGGCCTGAAGCTCGGACGGATCGACGAGGGGATCGCGTCGCTCGAGGAAGCGCGAAGAATACTGGACGCGGGCGGCTTCGCCCGGCACTACTCATGCTTCGCCTACCCATGGCTCTGCGAGGCCTATCAGCTGAAATGGGAAGGCTCGGAGGGCGGCGCGGCGCGCGACGGGCTGCTCCGCGTGATGCGACGCGTCACGGCCCGTTCCATGCGCGCGACGAGGCTCAAGCCCGCTTACCACGGCCTCAGCATCCTCTATAGGGCGATGTACCTCGAAGCGTCGGGGAGGCCGCGCTCCGCGGACCGGTTTTACCGCGAGGCCATCGCCCACAGCCTGAGGTACGGCAGGCGGAACGTCCTCGCGCGGTCCCGCCTCGCGTACGGATTGTTCCTCCGGAAGCGCCGGAACGAGAATTCGGCCATGACCCAGCTCAAGATGTCCTATTCCGTCTTCAAGGAGCTCAAGCTCGCTAAGGGGATGCGGGAAGCGGCCTCCGCCATGGGATTCTCAGCCGGTCCGCGGGAGGCGCCCCGGGACAGGATCCGCGACGAGGCGTTCCGCGACCGGGCCGCCGCGATCATGGCCGGCGCGGGCCGCGTCTCCTCGCCCGCGGAGCTCGGCGCCTTCGCCGACGAGGCGCTCGGATTCATCATGGAGTGGAAATACGCCGGCGCCGCCTGCGTCATCGTGGAGCGGGACGGAGATGGCGGCCTCGAACTCCTGGCGCAGCGTTCCGCCGCCGAATCGGACGCGGCGTACCGCAGCATCCCCCTCCGCGCCGCCTTCGAGGCGCTCGCGAGCGGCGAGACCGTCATCATCGACGAGGCGACTGGATCGAGCCCTCCCGCCTCGCGCGCGTGCTTCCCCGTAAGGTACCGGGGGGGAATCCGGGCCGTCTGCGTACTCGCGGATCACCGGCTCGGGCTCGACTTCGACTCGAGCGGCCAGGACCTCATCGAGGCGATCATCGCCTACCTGCTCGTCTACCGTGACAACCTCTCGCTCCAGAGGCCCCGGAACAAGGGGATCGACCTGGCCGACTTCGAGACCGCGTGCGCGAGATACGGCCTCACGAAACGCGAGGCCGAGATCTTCTCCCTCCTCGTCGGGGGATCGTCGAACAAGGAAATTTGCGAGCGCCGCGGCGTGACGCGCGGAACGCTCCGGACCCACCTCAACAACATCTACAAGAAAATCGGAATCAACGACCGCGACGCTCTGGCACGGCATTTCGGCGTCTGAGCCGGACGGAGCCCGGCTCCGGAACGACGAGCGGATGGTGTGGCTCAAGGAGCATCGGACGCCCTTGAAGGGGAAGGCGGACTATTGCCCGGCCTATGCCCGAGTGGGGTATCAACAGGCTTCGAGAAATTAAGAAAACTCAAACCGCGTGCGCTCGATCGCGATGGCCCCGCGGGATCGCATTCAGTATCTTTGACGGAAGCGGTCGAGGCGAGCGGCGGGACGCGGGTCCGATCGACGCCGCGTTCGCGCCCCCCTCGAACGCCGGGAAGGATGGACGCTCCATGGAAAAACCCTACCCTTGCGTTTGGGTTCCCGATTCGGCGGCGGCCGCCGCCGCCGCGTACGGCTCCGCTTTTCCGGATGCCCGGATCACGAGCCGGACGGCCTTCGGCGATACGCCGTCCGGGAGAACCGAGGTCGTCACGCTCGACTTAAGCGGAAGCCGGCTCATGCTGATGTCGGCCGCATCGCCATTCAAGCTTAATCCATCGATATCGCTCATGGTCTCGTGCTCCTCGTCCGCCGAAGTAGACCGCCTCTGGGACTCGCTCTCCGCGGGAGGAACGATCCGGATGCCGCTGGATTCTTATCCCTTCAGTCCGCGCTACGGCTGGATCGACGACCGCTTCGGCGCCTCCTGGCAGCTCTTCTACAATGAAGGCCGAGAGGGGCGGTCCCGGATCATCCCGACCCTCATGTTCACGGGCGCGGTCTGCGGGAAAGCCGAGGAGGCGATGCGCTTCTGGGTCTCCGCGTTCGATCGAGCCGCGGATGGCGGCGTCCTCAGGTATGGAAAGGACGAGGCCCCCGACGCCGAAGGCGGCGTCAAGCACGAGGAGTTCGAGCTCGAGGGCCGGACCTTCGCGGCAATGGATTCCGCCTACCCGCACGGTTTCGGCTTCAACGAGGCCGTCTCCCTCGTGGTCGAGTGCGCGGACCAGGCGGAGATCGACCGCCTGTGGCTGAAGCTCTCCGCGCATCCGGAAGCCGAGGCCTGCGGCTGGCTCAAGGACCGCTACGGCGTCTCCTGGCAGATCGTGCCGCGCGAACTCGGCGGGATGATGTCGAGCGGCGGCGAGCGCGCGGCCCGTGTGGTCGCGGCCTTCCTCGGCATGAAGAAGATGGACCTGGCGGCGCTCAAAAAGGCCTTCGAGGGCTGAGGAGGCGATATGGCGGTGACCGATCCGACGCGGCGCCCGCGCTGGCGCATGCCCGTCGACGTGAAGAAAGCCCTCTCCAGGAGCGGCCTCATGGAATCCTACGAGGCCCGTCCGCCGTACCAACGGAACGACTACCTCGGGTGGATCGCCGCGGCCAAGAGGGAGGGCACCAAGGCCAAGCGCGTCGCTCAAATGCTGTCCGAGCTCCGCAGCGGCAAAGCCTACATGGGCATGTCCTGGAAAGCCGGCGGATCCGCGGCCGGGAAGGCCGTCGCTGGGGAAAAACCTCCGGCCGCGAAAAAGCGTTCCGCATCGCCGTCTTCCGCGAATCCCGTCGACGCGTACATAGCGTCATTCACGGGCGAACGGCGCGCCAAGCTCGAGGAAATGCGCGCCCTCGTCAGGACGGTCGCGAAGGACGCCGAGGAACGCATGGCCTACGGGATGCCCGGGTATTACCTCGACGGCCCCCTCGTCTACTTCGCCGCGGCCAAGGGGCATATCGGGCTGTACCCGACGCCTTCGGGCATCGAGGCCTTCGATGAAGAGCTCGCGCCCTACCGCCGCTCCAAGGGCGCCGTCCAGTTCCCCTACGGGGAGAAGCTCCCCGCGGCGCTCATCAAGCGGATCGTGAAGCATCGCATCGCGGAAAATTCACGTAAAGCTGAGGAGTGAGCTTCACTCGGGCGGGTAGTCCTCCGTATATTTTCCCGATGCGCCCCTCGTGGAAAAAGGATGCCTTCGTCTTCCTCTCGAGCCAGTTCCTCTCGCTCTTCGGCTCCTCCCTCGTGCAGTACGCGCTCATGTGGCACGTCACGCTGAAGACCAAGTCGGGCGTCATGATGATGGTCTTCACCCTCTGCGCCTTCCTTCCGGGCCTCGTCCTCGCGCCCTTCGCGGGCGTCTGGGCGGACCGTTTCGACCGCAAGAAGGTGATCATGGCGGCCGACGCGATGATCGCCCTCGTCACGGCCGCGCTCGCGGCGGTCTTCGCCGCGGGAGAGGACGCACTCTGGCTCATGTTCCTCGCGGCGGGCGTCCGATCCGTCGGATCGGCCGTCCAGCAGCCGGCCGTCGGAGCCTTCCTGCCGCAGATCATTCCGGAGGAGGCCCTCTCGCGCGCGAACGGGATCAACGGGAGCCTTCAGTCCGCCATTATGATCGCCTCCCCCGTCCTGAGCGCCGCCCTCATGTCGCTCGCTCCGCTCGAGGCCGTCTTCCTCATCGACGTGGGCACGGCCGCCCTCGCCATCGGCGTCCTCCTCCTCTTCCTCCGCGTGCCTCCGCACGCGAAGGCGTCCGCGCCCCAGGAATTCTCCTATTTCAAGGACATGAAGCTCGGCTTCGCGTACATCGGGTCGCACGGATTCCTCAAGCGGTTCTTCGCCTACGCGGCCATTCTCTTCCTCTTCATCTCCCCGTCGGCCTTCCTGACGCCGCTCCAGGTCGCGCGATCCTTCGGCGACGAAGTCTGGAGGCTCAGCGCCATCGAGATCGCGTTCTCGGCCGGGATGCTCGCGGGGGGCGCGGTCCTCGCGGCTTGGGGAGGATTCAGGAATCGCATGGCATCCATCATCGTCGCTTCCGCGATCATGGGAGCCTGCGCGATCGGCCTCGCGGTCGTCCCTTCATTCTGGCCCTACCTCGCCTTCATGTGCACCTTCGGAATCGCGCTCCCCCTCTACAACACCCCGGCCACCGTCCTCCTCCAGGAGCGCGTCGAGGAAGGCTACATGGGGCGGGTCTTCAGCGTCCTCGGCATGATCTCGTCGTCGGTCATGCCGCTCTCGATGCTCGCCTACGGCCCCCTCGCGGAACTCGTGAGGGTGGAATGGATCGTCGGCGCCTCGGGCGCCGCCCTCCTCCTCATGGCCGCCATCGTCATGCCCGCGGACCGCGCCCTCGTGGCCGCGGGAAGGAAGCCGGCTGGATGAAAAAAGGGGGAAGGGCAACCTTTGAAAAAGGTTTCCCTTCCCCCTCAGGCCGGCCCTCGATCGGGCCGTCCCCCCCCTTTCCTTTCCAAACGAGAACGGAACTCAGTCCCCCTCTTCCATGAGGGCGAGGAAATCGGTGGGAGCGCTCGTCTTCCGGTGGCCGTAATGATGGTCGAGCTGGAACGTGCCGTTCATGCTCTCCCCTACCTTGGCGAGCTGTGCGAGGATCTCGGTATCGTTCTTCTCCTCCTCCACCTGCTCCTTCACGTACCAGGCGAGGAAGCCCTCGGTCGCGTAGTCGTTCTCCGCCTTCGCGAGCTTCATGAGGGCGTTGATACTCGCGGTGACGCTCTGCTCGTGGGCGTAGGTCTTCTCGAACATGGCCTTGAGCGAGGCGTACTCGGTCTGCGGGGCCGAGAAGGCCTGGATCTTCGGCTTCCGCCCCTGGTCGATGAGGTAGCGGTATATCTTCATCGCGTGGAACATCTCCTCGTGGTACTGGGACATGAACCATGAGGCGAATCCGGGCCAGTTCATGTCCTCGCACTGGGCGGACATGGCCATGTAAAGGTAGGCGGATTCCATTTCCTTACGGATCTGGTCGTTGAGGCCCTCGTGCATTTTGTCGGATATCATGGGGTAGCTCCTTTCTTCGATAAATATGCCGCGCGGATCGCCGCACGGGCGGTGTTAGGAAGATACGGCTCGCCGTTCACCGAGGCAAATTCGCGGCAGCCGTCGGGACGCGCCGGGACGGTCAACGGCCTCCGGACGCGGGCATCGGAATTAACCCGGTTTCTTGACCCCGGTCAAAGCATCGATCCCCGGCATCCGCTACCATCCGGGCATCGAAGGGGGTGATATGAGCATGTTCTGTTATCAGTGCCAGGAAGCGGCGGGCGGCAAGGGCTGCGCCGTACGAGGGGTCTGCGGTAAGACCGAGGCCGTATCGCGCGACCAGGATATCCTCGTCTGGCTGACCGTCGGCCTCGCCGCCCGCGCCCGGGCCGCCCGCGACTCAGGATCGTCCGTGCCCGCCGACACCGCTCCGTGGATCGCGGAGAGCCTCTTCATGACCATCACCAACGCCAATTTCGATCCCGCGGCCATCATGGCGCGAGCGAAGGCCGCGATCTCCCGCTCCGCGGCCATCGCCGTCCCCGCGTCTTCGGCCCTACCGGAGTCGGCCAGCTGGACGGACGCCTCGGACGCCGGCCTCGCGGCCAAGTCCGCGCTCGTCGGCGTACTCGGAGAACCCGACGAGGACGTCCGCAGCCTCTCCTCGCTCGCCCTCTACGGGCTCAAGGGCCTCGCGGCCTATCTCCACCACGCGGCCGTCCTCGACGCCTCGGACCCGGCGCTCGACGACGCCTTCATCGACCTCCTCGGCCGCTTGGCCGCCCCGACCCGCGACGCGGCCGCCCTCGTCTCCCTCGTCATGGAAACGGGAGAGGCCGGGGTGAAGGGCATGGCCCTCCTGGACGCGGCCAACACGGGAGCCTACGGGAATCCGGAAATCACCGCCGTCAACCTCGCACCGCGCGGGAGACCCGGCATCCTCGTCTCCGGCCACGACCTCCGCGACCTCGAGGACCTCCTCGAGCAGACTAAGGACGCGAGCGTGGACGTCTACACCCACTCGGAAATGCTCCCCGCCAACTCCTACCCGAAGTTCAAGGCCTATCCCCACCTCGCGGGCAATTACGGCTCCTCGTGGTGGCATCAGAAGGAAGACTTCGAGCGCTTCAACGGCCCCATCCTCATGACCACAAACTGCATCGTGTCGCCGCCCGAGAACGCTTCCTACAAGGCGCGCCTCTTCACGACGGGAGCGGCGGGCTATCCCGGAGCGGTCCATATCGCGGACAGGCCCGCCGGAAAGCGCGGTTCGGGCGCGCGCAAGGATTTCTCCGCGATCATCGCCCTGGCCAAGGCCTGCCGCCCCCCGGAGAGGATCGAGGAAGGGACAGTCACGGGAGGCTTCGCCCACGCCCAGGTGCTCGCCCTCGCCGACAAGGTGGTCGCGGCCGTAAAATCCGGCGCCATCCGAAAATTCATAGTGATGGCCGGCTGCGACGGCCGCATGAAGTCGCGCGAATACTACGCGGATTTCGCGAAGGCGCTCCCGAAGGACGCGGTCATCCTCACAGCGGGCTGCGCCAAGTTCCGCTACAACAAGCTGCCGCTCGGGGACATCGGGGGCATCCCCCGCGTGCTGGATGCGGGCCAGTGCAACGACTCCTACAGCCTCGTGAAGGTCGCCCTCGCGCTCAAGGACGCCTTCGGCCTCGCGGACGTGAACGAGCTCCCCATCGCCTACGACATCGCCTGGTACGAGCAGAAGGCCGTCATCGTACTCCTCGCCCTCCTCTCCTTGGGCGTCAAGAACATCAGGCTCGGCCCCACTCTGCCCGCCTTCCTCTCGCCCGGCGTCGCCGCGGTCCTGGTCGAGAAGTTCGGCATAGCCGGCATCGGCTCGGTGGAGGAGGACATGGCCGCCCTCGTCGGCTGAGGAAATCCGGCAGGCCGAATTGCCCTTGCGATTCCGCCGGCCATGGTGGAAACTACGGGGAGGAGGAACGCATGAAATCATTTACCGTGACCCAGAAGATCCTGAGCATCGGCGCCACCTACCTCGTAGCCCCCGAGGGCTCGAAGGATCCCGCATACGTCGTCAAGGGAAAGATCCTCACGCTCACGCCAAAGCTCGAGATGCGCAGGGGCGAGCAGGGAGAGACCATCAAAACGCTGAAGGGCAACTTCTTCGCGACC
>CAZIEI010000065.1:0-17123 GCA_964538705.1 uncultured Spirochaetales bacterium | reverse complement strand
GCCCTCATCGCGCTCGCGATCAGCGCCGCCCTCACGCCCATGGTCCAGGCCTGCGTGGAATCCTTGAAGACGCTCCGCGGCTGCCAGATGCACCTCTCCCATCTCCCCTCGCCTGGCGACGAGGCGGGGCTCAGGAGGCTCGGAATAGAGCTCACCTCGGACCCGGTGTACGCGACGAAGCGGTTCTTCATGGAATGAGAGCGCGGGCGAACCGCGTAGTCGATCATTCCGCTTCTAGCGGAGGGAGGGCGTTCGTCCGCGCGGAAGCGTTCAGGCGAACGCCCGGCCGTTGTCCCTGAGGCGGTCAGCCAGATAGCCCTCGTCGAGGGAGAGCTCGCGCATCGCGCGCGCAGCCTGCTCGGCGGAGAGGAGATTCTGCTCGGCGTAGAGGAAGACGAGGGCCCGCTCCGCGAGGCGCGGGAGCCTGAGGGCGTTCAGGTAGATGTCCCTCCCCTCGCCCTCTCCCGCGTGCTCCCTCAGGGATTCGCCGAAGGCGGAGGCGGCGGGACGCTCGGCGAGGGCGGAAAGCTCTCGGAGGAGCGGCCCCGCGTCGCCCGCGGCGGCCGCACGGCCGAGCGGCTTCAGCGTGAGGAAGGCGTACTCCTTCCCCGGCAGGAAGTGGTGCGCGTCGCAGCGCGTGCAGTAGTCGGGCTCGAGGGGGTCGCGCTTCTTCCTGTCGCCGCCCACGATGATGAGGGGATCGAAATAAGGCGCGGGGCATTCATTTCCATCGACCTGGTAGTAGCGGTACGTGTAGAAGGAATCGAGGAGGCATTCCTCGTGCTCGCAATAAGCCGTGAGCGGGAACACGTCCGTAGCCGTCTCGAGGAGGAGCCGCGCGGTCGCGTTGAATATCTCCTTGCGGAAGTTGAGGACGAGGGTCGGAAAGATGAATACCGCTCCGCGCTTCCGCGACTCTTCCATGGCGAGGTAGGCGAGGCGTTCGTCGAAGAAGGAAGCCTCGTCCACGATCCAGGTGCCCTCCTCAGGATGCTCGGCCATGGCCTTCTCGAGCTGGAAGGAATCGCGGGCGGCGACGAGGCGGTCCCCAAGCCGGTCGTAGCCCGAGCGGTACGCGAGGGCGTCCTCGGGATAGCCGGGGAAGCGGGACGAGTCGAGCGAGGATCTGACGAAGGCTACCCGCCGTCTATCGGCGACGCCCGTCTTGGCGCTCTCCGCCGCCCTGCCCCGCTTCTGGGAGGCGACGGCCGCGTCGCGCCAGACGCGCGAGGAATACTCGGTCTTGCCCGAGCCCATGGGCCCGATGACGAGTATCCGCCTACCGGACCGGACGAAGTCGAAATGGTTGAAGGCGGAGTGGACCTTGAGGCCTGGGAAGCCCAGGCTCTTCAGAAAATCGACAGTGGCGCGCTCCCTTATTCCGTCCTCGGCTTCGGACATCAGCCCCCCAGATAGGCTTTCTTGATGCGTTCGTCGGCCATGAGCTCCGACGCGGGGCCTGAGACCGCGACGCGGCCGGTCTCGAGGACGTAGGCGCGGTCGGCGATGGAGAGTGCCTTATATGCGTTCTGCTCCACGAGGAGGACGGTGACGCCGTCATCGTTGATCCGCTTGATGATGGAGAAGATCTCGTCCACGAGGACGGGCGCGAGGCCCATGGAGGGCTCGTCGAGGAGTATGAGGCGCGGATTGGCCATGAGCGCACGCCCGATGGCGAGCATCTGCTGCTCGCCGCCCGAGAGCGTTCCCGCGATCTGGAGACGGCGCTCCTTGAGGCGGGGGAAGCTCGCGAAGACGCGCTCCTCGTTGGCAGCCTTCCTTGCCCTGTTTCGCTCGGTGTAGGCGCCCATGTCCAGGTTCTCCTGGACGGTGAGGTTGGCGAAGATCCTCCTCCCCTCGGGCACCTGCACGAGGCCGCGGCGAACGATTTTGTCCGCGCGTTCGAGCGAGACGTCCTCGCCATCGAAGACGACGGAACCCTTCTTGGGGATGATGCCGGAGACGGCGTGGAGTGTGCTGGTCTTTCCCGATCCGTTCGATCCGATGAGGGAGACGATCTCCCCGGATGAGACTTCGAAATCGATTCCCTGGATCGCGTGGATGCTGCCGTAGAAAACTTCGAGCCCGGAAACCTTAAGCATCGAGACCTCCCTCCTTCCCGAGGTAGGCCTCGATGACGAGGGGATCGGAACGCACCTCGGCGGGAAGCCCTCGCGCGATGACGCGCCCGTAGTCCAGGACGACGAGGCGTTCGCAGATTCCCATGACGAGGTTCATGTCGTGCTCGATGAGGAGTATGGTGAGGCTGAAACGCTCCCTGATGAAGGAGATGAGATCCATGAGGTTGTTGGTTTCCTGAGGATTCATGCCCGCCGCGGGCTCGTCGAGGAGGAGGAGCTCCGGGTCTGTGGCAAGGGCGCGGACGATCTCGAGCTTCCGCTGTTCGCCGTACGGGAGGTTCGCGGCGCGTTCGCCCGCCTTCTCCTCGATGCCGAATATGGTGAGGATCTCGAGAGCCCTTTTTTCCATCGCCGCCTCACCCCGGGAGAAGCGCGGGAGCCTCAAGAGCCCGGAGACCGGGTCGTAGGCGACGCTGGGATGGAGGGCGATGCGCACGTTGTCCAGGACGGTGAGCTCCTTGAAAAGCCTGATGTTCTGAAAGGTCCTCGCGATCCCTGCGCGGGATATCGCGTGGCTTTTCATGCGATCAGGGCGGAGGAGCGTGCCTGACGAGGGGGCGAATTCGATCCTGCCCGAGGTGGGCTTATACAGCCCAGAGAGGAGGTTGAAGACTGTCGTCTTCCCTGCCCCGTTCGGGCCGATGAGTCCGACGAGCTCTCCCTCTCGGAGCTCGATATCGAAGTCCGCGAGGGCGCAGAGTCCGCCGAAGACGATGCCGAGTTTCTCTGTGCGGAGGACGGCGCGCGACATCCTAGGCCCTCCCCTTCCCGCCCGAGACGATCCGACGGACGAACGCCGGGAGCCTCTCCGCGAGGAAGGACGAGGGCGACCATTCGCGCTTCCCCATGATCCCCCCCGGCCTGAAGATCATGACGAGGATGAGGATGAGGGGGAAGAAGACGAGGCGGTACTGCTTGATGAAGCCGAGACCGTCGATGCTCCCGAGGTTGATGAGGACCCAGTCCCTGAGGAGGGTGAGCGAGAGCCCCGAGAGGACGGTGCCGGTGATGGATCCCATGCCGCCCATGACCACGAAGACGACGAAGTCGACGCTCCGGAGGAAGTCGAAGTTGGTGGGATTCAAGTACTGGAAGAAAGGCGCGTAGAGCCCTCCGCCGAGGCCGGCGATGAAGGCGGAGCCGATGAAGGCAGCCATCTTATACTTGAAGATCGGGATACCCACAGAGGAGGCGGCTATCTCGTCCTCTCGCACCGAGAGGACGGCTCGTCCGTATGACGAGGTCATTACGCGTCTCAGGCTCGCCACGACGAGGATCATGACCATTATGCAGACGAAGAAAGCGAGCGCGGGCTGGAGGAGGATGTCCTTCGTGAAGGAGGGAATGCCTTTGAGGCCGGCGGCGCCGCCAGTGATTCCCTCGAGATTGATAAGGATGACGCGGATGATCTCCCCGAACCCGAGGGTCACGATGGCGAGATAATCACCCTTGAGCCTGAGAGCTGGGAATCCCACGAGGAAGCCGAAGCCCGACGAGAGGAGGCCGCCGGCGACGATCCCCACGGGTAGCGGCATCCGGAGCCGCATCGCGAAGAAGGCCGTGGTATACGCCCCGATGGCCATGAAACCGGCGTGTCCGAGCGCGAGCTGCCCGCAGAATCCCGACACCAGGTTGATGGAAAGCGCGATGACGACGTTGATGGCGCCCAAGGTGAGGATCTGCGCGAGGAACTCGTTGATCACGCCGAGATAGACGAGCGCGCCGAGCGCTCCGCTTCCCAGGACGGATATCGCGAGCAGGAGGATGGTCCTCCCGGTGCTTTCCTTGCGCACTATACCTTCTCCTTGAGCCGGGAGGTGATAATCCCCGTAGGTTTAACGAGAAGGATGACGATGAGGATACCGAAGACGACCGCGTCCGCGAGCTTCGTCGAGATGAAGCCCTTGGTGAGCGTTTCGACGATGCCGAGGACGAAGCCGCCGAGCATGGCCCCGGGAATCGATCCTATGCCCCCGAGCACGGCGGCGATGAAGGCCTTGAGTCCGGGCATGATGCCCATCGTGGGCGTGATCTGGGGATAGGACATCGCGAAGAGGACGCCGCCCGCGGCGGCGAGCAGGGCGCCGAGGCCGAACGTGAAGGAAATCACGAAATTGACGGGGATGCCCATGAGGCTCGAGGCCTGCATATCGAAGGAGACCGCGCGCATCGCCTTGCCCATCCGGGTGAACGCGACTATGAGCGTGAGGACGGCCATGAGCGCGACGGTGATTCCGAGGACGAGGGCCTGCGTAAGGGAGGCGTTCGCTCCCAAAATGGCGATCTGGAGGTTCCCGAGGGTCGGGAATTCCCTGGGGTTAGGACCGATGAAGGGGATGACCCGCGCGCCGTTCTCGATGAGGATGGAGACGCCAATGGCGGTGATGAGCGAGTTGATCCGCGGGGCGCTCCTGAGGGGGCGATACGCGAAACGCTCGATAGATACCGCGACGGTAATGCAGACCACGATGGCGAAGACGAAGGCGAAGATAAAGCCGAAGACCGAAGTGCCGACCCACTTCAGGGCAAAGTACGCGGCGTACGCGCTGATCATGAGGAGGTCGCCGTGAGCGAAGTTGATGAGCTTCACGATGCCGTAGACCATGGTGTAGCCGATGGCGATGAGGGCGTAGATCGAACCGAGGGAGAGGCCGTTGATGATCTGCTGGAGAAGGATCGCGGAACCGGACATCAAGCCCCCCTTTCGGGAGGGCAGTGTACACGAAAAAAAACGGATCGTCCACTCTCGCGGACGATCCGTTCCATTAGGTTGGTACCGGAAGCCTTAGGGATTCACGGTGCCGGCGTACTTGGTCGTGAGCTTCCCGTCCGATCCCTTGACCACCTCGAGCATGATGGCGGATTTGACGGGATTCCGGGTCTCGTCGAACTTGATCTGGCCGGTGACGAACTTCTTGTCCGTCCTGGCGAGGGCGTCGCGGATGGACTTGGAATCCGTCTTGCCGGCGGCGGCTATGGCGTCGGCGATCATGTAGGCGGAATCGTAGCCGAGGGCGGCGAGGGCGTTGGGAGTCTCGCCGTACTTGGCCTTGTAGGCCGATATGAAGGCCTGGACCTCGGCGTCCTCGGAATCCGTGGAATAGTGGTTCGAGTAGAAGCAGTTGAGGACCTCGTCGCCGGCGTTGTTGACGATCTCGTCCCAGCCGTCGGCGCCGAGCATCGGGATCTTCATGCCCTGGGACCGGACGGTCTTGGCGATGAGGGACACGGTCGAGTAGTAGTCGGGGATGAAGAGGACGTCCGGCTTGAAGCCCTTGATCTTGGTGATCTGGGCGTTGAAGTCGGTGTCGCCGGTCACGTAGGACTCCGAGGCGACGATTTTACCGCCGATCGCCTCGAATTTCTCCGTGAAGGAAGCGGTGAGGCCCTTGGAATAGTCGTTAGTGTTGTCGAAGAGGATGGCCGCCGTCTTGGCGTTCAGGGTCTCGGCGGCGAACTGGGCGACCACGACGCCCTGGAAGGAGTCCTTGTAGCAGGCGCGGAAGATGAAGTCGCCGGCGTCAGTGACCCTGTCGTTGGTGGAGGACGGGGAGATCATGACGATCTTCTTGGCCTGGGCGAGGTCGGTGATGGCGAGGGAGCACTTAGAGGTGAGCGCGCCGATGATGACGGGCACCTTGTCCTGGGAGGAGAGCTTCTTGAAGGCGTTGGTGGTCTTCTCCGGGTTCGCCTCGTCGTCTTCGGCGATGAGCTTGAGTTGTTTGCCGAGGACGCCGCCCTTTGCGTTGATCTCCGCGAAGGCGAGCTCGATGGCGTTCTTTGTCTGGGTGCCGTAGGCGGCGATCTGGCCGGAGATCGGCTGGATGGTCCCCACCTTGATGACGTTGCCGCCCGAGTTGCAGCCGGCGGCGATCAGGGCCGCGATGGTAATGACGGCCAGGGGGATGAGCTTCTTCATCGTATAGTCCTCCTTACTCTCTGAGACTTTCCGGGGAACAATACTATCCGGATCGTAGTCTGTCCAGCAGAAGGTGGGAATTTCCGTCGGGGCCGGTCGGCGCCTAAAATTCAGGCAGCGCGGACAGGACACGCTTGAGGACGGATCGAAGCGAGCCTATACTCTATTCCGGGGATCGAACGGGCGTTCGCCCCGAGGGAGGATTAGGATGACCGTCGAACGCTTCATGACCAAGGACCCCGTCACAGCGCGTCCGGACACTGCCGTCCCCGAGGCCAGGGCCATCCTCAAGGAACGCGGCATCTCACGGCTTCCCGTGGTGGACAAGAACGGCGATCTCGTCGGGATCGTCACCGAATTCGACCTCGTGAACGCCTGCCCCTCGACGGCCACGAGCCTGGACATGTGGGAGATGAGCTATCTCATCGCCAAACTCAAGCTCGAGACCATCATGAAAAAGAAGGTCATCACCATAACGGAATCCTGCACGGTGGAGGACGCCGCGCGGCTCATGGCCGACAACGACATATCCGGCCTCCCGGTGATGCGGGGCAAGGTCCTCGTCGGGATCATCACGGAATCCGACCTCTTCAGGATATTCGTGGACCTCTTCGGCGCGAGGAAGCGGGGGATTCGGGCCACCTTGCTCCTCCCCGAGCGCGTCGGCGAGATCGCCGCCCTCACCGCTTCAATCGCGGAGGCGGGCGGGAATATCATCTCGCTCAACACCTTCCCCGCCGAGAACGACAACGAAGTGATCTGCACCATCAAGCTCGAGGGGATCGAGAAGGACCGCTTCGTCGCCGTCGTCCTGAAGGAAATCGACGGCGTCCTGGACGTGCGGCAGGCCTGAGCGCGTCCGGTCCGCGACGGAGCCGGGGCAATGGGACCCCAAATACGCGGACCGCGCTAGGCGAGCTCCTTGAAATCGAACTTCCGCTCGCCTGAGGAGAAGTCCGCGACGGCGTCGCCCGAGCCATAGAGCTTCCACTTGTAGATGAGGAGCCCCTCCATGCCCACGGGTCCGCGAGCGTGCAGCTTCGAGGTCGATATCCCGACCTCCGCTCCGAGGCCGTAGCGGTAGCCGTCCGCGAAGCGCGTGGAGGCGTTCCAGAACACGGACGCGGCGTCCACCGCGGCCATGAAGCGCTCTGCGGCCTCGCGCGACGAGGAGACGATGGCTTCCGTATGGCGCGAACCGTACGCGTTGACGTGCCTGATGGCAGCTTCGAGTCCGTCAACGACCTTCACCGAGACGATGTAGTCCAGGTACTCCGCGCTCCAGTCGGCCTCGGTAGCTGGAGCGCAGGAAATGATTGCCCGCGTCCGTTCGCAGCCGCGGATCTCCACCTTGGCGCCCTCGAGCGCGGCCTTGAGCGGGGGGAGGATCCTCGCGGCGCATGAGGAGTCCACGAGGATGGTCTCCGCCGCGTTGCACACGGCCACGTACTGTGCCTTGGAATCCAGGCAGACCTTCACGGCCATGCCGGTATCCGCGTCCCCATGGACATAGACGTGACAGACCCCATCGGCGTGTCCCATTACGGGAATGGACGAGGAGCGCATGATCGAGGTGACGAATTCGTTCGAGCCGCGGGGGATGATGATGTCGATGAGGCTCGAGAGGCCGAGCATGGCCTGCACGTCGTCGCGGCTCTCTAGGGAGCAGAGCCAGCCCGAGGGCATGCCGGCGGCGACCGTGGCTTCGAGGATGGTCGCGGCGAGGACCGCATTAGTCTCCTTCGCTTCGCGGCCGCCCTTGAGGAGGACCGCGTTCCCGCTCTTGAGGCAGAGCCCCGCGATCTGGACGAGGGCGTCGGGCCTGGACTCGAACACCATGCCGATGACCCCGAGGGGGCAGCTCACGCGTTCGAGCGTCATCCCCTCGGCGATCCGCCTCCGGGAGAGCACCTTCCCGACGGGATCTTCGAGGCCGATGAGACTCTCGATTCCCGAGACGACCTCGTCGAGCTTCTTCTGGTCGAATTTGAGGCGCTTGAGAAGAGGCTCGGGAAGGCCCTCCGACCGGGAACGTTCCATGTCGGAGGCGTTCGCGGCGAAGATCGCGGCGGAACCCGCCCGGAGGGCCCGTGCGGCGGCAGCGAGCGCCGCGTCCTTGGCGGCGCGGGTGAGCGAGGCGCAGACGAGGGACGCTTCCTTGGCTTTCCTCGCTTCGGCTTCGACGTTCATTTACCGTTCCTTTCCTGGACGAGGAGCGCGAGCCTGTCGCGGTGGATGGCCTCGTCGTATGGCTTCGACCCGAGCACGGACGCGATGTCGTCGGATCGTCTTCCTTTGATCCTGCGGAGGTCAGCGGCGGAGTAGTTGCTGATCCCACGGCCGAGCTCCCTGCCGCTCGCGAGGGATACGACGCTCACCACGTCTCCCTCGGAGAATTCGCCCTCGATGCCCTTGATGCCGGCGGCCAGGAGGCTCCCTCCTCCCGATACGAGGGAGTGCTCCGCGCCGGAGTCGACGACCACCCTGCCCTCCACGCGGGCGCCGAAGGAGAGCCATCGCTTCTTGAAGCCGAGGCCGCCCTCGCGGGGCATGAAGAGCGTTCCGATCTCCTCGCCCTCGAGGAGCCTCGAAATCGGAGAGCGGTCGCAGGAATTGGCGATGACGAAGGGAATGCCGGCGGCGGTGGCGATCTTGGCGGCTTGGACCTTCGTGGCCATGCCGCCCGTACCGCGGGACGAGCCCGCGCCCCCCGCGGAGGCCTCGACCTCGGCGGTGATCTCCTCGACCGTCCGCACCACGACGGCCTTCGGGTCCTTGCGGGGATCCGCGGTGAAGAGGCCGTCGATGTCCGAGAGGATGACGAGGAGCTCGGCGTCGATGAGGGACGCCACCATCGCGGAAAGGCTGTCATTCTCGCCGATTTTGAGCTCGTCGACGGCCACTGCGTCGTTTTCGTTCACGACGGGCACGGCGCCCATGGAAAGGAGGGTCGTGATGGTGGTCCGGGAGTTGATGCAGCGCGAGCGGTCCAGGGTGTCGTCCCGCGTGAGGAGAACCTGGGCGGCGACGAGGGAACGACCAGAGAAGAGCTCGGCGTAGGTGCTCATGAGGGCGACCTGCCCGATGGCGGCGATGGCCTGTTTCTCGGGAATCGTCTTGGGCCGCTCCTTGAGGCCGACCTTCCCCCTGCCGGCGGCGATGGCGCCCGAGCTCACGAGCACGAGCTCCCTCCCGCCCTTGACGGCCGAGGCGACGTCGTCGACGAGCCGAGAGACCTTCCCTGCGTCGATGGCTCCTGACTCGTCGGTGAGGCTAGACGAGCCGACTTTGACTACGATTCGCTTGGCTTCCTTGAGCCGATCCCGCGCGGACATGGCTTTACTGTGGGGGATAATTGCGTTCCGTTTCAAGTCGTCGGCGGCGAACCGGGCCGGATCCGGGCGGATCTTCCTCTGACGGCGCGTCCATGCTAGGATGATGCCGTGCCCGAGCGAGAGGTCCTTACCGTATCCAGGCTGACCGCACTCATCAAGGACAGCATCGAGGGGACCTTCCCCGCGGTGCGGGTCGAGGGCGAGATATCCAATTTTCGCCCCGCCTCCTCCGGCCACCTCTACTTCTCCCTCAAGGACGCGGACGCCGTGATCCAGGCGGTGATGTTCCGCGGACGCGCCGCCATGCTCTCCTTCCGCCCCGCCGACGGCGCGGTCGTTCGGGTGACGGGAGCGCTATCGGTATATCCTCCGCGCGGTAACTACCAGATCATCTGCGAGTCGATGGAGGCGAGCGGAGAAGGCGCCATCCTCGCCATGCTGGAGGAGCGAAAGCGGAAATTCGCCGAGGAGGGACTCTTCGACGCCGAGCGGAAGCGCCCCATCCCCCGTTTCCCCGAGCGCATCGCCGTCGTGACGAGCCCGACGGGCGCCGCCATCAGGGACATCCTCTCCGTCCTCGCCCGCCGGAACGCATCCCTCGACGTCGTGATACTTCCTTCGGCGGTGCAAGGCGCCCAGGCGGCGCAGGAGCTCGCTCGCATGATCCGTCTCGCGAATATCCACGCGTTCGGCGACGTGATCATCCTTTCGCGAGGCGGCGGCTCCATCGAGGACCTCCTCCCCTTCTCCGACGAAGCGGTCGTCCGCGCCGTCGCAGAGAGCGGTATACCGGTCATCTCAGCGGTGGGGCACGAAATCGACTTCCCGCTCTCGGATTTCGCCGCCGACCTCAGGGCGCCCACACCGTCGGCGGCCGCCGAGCTCGTCTCCGCCGAGAGCGCCGCGGTCCTCGCTCGCGCGCGGGAACTCGGGAGGATCGTGAGGGATGCTCTCTCGGGCATCGCGGAGAGACAACGGTCGCGGCTCGACCGCTTCACGGTCGATGAGCTCGAGTACGCGTTCAGGAACCGCTACCAGCCCGCCCTCCAGCGTTTCGACGACGCCAAGGAGACGCTCTTGGGCGCGTTCACCTCAATGGCCGCGGACCGGAGGAAGCGGCTCGAGGTCGCGATGGCGTCCATGGAGGCCTCGAATCCCGCGTCCGTTATGGAACGGGGGTATTCCATCGTCAGGAGGGCCGGATCCCGCTCCGTCGTCGCGTCGTCTTCCGGCCTCGCGAAGGGCGATCGCCTTTCGATCACGTTCAAATCAGGTTCGGCCATCGCAGTCGCCGAGGAGATACATGATGAAGAAGTTTGAGGAACGCCTCGAGCGCCTCGAGGAGATCGCCCGCCTCATGCGGTCGTCGGAGACCGGCCTCGACGAGGCCATCGGCCTCTTCGACGAGGGCGTTAAGCTATCGCGATCGCTTGAACGGGACCTATCGCGGGTGGAATCCAAGATCGAGATACTCCTCAAGGCCGATGAGGAAGAGGAATCGCCGCCCGAACTCGGGCTCTTCGATCCAGACCAGGCCTGAACGGGATCCGACTCCTAGATCAGGAAGGGAAGGATCTTAGCGTCTGAGTCCGCGAAGTCGAGGGAGAGGATCTCCTCGAGGGCGGCCCAGCGGAATTCGCTGTGTTCCCTGAGCTCGATGGCCTCATCGGGCGCGGCGATGCTCACGAAATACGCGTTGAGCGCGTATTCCTTCCCGCCGTTCCTGAAATCGACCTCGCAAATTTTCGCACCGGCGATGATGGGGACGCCGAACTCCTCGTCGTATTCGCGGTGGAGGGCGGACACGCAGTCCTCGCCCTCCTCGACTTTTCCTCCGGGGAATTCCCACCTGCCTCCCATGTCGCCGCCGGGAAGACGTCGCGCGACGAAGTAGCGACCGTCCCGGAGCGATATGCCGGCTACCGATGCCCTGCGCCGAATTTCACTCAAAGGAGGACGATCCTCGGGAAGACGAAGTGGAGCGCGGCTACGGCGATCGAGGCGACGCCCAGGGCGCGGCGCCTGCCCAGGATGAGACGGGAAACGCGTTCGAGGGCGGGAGAGGCGACGTCGCTCTTGGAACGGTAATAGTCGAGGAGGAGCGCGACGCCCGAAGCGAGGCCCGCGAGGGCGGGCGCGAGGTCGCCGATGACGGGGACGTCGCCCTCAACTGGCGTGAGGAACTTGAAGACCGCCGTCACGACAGAGAGGGATCCCACGATGAGGCGCGGGGCGTCGCCTGAGAGGAAGGCGCGGAGCCCGGAGAGGGGGCCGGCCGTCGCGCCGTCGCTCCTCGAGGCGAGCGCGAGGCCGGCCGCGGCATTCAGGAACACTGAAAGGAAGTAGAACTGGATCATTCGCCTTTCTCCACGGGGAGGGTCCATTCGCGGGTCTTTCCGTCGTAGCCGAGAATGAGCCAGACCTTGTCTCCCCCCGTGTCCGGCAGCGAGAAGAAGAGGGTCGTCGCGCCCGACGCGGCCAAGGCGGCTTCCTTCCGCGTGAAGGAGCTCCCGTCGGTGGACACGGTGACGGTCGCGACCTTCGCTTCCTTATCGCTCGCTGTCGCGCCCGCTCGGGGCTCGATGGCGAGAGCGAGCGAGATAATGCCATCGACCCTCCGCGCCTTCGCGGAAACCTTGAATGCGTCGAGCCCTCCCGGAGAACGGGATTGGACTAAGGTAAAGAAGATGGCCATGAGGCCGAAAGCGAGGACGGTGGTCATGGTGATGGCGAGGCCCTTGTTCCCCTTGAGGAAAGAGAAGAAGCCGCGCTTCCCGCCCTTCCTCCATTCCTCGAGGGCGCGTACGGCGGGAGGCGCGCGGCGCAGGCGCTCCTCGCGGGAATACCTGAATACGAGATCGGTTTCCTTCCTGTCCATATCAGCTCCGGCTTTCCGCGTCTTTGGACGCGCGCGAAACCTCGAGGAGAACGTCCTCGGCGAGGATGTTGCCTCGGGCGGCGATCGCCCTGCGCCCGGCTTCAAGATGGATGAGGACGCCGGCCTCAGCGGCGGCGAACGAATCCATGCCGCGCGCGAGGAGGGCTCCGAGGATCCCCGCGAGGACGTCGCCCGATCCCGCCGTGCCGAGCTCGCCCGTCCGCCCGTCGACGCAGGCGAGGGATCCCGACGGCGAGGCGATCCAGGTAACGGAGCCCTTGAGTACCGCGACGGCCCCGTGACGCCGAGCGAGGGCGAGAGCGCGGTCCGAGGCGTTACGGAGCACGGCGGAAACGTCCTCGCCGAGGAGGAAAGCGGCCTCCCCGGGATGGGGCGTGATGACGGATCGCGGCGCGAGGACGCGTGAGCCGAGGAGGCGGAGCGCGTCGGCGTCGACGACTGCGGGTTTCCCCGCGGAAAAGAGCGCGTCGAGGAGCCCTGAGCGGTCATCTCCGATTCCCCATCCCGGGCCGATCACGAGGGCGTCCGACGCCCGGGCCCGGGTAAAAGCGTGCCGCGCGGCCTCTCCCGCCTGAAGGGGCAGGCCCTCCGCGATGACGCCGCCAGTCCTTCTCGCCACCGCGGGGAGGACTGCGCGGTCCGTGACGAGCCGAACGTAGCCTGCGCCAGCGCGGCCCGCCGCGCTGGCGGCGAGGTAGGCCGCTCCGGACATGCCCTCCGAACCGGCGAATACGGCGACCTTCCCCCTCGAGCCTTTGTGCGCGTCGCGTTTTTCGGCGCGCGCGGAACCGCGGAGGTCTTGTGTGCCGAGGAGCAGGGGATCGCCGGGCTCAGGATCGACGAGGGCCTTCGGAAAGACGTCCTCCCCCACGACGCGGATCTCGCCCGCGAGCTCGCGGAAGGCGGGCGCGTGGAGTATCGTCTTGTCCATGCCGATGGCAAGGGTCTCGTCGGCGCGTAAAACGGGTTCGCCCTCGGCCATGCTTTCCCGGAAGCCCGAGGGAACATCGAGCGCGATCTTGAGGGCGCGGCACGCGGCGTGTTGCGCGGCGATGGACGCTTCGGTTTCACGTAGGGGCGTTGAAAGGCCTGTCCCGCAGAGGGCGTCGAGGACGATGTCTGCGGAACGGAAGGCGGCTTCGACCGCCGGAGCGTCGTCGGGCCAGAAGAGTACGGAAACGCCGGCCTTCTCCGCGAGCGAGAGGCGGAAGGAGCATTCGACCGAGCGCGAGCCCTTCGTCGCGACCACGGCTAGGTTCCGGCGGCCGCGCTGCGCGAGGCGGGCGGCCACCGCGAGGCCGTCGCCCCCGTTGTTCCCGCGGCCTGAGATGACGAGTATATTCAGTCCCTTCCCCGCTCCGACAGGGAGTGCCCGCTCGACGGCGGCGGCCGCGTTCTCCATGAGGATGCGCGAGGGGATGCCCCAGTCTTGTTCGGCCGCCGACTCGGCGGCCTCCATGCGCGCGCGGGAGGCGAGCGGCCGCATCCTCAGTTGCCCAGCGCCTTGTCCATGCGCCACCAGGAGACGCGCGCTTCGCGCGCGCCGACGAAGATGCCCGAGATGATACCGTCGAGACCCAAGCGGAGGTCGGACGCGACTATGTCGTCTCCCGGTGCCGCAAGCGAAAACTTCCTCGTCCTGCCCTCGAGGCCGTCTATGACGAGAAGGTCGAAGCTCCCGTCCTCCTCGGGCATCACGTAGTAGAATTCGCCGCCCTGGGTGATGCCGAGGAGCTCGTAGCTCCGCGCGTACATCCTGTCCGAGAATCCCGAGTCGTCCCGTTTCCTGATGACGGGCGCCTTGACCGGGCGGTCTATCCTCCCGTCCTCGGGATCGATGGACCACACGAGGCTCTGATCGTACTCGACGCCCGTCTGGGCGCCCGTGGAGGCGTCCACGGTTTCCTTGTAGTAGTCGACTTTCATGTAGATGCGTTCTTCGTTCGGATCCGGGAGAAGCTTCTCGAGCGATGCTATGTAGCCCTCGCCCTCGGGAAGCGGGAGGGCGTCGCGCTTCACGCTCAGCGAGTAGCGGAGCGTCCCGTCGTCCTTGAACCAGTAGAGGCCGTAGTCTATCGTGGAAGCGGTGACGACGACGATGTCGTCCCTGGCGGTGCAATAGATCGAGGCTATGTTCGGGAAGGGCGTGCCTCCGAGTCCCTCCTGGCCGAGATAGTCGCGGTAGCTTCCGTCCTGGCCGAAGCGGAGAACGACAGCGTCGAGTATGTAACCGCCGCCCTGGCCCTCGACCCGCCTGTCGGGTGGAAGGCGGTCCTCGACATAGAAGTCCTTACGCGAATTGACGACGATCTCTCCGGCCTCCCGGAGGGGGTGCTCGATGGCGCGCTTGATCGAGGCCCCGCCGCCCTGCTCCCCGAAGAGAACAGGCGCGGGGTCGTAGTCGGGATCGTAGACGAGCGCGATGAGGTCGCCGTAGGAGGAGAACTCCATGACCTTCCTGCCCTGCCCGTTCGAGACGAAGAAGAGCCCGTCGCGCATGAATATTCTGAGCTTGCCTGCGGACCCGTCCGATCCGAAGAGGTCGATCTGGTCCTCGAGCTTGCCGAGGGAGAGCGAGAAGAGGTCCTTACGTGGTACGCGCGAGAGCCTGAGGGCGCCGCGCGAGCAGGAGGAGATGGCGGCCGCGAGCAGGAGGACGGCCGCGGCAGCGCTCCGTGCGAGGAGGCGACTGGGAGCGGATCGCATGAATCCAGTATAGCGGCGCCGCCTTCCGAGAGGAAGGGGGTTCGCCTTGACCGGCACCGGGGAAACGTTTAGATTGTCTCCCATGCTCGACAAAGTACTGAGCGTCTTCTTCGGGTCCAAGCACGATCGCGACGTCAAGGCCCTCCTCCCCCTCCTCCACGCCGTCAACGCCAAGGAATCCTGGGCGGTTTCCCTGCCTCCAGAGGATTTCCCGCGTATGACCCAGCGCTTCCGCGAGCGCCTCGCTTCCGGCGAGGAGCCCTCCTCCGTCCTCCCCGAGGCCTTCGCGCTCGTGCGAGAGACGGCCCGGCGGACCCTGGGCGAGCGTCCCTACGACGTCCAGGTCATGGCGGGCATCGTGCTCGACCAGGGCAAGATCGTGGAGATGAAGACCGGCGAGGGCAAGACCCTCATGTCCGTCGCACCCATATACTTCAACGCCCTCCGCGGCGAGGGCGTGCACGTGGTCACGGTCAACGACTACCTCGCCGAGCGCGACGCCGCCTGGATGAAGCCCATTTACGACTACCTGGGCGTGTCCGTGGGCGCCATCCTCTCCAATATGGACAATGACGCGCGCAAGGCCGCCTACGCCATGGACATCACTTACGGCACCAATAACGAGTTCGGCTTCGACTACCTCCGGGACAACATGAAGATGTCGTCACGTGAGAAGGTCCAGCGCGGCCACTCGTACTGCATCGTGGACGAGATCGACTCGATCCTGATCGATGAGGCTCGCACGCCCCTCATCATTTCCGGCCCAGCGGAGGACGAGACGAGCAAGTACTCGGAGGCCGACCGCATCGTCTTCATCCTCAAGGAGGTCGAGAAGAACCCCGAGACGGGCGAGTACCCGCGCGAAGATGAGGTGGACGCATCCGAGATCAAGGGCGACTATCGCCTCGACGAGAAGTCCAAACGCATCACCTTCACCCCGCAGGGGATTACCGTATTCGAGGAACAGCTCCTCAAACGGAACCTCATCAAGGGCTCGATCTACGAAGAGGACAATTTTCAGTGGCTCCATTACGTCACGCAGGCGGTAAGGGCCCATACCCTCTTCCATAAGGACGTGGACTATGTGGTCCAGGACGGCCTGGTGCAGATCGTCGACGAGTTCACGGGACGCATCCTCCACGGCAGGCGCTATTCGGAGGGCCTGCATGAGGCTCTCGAGGCCAAGGAACGGATCCGCGTCGCCCGGCGCAACCGGACGCTCGCGACCATAACGTTCCAGAATTTTTTCAGGCTCTACAAAAAAATCTCCGGTATGACCGGCACCGCCGACACCGAGGCAGAGGAGTTCCAGAAGATCTACGAGCTGGACGTCGTGGTGATCCCGACCAACAGGCCGGTCGTCCGCAAGGACGACGACGACCTCGTATACCTCAACGAGTCGGACAAATTCGACGCCATTTGCGACGAGATCGCTGACGCGAAGGGCCGCGGACAGCCCGTCCTCGTGGGAACTGTGAGCATTGAGAAGTCCGAGCGACTGTCCGCCCTCCTCACCCGGAAGGGCGTGAGGCACGAGGTCCTCAACGCGAAGAACCACGCCCGCGAGGCCCTCATCATCGCGGAAGCGGGAGCGGCGGGCGCCGTCACCATCGCCACCAACATGGCCGGACGCGGTACGGATATCAAACTGGGGGGCAACCCCGAATTCCGCGCCAGGAGGAAGGTCGGAACCCAGGCGACGCAGGAGGAATTCAAGGCCGCCTACGCGGAGGAGTACGCCAAGTGGCGATCCGACTACGACGCGGTGCGCGCCGCCGGGGGACTCTACGTGCTCGGAACCGAGCGGCACGAGAGCCGGCGCATCGACAACCAGCTCCGCGGACGTTCCGGCCGGCAGGGCGATCCCGGCCTCTCACGCTTCTTCATCTCGCTCGACGACGAGCTCATGCGGCTGTTCGGCGGGGAGAACATGAAGTCGCTCATGACCCGCATCGGCATGAAGCCCGGCGAGCCCATTTACCACAGCATGCTCAACAGGACCATCGCCAACGCGCAGAAGAAGGTCGAGGAGCGGAATTTCGAGATCCGCAAGCACCTCCTCGAGTACGACGACGTCCTCAACGAGCAGCGGAAGTTCATCTACTCCCAGCGCGACGACATCC
>CAZIEI010000064.1:0-17170 GCA_964538705.1 uncultured Spirochaetales bacterium | reverse complement strand
GAAGAGCTCGCGGTAGGAGGAAGCGTACCAGTAGCGGCTCGAGTCCGGGGTGTGCACCTCGTCGCAGAGGGTCAGCTTCCCGTCTATGAGGCCGAATTCGTACTTGGTGTCGACGAGGATGAGGCCATTGCGCGCCGCCATCTCCTGCCCGCGCGCGAAAACCGCCCTCGCAGCGTGTTCAACCCGCTCCCAGAGCGGGGCGGCCACGAGGCCGCGCTCCACGATATCCTTCCCCGAGATGGGCTGGTCGTGCCCGGAGCTCTCCTTGGTCGTAGGCGTGAGGAGCGGTTGGGGAAAGGCCTGGTTCATCCTAAGCCCGGCGGGGAGGACGATGCCGGAGACGGCCCTCCCAGCCGCGTAGTCGCGCCAGGCGGAGCCGGTGAGGTACCCGCGCACCACGACCTCGACGGGAAGCATCTCCGCCTTGCGCGCGACGATCGCCCGTCCCGTGCGGGCGGTGAGGGGGACGCCGAGCTCGGCGTCGGACACGATATGGTTGGGGACGATGTCGGACGTCGCGTCGAACCAGTGGCGTGCGATCCTATTGAGCACCTCGCCCTTGAAGGGGATCGTTGACAGGACGCGGTCGAAGGCGGAAATTCGGTCCGTCGCCACGATGAGGACGCGGTCGCCCATGTCCACGACGTCGCGGACCTTGCCCTTGTACACGGAACGGCCCTTGGCCTCTGACGTCTCGATGCCGGGGAACGCGCGCCCGAGTGCGGCCTCGATGCTCTCCCTCTTCACGAACCGATCTCCTTCCCGTTCCGGACGATGCGAGAGATAAGCCCGTAGGAGACCGCCTCGTCGGCGCTGAGCCAGCAATCGCGGTCGGTGTCCTTGACGACGCGGGCGTAGTCCTGGCCCGTCTCCTGCGCGATGAGCCGGTTGATTTTCTCCTTGAACTTGTCGATCTCGCGCGCGTGGATCTCGATCTCGCTCGCGACGCCGCGCATCCCGGAGAGGGGCTGGTGGATGAGGTAGTGGCTGTTCGGGAGGCCGATGCGGCGCTCCTTCGGCGCGGCGAGGGCGATGATGCTCGCGGCGCTCGCGACGAGGCCCATGCCGATCGTCCAGACGGGCGGGGAGACGAACCTCAGCATGTCGAAGACGGCGAAGCCGGCGTCCGCGTCCCCTCCGGGCGAGTCGATGAAGACGCGTATGGGGTCGTCGCCCATCGACTCGAGGAGGAGGACTTGGCGGATGGTCCGCTCCGCGAGGTCCTTGTCTATCTCCCCGGACAGCAGGATGGTCCGCGTCTTGAGGAATTTCTCCATGAGGGCGTCCTGGGAGGCGTCGCGGCGCTTGGGCTCGACCTCCTCCTCCTCTTCTTCGCCCCTCGGGGCGTTGTACACGCTGGAATTCATGGTTTGGATAGTACAAAGAACGCCCGTCAGAAACAAGTCCGCCCCCGCGGACGCTTGTACGCGTTCGGCCTATGCGCTACACTCCGGTCATGGCACGGTCCAACAATCGGTTCCGTACGGAACCCCGCTTCCTCGCGGCCTTTTTCGCCGCGACGGCGGCGCTTTTCCTCCCGGCAGCGGCCGCCGCGCTCGAACCGGGCCCCTTCCCGGCCGGATTCGACGACCACGCGGCCTCCCGGCTGCGCTATCAACCTGCCGTCATAGCCGCCGCTCCCGCCAAGGCCCTGAAGTTCGAGGACGCCGTGCACGAGGCGGGAAGCGGGAAGACCTGGATCTACGTGAGGGACCTCGGCAAGGAATTCCACGTCCGCTTCGCGGCCGGCCCCGAGGGCTCCTCTCCGAGCCCGGGCGACGCGCTCTTCAGGCGGAGCGCGGACCGCGGCATCATCATCGAGATGCGCTTCGAGCTCGACCCCTCCATCGGGTCCTATCTCACGCTCCGCGCGAAGAACAGCGACAGGACCTTGCTCACGGTCTACGCGGACGGCAAGGCCATCGCGTCCGACGTGGAGCTCAAGTCCCCGATCTTCTATCTCTTCACTGTGCCCTTGTCAAAAGTCGCGACCCTCGCCGGGGACAGGGTCCCCTGGGGACTCGCGTTCGCGGAGACGAGGGCCGAGGCGGCCGCGGCCGCCCTCGGGGACGGGGACTGAGGGGGAGGGTCCGAGATTAGGACCTGAGGGAGGCCGCCTCCCGGCGGGACTTCTCGATCCGCTGCATCTTCCGGTAGTACTCGGTCTGTTTCTGGACCTCGAGGACGTCTCCCAGGTGGATCTTGGAATCCATGATCTGCACCTTCTTGTTCTCGAGCACCTTCTTCAGCACCAAGTTCCCCTCGGCCACGGGCAGGCCCACCATGTTGATGAGCTCCTTGGGCCCGAAGTCGAAGGTGTAGCCGGAACCGGGCTTGGCCGGCACGCGGTTCTTCTCGAGCTGGATCGCGAGGGCGTCGAAGATCCTGCCGACGGGGTCGGAGATCGCGGTGTTCGCGAGCTGCTTGTAGATGAACCAGATCCGCTCCGCGAGGAGCTGGGTGAGGCGGGTCACGATCTGCGGCTGGCTCGAGACCATCCGCTCGAAGTTTGCCTTGTTGACGGCGAGGAGGTAGGCGTCCTCGTGGGCTATGGCCGAGGCCGAGCGCGGCCGGTCCTCGAGGAGGCTCATCTCGCCGAAGATGTCCCCCTGCTTGAGGACGGCGAGGAGGACTTCGTTGTTGTCCACGATCTTGGTGATCTTCACAGAGCCTTTCTGGATGATGTAGAGCTCCTGGCCGGGCTGGCTCTCCGAGAAGATCATGGTGGACTTGGGGTAGAAGCGGTTGAATTCCTCGTTGGAGCCGTCCAGGTAGACGGCCTTGGCGTAGGGCTTGATCTTGGCGAGTCTCTCGCGGACGAGCTTGAGGTCCGGCCCGTCAGGGCAGTATTTCAGGTACTGGTAGTACGCGTAGTAGGCCTGGTTGTACTGGTTCTGCCGCGCGTAGTACTCCCCAACCTTGAAGAGGTGCGAGGGATCCTCCATGGCAGTGGACTTGAGCGTGAGCCTCGTGAGCGCCTCGTCCAGGTAGCGCATCTTGCGCGAGAAGCCGAGGATGATCTTCATGGCCACCGGGGTGTTCTTCTCGATCAGGATCCCGTACTGGTCGCGCTGGACCGAGATGAGGGTGACGTCCGTGAGCGCCTGCGCGGTCTCGATGTGCGAGTGGCCGGACATCGTGGAGATGACCCCGAAGAAATCACCGGGACCGAGGACGTTCCCGCCCTCCTCCTCGACGATCTCGATTTCCTTGGATAGGCGTACCTTGCCCTGCCTGATGATGAAGAAGCGGTCCGCGTTCTGCTTCCCCTCGACGACGATGTAGGAGTCCTTCTTGAATGTCACAAACGAAAGCTGAAGCGGATTATCCATTCGTCTTACGCGAGGTCCCCCACGTATCCCCAGTATAAGGGCCGCCCCGGGGGTTGTCAATGCGAACCCCTCGGCGCGGTATCAGTAGATTCCTTTGATTTCCACGCCGCTCCAGAACGAGGTGAAGTGCTGTATCGACGGCGAGAGTTCTTCCCGGATGCTGTGCAGCGAGTATCCCCGGTCCGCGGCGATCACCCTCGACTTCGGCAGCTGCGGGAGGAGCTGGTAGAAGCCGTGCGAGAAGGCGATGCGGTCGTTGTCGAGGTTGCCGAAGTAGTAGTCCCGCGCGGAGATCCCCTCCCGCGCCGAGCGCGAGGGCGTCGCGTCGCCCAAGGGGCCGTGGCCGAAGGCGGGATCGACGGGTATCCAGCCGAGGCCGTCGGCGCGGAACTCGGCCCAGTAGTGGACGTACGAGTCGCGGGAGAGGTCGACGCGGACTCCGGCGACGGGGCGCGCCGGGATGCCGCCCGCCCTGAGGAGGGCGACTAGGAGCATCGTCTGGCCGTACGCATCCGCCGAACCCTTCGAGAGCGCGCTCAGCGCGGTGGACCGCTCGTCCCGCGGATCGAGCCTGACCTTCGAGCCCACCCATTCGTACGCGAGCCGCGCCTGCCTCCAGGGATTGCGCTCCTTCCCGAAGACCGCCTTCGCGAGCTCCCTCACGGCGGAGGCGTCGGAGGGAATGCCGGGCTCGGGCCTCCCGAAGAAGGCGAGCCAGGGCGAGTCGGCGGGGACGGGCCTCAGGGCCTCGGGCCGCGCCTGCACCCGCGTCTCGTAGGCGTCCAGGGAGAATTCGTGGCTCACCTTGACGCGCCTGCCTTGGGCGGCGTTCACGAAGCGGTGGAGCATCGCGCCACCGAAATCGACGAGGTCGGGGACGCGACTGGAATTCACCTCGGAAAGGCCGCGCTGGGAGTCGTCTTCTGAGGGCTTGGGTACCCAGAGGAAGAACTCGTTCTTTCCCGACGATTTAAGGTCGTTCACCTCGACGTAATAGGCGATGAGGTAGTTCTTCCGGTTCCGGTAGGTCTTGATGCCGGCCGGGGCGGAGACCTCCACGTAGGAGGGATCGGAGGCGCCGCGCGAGGATTCGACCGTCAGCTCGCCCGAAGCCGCGCCGTCGGGAATCCGTAGGCGTATGAGGGTGTCCGACCAGAGCTCGACGTCTGGCAGGCCCGAGGGGGCGGGGAGCGTCGGCCGGGCCCCCTCCTCGCGGAGGAGCCGGTCCTCTGGATCGGAGCTCGCGCTGAACAGGACGCGCCCCTCCGAGCGGCTCTGGCCAAAATTGGCCCCCGAGATCGCGAGGAGGGTGCCGGGGGAACCCCCGGCGGGGACCACCGAGGAGATGATCGGCCTCGAGGAGGAGGCGGTCCCGGACATGGGTACGGGGAGTTCGTCGCGATCGGTGAAGAGGAGGCTGTTGGACCGCCCCTTGCGCGTCGCCACGTTGACGAGGCCCGACGAGGCCGTTTCAGGCACGCGGAGCCGGATGAGCCCGTCGGTCCACGAGAGGTAGGACGATCCCGTCGGCCTCACGCCTGCGAAGGATACCTGGGAGTCCCCCTGGAGGTCGCCGAAGCCCTTTCCCCTGATCTCCACTACCTCGCCGCGCCGGCCCACGGCGGGCTGGATGGAACGGAGCTCGGGGCGCCCCGCGCGCGCAGCCATGGCGAGGGCGGCGACCGCGATGGCGAGCGCGGCCGTCGAGGCCGCGATCCACGCGAGCTTTTTCGCGCGGCCGGTCATCGACTGTCCCGCGGGGCCTTCTCGAGCTTGAGCGCGATCTCGACCACATCTTTGCCCTCGTTCTTGGACCCGAGGGGGAAGTAGCGCGCCTCCTCGCCGAGCTTCAGGGGGATGGAGAAGAGCGAGGAGTAGTAGTTGAGCCCGGAATCGTCGCCCTTGGTCCAGATGCGGCCGATCGTCTTCATGACGTACGTTCCGTCTCCCTTGCCGGACTCGTAGGGAGTGAGTATGGTCACGATGACGATGTCGCGGCCTACCATCCTGAGCTGGAGGCTCTTGTTCGGGTAGATGAGGCTCTCCGCCTTCTCCTCCCAGGCGTCGGAGGGATTGTCGCGGGATGAGATACGGCAGGTCAGCGTGAGCCTGAGCGCGTCCGCGGGGAAAGTGGGAGCCGCCGGAGCGCCCGGGAGGGGGCGCCCGGGGCCGAGGGGCTGCGAGGCGTCCATTCCCTGGGCTGTCGCTGACCCCGCGGCGACGAGGGCCGCGAGGGCGGCGACGATCGCCGTTCGCGTCACCTGCCGCCTCCTGAGGAGGGATCGGAGACCTTCATGATCTCTGCCGGGCCTCCGGGGGCGAGGTTCCTGTTGGGCGGGATGTCCACGGTGATCCGGATATACCCTTCCTGCTCGTTGAGGTAGTCGAGGAGGGAGGCGAAGTCCGCGAATTCGGCGGAGGGCTCCGCGTGGCCGGGATCGGCCGAGACCGGAACGGCGCGGGGATCGGCGATGCGGGGATCGGCCGTCGACGCGACTGCTGGCGCGGACCGTCCGAGGCGGCTCGCGACGTAGGTGGCCGTGGGGATCGCGGCGACGAGGAGGGCGGCGGCCGCCGCCACGAGGGGGAGGGGCACCACGAGGTAGCGGCGCCATGGCTTGCCGGCAGCGGCGGGGGCCTTGGAGAGGACGCTCTCGAGCCGCGAGGAGACGCGGGCCTGGGCCGCCTCGATCGCGGCGGCGTCGGGGGAAGAGCTCAGGGCCGAGGAGAGGCGGTCGAAGGAGGCGATTTTCGCCGCGCAATCGGGACAGCCGGCGACGTGGGCGGCGAGGCGCTCGGCCCAGGGCGACGGGACCTCGCCGTCGCTGTAAGCGGACAGGATGGAAGGATCAGGACACATGGCCGGCCTCCCCCAGGATCGCGCTGAGCTTCTCCCGGGCGCGGAAGACGCGGACCTTCACGTTCGTCTCCGTTATTCCGAGGACCCTGCCGATTTCCTTGTAATTGAGCTCTCCGTATTCCTTCAGCACCAGCGTCTCCTTGAGCGGTTGCGGCAACTTCTCGAGCGCCTCGAGCACGTCGCGCTTCGCCTCTTCCTTGAGGACGAGGCCCTCCCCGGTCTCCATGGGGGGCCTCACCTCCCTGAGCGCCCGGTCGTAGGCGCGTCGTTCGCGTCCCGAGCGTTTGGCGTAGTTGAGCGCCGCGTTCTTCACCACGCGGATGAGCCAGTACTTGGCCTCGTCCCTGTTGGGGAACGGGATCCTCTTCTCCCAGAATTTGGCGAGAGAGTCGTGCACGAGGTCCTCCGCGGCTTCCTCGCGTCCCGCTATGCGGAGCGCTACGCGGAAAAGCACCGGGAAGACCTCGTCGTAGAGGAGCTTGAACTCCCGCTGGTCCGCGCCGCTCGATGAGTCAAACAACCCGGATCCCCTTCCGTTACCGGTTTTCCGCGACGCGGAACGAAGTCCCGCCCGGCCCGTCCTCGAGGATGACGCCCCTCGCCTTGAGGCCGTCCCTGATGGAGTCCGCCCGCGCGAAGTCCCTCCGCGCCTTGGCCTCCGAACGCTCCTTGATCAGGGCCTCGACCTCCGTCCTGAGCGCTCCGTCCATGGCGGCCCCCGCGCCGCCCGCCTCCATGAGCGAGAGGCCCAGGACCTCGTCCATGGAAGCGAGGGCGGACAGGGCCTCGGCCGGCGCGGCGTCCGCGTCCTTGAGGAGGGCCCAAAGCTCCGCGAGCGCGCGGGGCGTGTTGAGGTCGTCCTCGATGTGGGACCTGAAGGCGGCGAGCCGATCCGCGGCCGGGCCCGAGGCCGGGACGGCGGCCGTAGCGGCCCCCGCCGCGGCCTTGAGGCGGGCGATGCGCTGCATGAGCGCCGCCCTCGCGGCCTTCGCGCCTTCCATCGCCTCGTCCGTGAAGGAAAGCTGGGAGCGGTAGTGGCCTCCCAGGAGGAGGTATCGGTAGTCGAGGGGCTTGTACCCCCGCTCCACGAGGGCGGAGAGGGTGATGAAGCCGCCCGCGCTCTTGGACATCTTGGCTCCGCCCATGAGGAGGAACTCGTTGTGGAGCCAGTAGCGCACCCACTTCCCTCCCGTGGCGGCCTCCGACTGGGCGATCTCGTTGGTGTGGTGGACGGGGATGTGGTCGACGCCGCCCGAGTGGATGTCGATGCGTTCGCCCAGGTACTTCATGCTCATGGCCGAGCACTCGATGTGCCAGCCGGGGTAGCCGCGGCCCCAGGGGCTGTCCCAGAGCATGGCCTGCCCCTCGAACTTGCTCTTGGTGAACCAAAGGACGAAGTCCGCGGGATGCCGCTTGTTGGCGTCCACCTCCACGCGGGTTCCCGCCTTGAGGTCGTCGAGCTTGAGGAGGGCGAGCTCCCCGTAGCGGGGGAATTTGGTCACGTCGAAGTAGAGGTTGCCGCCCGCGGCGTACGTGTATCCGCCCGCCTCGATCCGCTTTATGAGGTCGATCATGTCGCCCACGTGCTCGGTGGCGCGGCAGACGACCGCGGGGCGCCTTATATTGAGGGCGTCGGTGTCCGCGAAGAAGGCCGCTGTGTAGTGCTCGGCGATCTCCCAGGGGGTCTTGCCGCGTTCCGCGGCGCTCTTCAGCATCTTGTCCTCGCCGGAGTCCGCGTCGTCGCTCAGGTGGCCCACGTCGGTGACGTTCATCACGTGCTTGACCCGGTACCCGAGCCAGGAGAGGGTCCGCGAGAGCGTGTCGGCGAAGACGTAGGCCCTGAGGTTCCCGATGTGGGGGTAGTTGTAGACCGTGGGGCCGCAGCTGTAGAAGCCGGCCTCGCCGGACTTCAGCGGCACGAATTCCTGTAATTCCCGTCCCAGGGTGTTGTAGAGCTTGAGGGGCATCGCGCCTCCTATGGCGTGCGGCCGGCGCGCGTCCTTGTTCCCGCTCGAGCGCGCGTGTTATGCTTCCGGCCGTGGGTACTGTACGGGATGGCCTCGAAAAAATCAACATAAAGGGGTCAATCCTCGCCGACGAGCCCCTCGCGCCCCGCACGTCCTTCCGGATCGGGGGAACCGCGGACTTCCTCGCCGCGCCCGCGGACGCTGACGACGCCCGCGCCGTCGTCAGCGCGGCTGAGGCGGAGTGCCTGCCTCTCGCGCTCCTTGGCGGGGGCAGCAACGTCCTCGTCGCGGACGCGGGCGTTCGCGGCATCGTCCTGGACACGGGTTCTCTCAGGGCCGCGCGCCCTGCCGGCGCGGGGATCTACGCGGAGGGGGGCTGCCCCGTCTCCGCCGTCTGCTCGCTCGCCCTCGATCTCGGGCTCTCGGGGGCGGAATTCCTCGCGGGGCTGCCGGGGAGCGTGGGCGGCGCCGTCCATATGAACGCCCGCTGCTACGATTCCGAGATGGCCGACGTCCTGGCCCGGATCGACGTCCTGCTCGGGGGAGAGGCCCTCTCCCTCGACGCCGCGGGACTCTCCTTCGGCTACAAGTCCTCGCCCTTCCGCGAGGGGGGCGCCTATGCCGGCGCCCTCGTGCTCGGCGCCGAGTTCCGCCTCTCCCCCGGCGATCCCGCTGTCATCCGACGGCGTATGGAAGAGCTCGTCCGCGATCGCGAGGCCAAGGGGCACTACCGCTTCCCCTGCGCCGGCTCCGTGTTCAAGAACGACCGCTCCTTCGGGAAGCCGACCGGAGCCCTTCTTGACGGGCTCGGGCTCAAGGGGACGAGGATCGGAGGCGCCGCCATCTCGGACTTCCACGCCAATATCATTGTGAACCTGGGCGGCGCGAAGGCGACGGACGTTCTCGCCCTCATCGAGCTCGCGGAGCGGCGCGCGCTCGACGAGCTCGGGCTCAGGCTCGAGCGCGAAGTCGTGCTCATGGGCGAATTCCGGTAAGGGGGATCGATGCAGAAGCAGAACGTCCAGAACCTGATCTTCTTCGGGGTCTTCGCCCTGTTCTTCATACTCGTGGCGCGGCTCTTCATGCCCTTCCTGACCGTGATCCTCTGGTCGGCCATCTTCCTCATCTTCGCGAATCCGCTCTACCAGCGGCTCTCCGGCGAACGGCGGGCCAAGCTCACGGGGAAGCGGCCGCCGAACTTACGGAGGGCGGTCGCGGCCGGCCTCGTATCGATCGGATCGGTACTCGTCGTGGTCGTCCCCCTCGGCATCCTCGCATACCTCATCCTCAGGCAGTCGGGCCAGCTGGTGGCGGACATCATCGATTATCTGAACGGGCCGTCGAGCCCCTTCTTGAACGAAGCAAGCCTCAGAGCCTTCATACGGAGGGCCTCGGGCGGGCTCGCGGACGACGCGGCCTTCGCTGCCGCGAGGAACGCCCTCATCCAGTGGACGGGGGGCGAATTCGACCTCGCGCGGGTGGACGAGGTGAAGGCCGCCTCGCTCCAGTTCCTCCGCGACAACCAGGCGCTCATCCTTCGGTACAGCGGCCAGGCAGTCCGCGGCTTCGGGGCCTTCCTCGTGTCGACGGCCTTCATGGTCTTCACGCTCTACTTCTTCCTCATCGATGGAGCCTTCCTCCTCGACCTCTTTTCGCGCGCCGTTCCCATCAAGGGCGAGTACATGGGGAGCCTCGTCCAGCGGTTCCGCGACACGACCAAGCAGATCGTGCGCGGGAATCTCCTCGTGGCGATCATCCAGGGCCTCGTCGCCTTAGGGCTCTTCGCCGCGTTCCGCGTGCGAGGCGCCCTCCTCCTCGCCTTCCTCGTGTCGGTCTGCTCGTTCATCCCGATGGTGGGGTCTGGTCTCGTGTGGTTCCCCGTGGGCATATCGTACGTGTTCGTGCGATCGCCTGGCCTGGGTTTCCTCCTCCTCGGGCTCTCAGCCGTCCTCATCTCCCTCCTCGATAATTTCTACCGGCCCCTCCTCGTGGGAGGGCCTATCAAGATGCATCCCCTCCCGCTCTTTTTCGCCATCGTGGGCGGCGTGAGCATCTTCGGGGTGAACGGGCTCATCATCGGCCCCCTCATCCTCGTGCTCTTTCTCACCGTTCTCGAGATATTCAGGGACCTGTACAAGATCACGAAGGACGGCGTTCCGGCTGAGCCCGAAACGGTGCCCGCGGCGCCTGGTGCTGGCAAGCGATCCCGCGGCGAAGGCGCCGCCACTGGAAGTGCGCGGCCGGGGGAGGGACGGGAAGGATGAGGCTTCTGACGCGCTTGACCCGCGCGCGGCTTTTTCTTATATTCGATGCACCCTCAAAATCTAGTTTTTCCGGAGGAAATACATGAAGGTAAAACCCTTGGCCGACAGGGTGCTCGTCAAGATCGAGGAAGGCGAGACCAAGACGTCCGGCGGCATCATCATCCCGCAGACCGCCCAGGAGAAGACCCAGACGGGCGTCGTCGTGGCCACCGGCCCCGGCAAAGAAACCGAGAAGGGCAAGGAGCCCATGACCGTGTCCGTCGGCCAGAAGGTCATGTACGACAAGTACGCGGGCTCGCAGGTCAAGATCGACGGTGTCGAGCACCTGATCGTGAAGCTGCAGGACATCATCGCAGTCATCGAGTGAGCGCCGGGGCCCACGAGGGCCGGGGCGCGCGAAGGGGCCCGCTCGAGCGGAGCCCCTTTTTTTTCATCCGGAGGGAGGAACCGATGGACGAGCGGGACGCGGGCGTGCGGATCGACGCCCTCATCGCCGAGGGTAATTACATCGGCGCGTACGGCCGGGTCCGCCGCATGAGCGACTCGGACGACGCGAAGGCTGAGCTCACGGGGCGGATCGCGAACGCCATCGCCTCAGAGCTCCAGTCCGCGCGGTCTCAGGGCTCCGAACGCCAGGCGTACCTCCGCGCGCAGCTCGCCTGGGTCTGCCGCGACGTGCCCGGCCTCTCCTACCTCTACCGCGAGCAGGTCAGGCAGCGCCCCGCCGACATAGGCGGCGACCTTCTCAAGTCCATCAGGGACATCGCCGAGGGGAGGCCCGCCGACGCCGCAGACCGCGTGCGGCGCGACATCGAGGGCGTGCAGGAGAGCATCGCCTCCGGCGAGGCCGCCGACAGGATGCAGGGATTCCTCAAGGAGGCTGGACGCGCCGTCGGCGAGGGCGTGAAGCGCGTCGGCGATCTCCTGGATTCCGTGACGAGGCGGGGAGAGTCGATCCGCATCGAGCGGGAGGGCCGCGGAAAGAAGCCCGAGGCCGCCGACGACGCGGAGGTGAGGATCAAGATAGAGGGTGAGGGCGGTCCCGGCCCCGACGGTGAGAAGGGCTCCGGGAGCTGACCGCTACTCGGTGAGGATCGAGAGCACCTCTTCCGGCGTTCCGGCCTTGAGGAGGCTCTGACGCTTGTCCGGGCTCTTGAAGAGGAGGCTGATCTCCGCGAGGAACTGGAGATGCGGCCCTGTCTTGTCGGGCGGCGAGAGGGTCATGATGAAGATCCGCGAGGGCTCGCGGTCGAGCGAGTCGAAGTCGACCGGATCCTTGCTCAAGCCGATGCAGGCCACGAGTTCCTTGACGATCGGCGTCTTGCCGTGGGGAATGGCTATGCCGTGCTTCATCCCGGTGGACATTTTGCGCTCGCGTTCCATGACGGCGGAGAGCGCGGCCTGCCGGTCCTGGACCTTGCCCGCCTTCACGAGCATATCCAGGAGCTCCCCGATGATTTCTTCCTTCGTGCGTCCGACCATTCCCACGGCCACGACGTCGCGGCCCAGGATCTGCTTCAAGCTCATGCGCGATATTGTACGGACGCCCAGGCGAAAAGTCAAGGAAAGCCACCCTCGGCTGACGCGCCTATTTCGCCCGTGCTATCCTGCCCCCCTCATGCGCTTTCCGTCCAGAAAAGAACTCGAGGGAGAGGGTCTTCTCCTCGGCGCCGCCTTCCTCTGGGGCTTCTCCTTCGTGCTCCAGCGTCTCGGCATGCGCACCATGGGGCCCCTCGGGTTCAACGCGATCCGTTATATCCTCGCGGCGCTCGCCGTGGCGCCCGTCCTCGCGGTGACCCGGGCGAGGCGAGGCGGGAGGGGACCGGCGACCGGGGAAATTTCACCGGGAGCAACTGAACCCGCGCTCCCCGCGCGGGAGCCCCTCCTCCGTTCGCTCGCGATCGGAGCCGGATCGGGAGCCATCATGTTCGGCGGAGCGAGCCTCCAGCAGATGGGGATCGTCTACACAACGGCGGGGAAGGCGGGCTTCATAAGCGGCCTTTACGTGGCTTTCGTTCCCGTATTCTCGCTCTTCCTCGGGAAGCGGCCCCCAGCTCGGGCCTGGATCGGGGCCGCGATTGCGGTTGCGGGGCTGTACTTCCTCAGCATGACGGAGGGATTGTCCATGGGGCGCGGCGACGCCCTCGTGCTCGGGGGCGCAGCGCTCTGGGCGGCGCAGATCATGTACCTCGACCGCTTCGCGGCCCGGGCGGATCCCTTCGCCCTCGCTGCGGCGCAGTTCGCCGTCGTCGCCTGCCTGAGTCTGCCCCCGGCCATCGCGGCGGAGGGACTCACCGCGTCATCGGTCGCGGCAACGGCCCTGCCGCTCGCGCTCTCGGGCGTCTTCGCCGTCGGGCTCGGGTTTACACTGCAGATCCTCGGACAGCGGAAGGCCCCGGCAACCCGGGCGTCCCTCGTCATGAGCATGGAGTCCCCTTTCGCCGCCGCCGCCGGCGCGATCTTCCTGGGGGAGGCCCTCACCGAGAGGACGCTCCTCGGCTTCGCGCTCATCATGGCGGGCGTGATCCTCGCGCAGTCCGGAAAGCGCCCCGCCGCGCCGAGCGGCCAGCGCGGGGACGGGAATACCTAAAAGCCGCGTTTGCGGCCGCGGCCGCCGTAGCCTATAGTTGTCGAGGGGGTTCTCCCGGTGGGTGAAACGACGGCCAGGGCTATCATCGACGCAATCGTCTTTTTCGCGGTTATGGTCCCGGTTGAGGCGTTCGTCGCCGCGGCAGGGATGCGGAAAAAGGCCGCCCGGATCCTGCGGTCCGCGTTCCTGTGCCTCCCGGCCATCCTCGCCATCTTCCTTCCCCCGGCCTTTCCCGGTATGACGGGCCTCGATGCTGGACCGGCCGTGCTCGCACTCTCGGGATTTGCCGGAGGCTTCCTCGACGGCCTTCCCGCGCTCGCGGCGGCGCTCGCCGCGGCGGCCCTCCGCGGCGGCGATAGCATAAAATTGGCGCTAATCGCCCTCGCTATCGCCTGGGTCACGGGGGCGGCAACATCGCCCGGCAGGCGCGTCGTTGGTACGCCCGAGCTCCTCATCAGGATCCTCTCTCTATCGATCGCCTCGGCGATCGGCACGGCCGCGTTCGCGCTATCCGCCTCCAGGGACGGGGGAGGCGTTGCGGAGATCGGGCTCCTGCCGCTCGCCGGGCTCTACGGACTCGCTGTCGTCGCCGCTTCTGGGACGGGGCACGCATTCGCCTCGCTCGCGCTGCGGCGCGTCGCGATGCGCGCGGCGATGCTCGAATCCGCGCGGGACGCCTTCCTCCTCCTCGAGGGCGGAAGAATCGTCGACGCCAACGCCCGAGCCCGGAGCCTCCTCCAAGCGGAGGGAGGGGCGCTCGCGGGCGTGGATCCCGGCGCGATCTCCGCCGCGCTCGCGTCCGATTCCGCGCCCATGGCGAGGGCCGCGTCCGGGGAATTCTTCTCAATGGACGGCGAGTGCAGGTCCCTCGACGGCCGCGCCTTCTCCGCGGAACTCTCGTTCTCCCCGTCCCGACACGCGCCGATCGGGAGCGTCGGGATCTTCGCGCGGGACGTGAGCCTCCGGAGGAGCGAGGAGGACCTCATAGCCGTTTCGGAGCGGATATTCGACGAGTCCAGCGAATCCATCGTAGTCACCGACTCGAGCGGCACCATCACGTACGCGAACCAGGCCTTCGCGGAACTCACGGGCTACCGGCGGGATGAACTCGTGGGCAGGAGCCCCCGCATCCTGCGATCGGGAAGGCACGACGGACCGTTCTACGAGGCCATGTGGAAGGCCATCAGGGAGGAGGGGCACTGGGCCGGCGAGATCTGGAACCGGAAGAAGGGGGGCGAGGTGTTCCCCTGCGAGGAGCGGATCATCGCGTACCGCGGCGACGGGGTCGGGGAGACGCGCTACGTCGGCCTGCTCCGGGACGTCTCCGAGCTCTCGCGGAGCAAGGACGAGCTCGCGTTCCGCAGGAACCGGGATTCGCTCACCGGCTTCCATAACCGCGAGGGCTTCATGGGAATCCTCGACCGCGACCTCTCGGGCATCGGCGCCCGAAGGCGGCTCGTCCTCCTCGCGCTCGACATCGCCGGCTTCCGCTCCATCAACCAGGGCTACGGCCACCGGGCGGGCGACGGGATACTCGAGGAATTCGCGAACCGCCTTCGCTCGGTCGCGCGGCCAGGCCTCGAGTTCGCGCGCTTGGGCGGCGACGTCTTCCTCATCGAGCTCATCGACTCCGGCGAAGGCTACAGCGTCTATTCGCTCTGGGAGGCGCTCAAGGGGTGCTTCGACAGGCCCTTCCCCCTCCCCGGCGGCGAGATCGCAATGGCCATGTGCCTCGGGATCGCCGCGGCCAAGACCGGCGACACGGCCATTCAGCTCCTCAAGCGCTCCGAAATAGCCCTCGAGCATGCCAAGCAGCGCGGCAAGGGCGCTTACGCCTTCTACCAGGAGGGCATGGAGCGCCGGGCCGTGGACAGGCTCCTCATCAGCAGGAAGCTCAAGGAGGCCATCGACCAGGGCCTCGTGGCGGTCTACTACCAGCCCAAGGTCGACCTCAAGACCGGGCTCGTGTCCGGACTCGAGGCCCTCGCGCGGTGGAAGGATCCCGAGCTCGGCCCCATCTCGCCCGGGTCGTTCATCCCCCTCGCCGAGGAGACGGGGCTCATCGTGCCCCTGGGCCAGCGGGTCCTCGAGACGGTGCTGGCCGACATGGGCGAGCTCCACGCGAAGCGCCGCCTGACCGTGGCGGTGAACCTGTCCGTGAAGCAGTTCAGGAATGCCGGGCTCGTCGATGAGATCTCGCGGATGATCGGCGAGGCGGCGGTGCCGCCTGAGGCGCTCGAGCTCGAGATCACGGAGAGCGTCTTCATCGACGACCTCGAGGAGGTCGCGGAGATCTGCCGTGGCCTCAAGTCGCGGGGCTTCTCGCTCGCGCTCGACGACTTCGGTACCGGCTACTCGTCACTGACCTACCTGAGCCATCTCCCCTTCGATACCCTGAAGCTCGACAAGGGCTTCGTGGTGGACATCGAGCGGGACGCGAGGCGGAGGGCCATGCTCGACGCGATCGTGTCCCTTTCAAAGGCGCTCGGCATCAAGACCGTCGTCGAGGGCATCGAGGCCATGGAGCAGGAGGTCCTCCTCTCGGACCTGGGCTGCGACTACGGGCAGGGGTTCCTGTATTCGGAGGCGCTCCCCCTCGCCGATGTCCTTGAATTCATCGACAAGCGGGGTATCTTTCCGGGCTGAAGGCGAGAGGCCGGACGCGGAGCCCGTTACGCTCGTAAGGAGACCGAACCATGGGACGATTCTCGATAGCGCTGGCTCTCGCAGCCCTCTGCCTCGGCGCCCAGGCGCAGGACGCGAGGAAGACCGTCCGCGCAACCACCCCCGATGAATTCCTCCGGGCCGTGGCGCCGGACGTCGTCATCGTCCTCGCGCCCGGCGTCTACGACCTCGGCGCCGCGAGGTCCCGCCTCGGCGGTTTCGCGGCCTGGGTCGGCTCCGGGGAGACGCGGGCCCTCGTGCTGCGCGGCCTCCGGAATTTCTCCCTCCGCGCCGAGGATCCTTCCTCGCAGACCGAGATCGTCTCCCCCAATCCCGACTCCGCGGTGATTGCCCTCGAGAATTGCGTGGACTCATCGGTCTCCGGGCTGCGCCTCGCGCACCGCGCAAGGAACGCCTGCGCCGGCCCCGTCCTGAGCGCCTTCGCGTGCTCCGGGATCTCCGTTGAGGATTGCGTCCTCGACGGGTGCGGCGCCCTGGGGCTGGACGTGGACAACTGCGACAACGTCGCGGCAAGGCGCGTCGTGACCTCGAATTGCGGACGATCCGGCGCGAGCGTCCGGGCGTCGGAGTTCGTGTCCTTCTCCGATTGCGTATTCAGGGGGAACGCCGCGGGTCCGCTCGTCCTCGTCGGCGAGGCCGCGGAGCTTTCCTTCGTGCGGACGGTCTTCGAGGGCAATAAGGGCTCCGCGATCCTCGGGGGGATCGGGCAGCCCTACGGACCGGTGTCGTTCAAGGAATGCACGTTCCGATCGAACGCCATCGACTCGTGGTCGGACGGCGCGCCGAGCCGCGCGCGGGGATGCTCATTCGAGGGGAACGGCTTCGCTTCTCCCCCGGAGGCTCCTCCCGAGGAGGAGAAGGCCGAAGGACGCGGACCGGGGCTCAGCCGTTGAAACGCCAGCCCGCCATGAGGCCGAATCTGAAGGCAGGGAAGGTCGAGAGCGCGTAGAAGAGCGGCGTGAATTCCGCAAGCGCCTCGACTGTTAATCCGGATTTGAACTCGACGAAGGCGGAGAAGCCGATGTTGAGGAAGAAGTCCGTCGAATAATCGACCACGGGCTCGGTCGTGAACGGGCTAGTCTTGGAGATCCAGCCGGGCATGATTCCGAAGCCCATCCGCCCCGAGACCTGGAAAGGCTTCGGGAACCGCGAGCGCACGATGACCGTGCTCCCGACCTGCAGGGTCCGGAGGTACGGGACGATCAGCCCCTCCCTGCCCGGCGACTCGAAATAGGTGGCCGCGAACTCGAGGGCGATGAGGTTCAGCACGGGGATGAGGTTGAGGACGCCGTTTCCGATGTCCGCCTGGGCCGCGATCGCCGCGCCGATGAAGCCCTGCTTGAATATTTCGTCGTACTCATCTAAGCCAATGATGAAAGGATAACCCGCGAACACCGTGACGCTGCCCGTCCCCCCCTTCGGAACCACGACGGTCTTCTCCTCGGCGACGGTGAAGGGTATGTCCCGGATCA
>CAZIEI010000063.1:7843-17309 GCA_964538705.1 uncultured Spirochaetales bacterium | reverse complement strand
TCCTTTATCTCGATGATGATCATGTTGCCTTCGTTGGAGGCCTTGAGGAGGACGGTCCCGTCCTCGGGCTTCCCGGCTCCGGCGCGTTCTGCGGGCGACTCGATGCCGTGGTCTATGGCGTTGCGGACCGAGTGCATGAGGGGGTCGAGGAGGTCCTCGATCACGGACTTGTCCAGCTCGGTGTCCTCGCCCTCGATGACGAGGTTCACCTTCTTCCCGAGGTTCTTGGAGAGGTCGCGCACGAGGCGGGGGAAGCGCGAGAAGATCTGGCTGATGGGGACCATGCGGATCCGCATCACGCCCTCCTGGAGCTCGCCGGTGATGCGGCCCAGGTTCTGCGCGGTCGTCCGGTACTTGGCGACCGCCGTCTTGAAGGTCGCCTCGAAGGCGTCGAAGGCCCCGAAGGAGTCCTTGGAACCGTCCGCGATCTCCTTCCTCACGTCCTTGACCGACTTGCCGGCCTGGATGTCCGCGAGCCGGGCGGGAAGGGAATCGAAGAGCGTCTTGAGCCCGTCGCGGAAGACCGCCTGGGCCGATTGGAATTCGGAGAGGAGGTCGCCCAGCTGGGAGGATATCTGGTTGAAAGTGGCCTTGGTGATGACCGTCTCCGAGACGAGGTTGAGGAGGTTGTCGATCCTGCGCGAGTCGACGCGGAGGATGGCGCCCGCCTGCTGCGCCGCCTTCTTGGCGTCCTCGTGGCTCGAGTCCTCGGCCTCGGCGTCCTCGGCCTTGGCCGCGGCGAGTTCCTCGGCGACGTTTTCCGTCGCGGGAGCGACGGAGGGAATAGCGGGCTTAGGCGCGTTCGGCGCGGAGGCGTCGCGGGGTTCCGGGCGCGACGCGGGCTGAGCCTGAGCCTGCGAACCCAGGTCCTCGACCTCGACGCCCGTCACGACTTCCGGGATCTCGAGCTGCCTCAGGATGTCCTCCCGCGGCCGCTCGGAGCCGAGGTAGTAGTCGACCACGGGGAAGAAGTCGTCCCCGTAGAGCGCCTCGAAGTCGGGATAGGTCCTGAGAATCTTGCCGACGTCCTTGAGGGCGGCGAAGGCCTGGATGCCGCCCACGGTCTTCATCACGTTGCCCTCGTCGAAGCTCACCCTGACGCGGTACACCGTGACGCCGTGCCCGGCGGCCTCGTACAATTCCAGGAGCTCGTACTCGGTGAGCGCCGCGGGGGGCCCTTCCTTGGCGGCCTTTCCCGCCTTCGGGGCCTGCGCCTTCGCTTTCGTCTGGGCCTGCGCGCCTGCCGGGGCCCGGGTTTCCTTGGCCGGCGCCTTGCCGGCGGCGCGGGCCCGCTTGGATCCGCCCTCGGGGATGTAGCCGGAGAGCTTCGCCTCGAGCCCGGACACGTCCTTCTTGTAGGCCTTACCCGTCGCCCTGGACGCGAGCATCGCCTTGACGACGTCCACAGCCTCGAGGAGGGAGTCGACGATATCGCCGTTTATAGCGATTGAACCGCCGCGGACCGCGTCCAGGAGGTCCTCGACCGCGTGGGTGAACTCCGAGAGCTCGGACATCCTCACCGTCGCGGCGCCACCCTTCAGGGTATGGGCTGCCCGGAAAATTTCGTCGACGGCGTCCTTGTTCCCCGGATCGTTCTCGAGGGCCAGGATGTTCCGCTCGAGGACGTCAACCTGGGTCTGGGCCTCCGAAAAGAAATCTTTGAGGAGTTCTTCATTGTCGGGATCGAGGTAATCGCTCATGATCACACTAATACTAACCGTAACCGAAGGGAAGTCAAGGGCGAGCGGGGAGCCGCGAGCGCTCCGGTCCTTTGTAATATACCCGGGATTATGGTAGAATTCCCGTGGGGAGGTCCCCTCGGGGACCCTCCGGAGAGGGGTTGCCGATGAATAGAGCCTTAGGCGTGGCGGCTTTCTGCCTGGCCTTCGCCCCGGCGGCGGCGGTTGACGTCGGCGCGGACTTCGTCATGACCAACTTCGGCTTCCCCTGGGCCCAGGAATCGCCCGTCGCGGACGGCCAGGTCCCCGATCCGCTCGATTTCCTTTACGGAGGCGGGGGACGCGTGAGCCAACGGCTCTCCGACGTCCTAACCATATCCACGTCCTACCGGCTCGACCCCCTGAGCCGCTCCTGGCTCGGCGCCCGTGCGGAGTACTCCGCCGGGGTCGTCCAGCTCGGGCTCGGGACCCAATTCGGCCTCTTCAACAATCTCGACCGCCCGCTCACCGCGGGACTCTCGAGCTCCATCGAGATCGAGCTGCCCGGCATCATTTTCGCCTCGGTCGCCTACGCGACTTCCTTGGGGCAGTCCCTCGTCGCGGTGGGCGACAACAGCCAGGAGCGGAACGACGTGACCCTCGGGTGGTACGTCCGCAACGCCATCTGCACCGCCTCGATCGTGACGGAAGAATACCAGGAGCGGGTCGGCGCGGACCTCGCGACCACGGACACGCTCGTCGACTACCAGTTCCTCGTCGACGTCTTCAAGAAGAACCAGCCCTACAACGTGCTCCTCTCCCTGGGCTACCGCACCGTGTCGCGCGAGTACGCGTCCGCAGGCGTCGCGGTCAAGGATTCGCTCGGCGCCTTCGTGCTCGGGACCGGCTTCAAGCTCAGGCCCGCTCCCTGGATCGAGATCTCCGCCATGCTCGACAGCGGCCTCTACGCCTTCGGTTTCGACGACCTCCTGGGGCAGAGCCCGTCGCGCTCATCCTATTTCTTCAAGGCCAAGGCCGGGATCACGCTGAGGACAGATGAATTCCGGCCTCGGGGCAAGCCCCTCCCCAAGGTCGAGAAGCCCGGGGAAGGCGATGCCGCGGAAGGGGCCGGAACGGAAGAGGGGAAAGACGCGAAGGAAGCGGAGAAACCCTGAGCCGCACACGATTCGAACGTGTGACCCACGCCTTAAAAGGGCGTTGCTCTACCTACTGAGCTAGCGGCCCGCGCTTGAGCGCGGAATACAGTAGCCTTTCGCGCGGCGGCGAGTCAAGCGAGGCCCGCACCGCCGATCAGAACAGCTTGAAGCTCAGGTCGATGGTGAGGTTGTAGACCGGCCTCGATCCGGGCTCCCGTCCGAGCTCCCTCCCGAACATCGCCACGTCGAGATCGAAGATCGTGAGGTCGAGCCCGAAGCCTGCAGCCAAGAGCCCCTCGCCGATGCCCGCGCGCACGTGCAGGATGTCGTGGAAGGTGACTTCCGCGCCGACGGAGGCGAGGAGGATCGGGTTCGGGGGCAGCGCGTCGAAGAGGGAGAGGATGCTCGAGTAGTCCGCCATGAGGCGGAGGCCGGTGACGTAGCGGTCGAGTATCCCGAGGGGCGGATTGACGAGAAATCCCACGGAAATGTCGTCCGGCAGGATGTCGCTCGTATTGCCCGAGGGGGCCGCGAAGGGATCCGCGAGGAAGCCGTTGAGCGAAGGCGCGAGGCCCGCCCAGGCGATGCCGAAGGCGTCCGTGCCCGCGATACCCATGGCGAAACGCCCGTTCCAGGCGGAGAACCGCACGCCCGCGTCCAGCGAGAATCCGGATATGACGGCGAGCGGGGCCGTGTCCGCGAGGCTGCCCGCGTCCTGGATGATGGCGGACAGCCCGAGGATGTCGGTCTGCACGCCGATCGCCCGCGTCGTGAACCCCTTGGCCGCCGCGCCGAAGCCGAGTTCCATGCCGCGGCCCAGCTTGAACGCGTGCCCGTAGCCGACCGACAGGTAGATGTCCTCGATGGCGGCGACGTCGATGCTCGCGAGGGACGAGGCGTCGATGATCGTGCGCGTCCGGTTGAAGAGCCCGACTCCGAAGCCCTTGGAGACGAACACGGCGTTCACGGGGCCCACCAGGTCCGCCGAGGCGTAGAGTCGCCCTGAGGAATCGAAGAGCGAGCTCAGGCCCGAGAGGACGTTCGTCGTCCCCCCCTCGATGGCCATGCCCGCCGCCTCGAAGATAGGGCCCGAGAGCCCGAGACAGACCCGCGACAGCGTGAGCCCGGTAGGGACAAACCCGAGGCCCGCGGGATTGAGGAGGAGGACGCTCTCGTCGTCGGCGAGGGCGACGTGCTTGCCGCCGAGGGCGGCGGAGCGGGCGTCGAGCACGTGCCAAGGCACAATGTCCTGGGCCGAAAGCGCGTTAACGGCCAAAGCGGCGAGGCAACAGGAGAGAAGGAGGAATCGGCGCATGGCTCAGACCCCGGAACCGGATTCGAGGACCGCGACGAGCCCCTCGGCGTAATCGGGGAGATCCGTAATACCCGCCATGAGGTCATCGTAGAGCGCGATGGCGGCCGCATCCGGCGTTCCGCTGTCCTGGGCTGCGTCCATGAGAACGGCCATTGCGGCGACGAAGACGACGCCGTCGTCCGCAACGCCGGGGTTGGCCGCAAGGAGGGCGAAGGCGGCCATGTCATCGTCGCTCAGGTCGACTTCCAGGAGGATGTCGATGATGGCGTCCTCAAGCTCGGGCGTGAGGTCGTCGGGATTCTCGGGCACGAGGGCGAGGATGTCGGAAACCGCGGCGCTGACGCCGGAATCCACGATGGCTACTTCCGCGGCGGCGGCGATGGCGGCCTCTTCCTCAGCGGCGGAGAGCGTTCCGGAGTTGATGTCCTCGAGGAGCATGTCCAGAACCACGGGGGCGAGCTCCTCATCGCCTTCATCTATGACGACGTCGGCGACATCGAGGGTGTCCTCGAAGCCCATGTCAGGATCCAAAGTGGGGTCGCGGGCGAGGCCCTTCGCGAGCGGGAAGGTGAAGACTTGCTGGCAGGAAGCGAGGGCGAGGAGGGCGGCGATGATCGCGCCTGCTGAAGCGGCCTTCGAGAGTCTTCGCATCGTCGACCCCTTTCCGGGCCGCATTGAACGGCCCCTTCTACGATTATACACCAGCGGGGGCAAAATTTACAGCGCAACTTCTCCCTTAGGCGAGGCCTCGCACACGGATACGATGCCGGCCTCAACCGCTGTCCCTGCCTATGACGCGGCTCCCGCCACAGGCTCGCCCTCGGCATCATAAGCGGGGTCGCCGCTCGCTCGGAGGCGTATCCTGATGCCCCTGCCCGCCGTGGCGGCCGCAGGCAGGCTCGTGGAGATGGAGGCCCTGAGGGCGTTCTCGGTGAAGGCCTCCGCGCGATCCTCCCCCGCCCCTCCCGGCCGCTCGATCACGGCATCTACCTCCCGTCCGATCCACCTCGCCGCGTAGGCCGCCTTCCCCTCGCGGGCGAGGCGGGAAAGCTCCGCCGCCCGTTCGACCGCGACGCGCTCGGGGACGAGTGGGCGCATGCGGACGGCCGCCGTGCCGGGGCGCGGGGAGAAGACGAAGACGTGAATCCAGGCCGGCGAGACGGCGCGCGCGAAGGCGAGGCTCTCCCTGAACTCGGCGTCCGTCTCCCCGGGGAAGCCGGTCATCATGTCGAGGGAGATGAAGGGATCGCCTTTCGCGCGCCGGAGCCCCTCCACCGCGCGGAGTATGGCGTCCGCGTCCGGGGAACGCCCCATGCGCGCGAGGACGGCGGGGGAGCCCGATTGAATGGGCAGGTGGAAGAAGGGCCGCACGCGCGGCGACGAGGCGGCCTCGATGAAATCCGCGTCGATCCCCTCGGGCTCGAACGAGGAGATCCTGAACGATGCCCCCTCGGTCCCCGCGACGAGGCGCCGGAGGAGTCCGGAGAAGCCGCCCTCGCATCCCGAATAGCGCGAGAGGTTCACGCCCGTGAGGACGATCTCGGCCCTGCCGCCCTCCGCCGCCTTCCGCGCGCGCCTCACCGCCTCGTCCGCGTCCAGGGATACGGGGCGGCCGCGCGCGATGCGGACGCGGCAATAGGCGCAGGCGCGATCGCAGCCGTCCTCCACCTTGAGAAGGGCCCTCGCGCGGTGCGGGGCCTCTCCCTTCCCGAGGGCGAAGGGGTCGGCGTCCGTCGAGGAGAGCGAGGCGAGCGCGGCGGCGGCGGCGGCGAGAGGATCGCCCCCGGACCCGAGCTCCGCGGCGAAGGACTCGGGGAATCGCTCGAGGACGCCCTTCCGCGATCCGGGCACCACGAGTATGCGTTCGCCGAGCGAGGCTATCTCGTCGCTCCCGAGTTCGGCGTAGCAGCCCGTGACGATCACGACGGCGCGCGGGTTGCCCCGCAGCGCGAGCCTGAGGATGCGCCGCGCTTTCTGCTCGGCCTTAGAGGTGACGGTGCAGGTGTTGACCACGAGGAGGTCGGGGCCGGGAAGAGAACCGCCCTCGCCCGCCTCTTCATCCTCGCCGGGAGGGAGGACGCGGAAACCCGCGTCCTCGAAGGCGCGCGCGGCGGAATCGCTCTCTCCCTGATTGAGACGGCACCCGAAGGTCTTGAATCCGACGGAGAGCATCAGCCTCCCAAGAGGCGTTGGACCCGCTCTCTTCCGAGCGCGGCGTCCTTGAGCCCGGGATTGAGCTGAAGGGAGCGGGCATAGGCCTCGAGCGCGTTCCGGTAGTCGCTCGCGCGCTCCCGCGCGTAACCGAGCCTGAACCACGCGTAGGCGTCCGCCGGCATGAAGTTCACGGCCGTGGTGAAGCTGATGTCCGCGTGGCCGTAGCGGCCAAGGCGGAGGTAGAGCTCACCCATGAGGAAGTAGATGGGTCCGGCCTGCGTGCCCTCGGGGAGGAGGGAGACGTAGTCCTGGAAGTAGCGGAGCGACTCCTCGTTCCGCCCGAGGTTGAAGGAAGCCCGCCCGAGGATCTCGATGAGGCGGTGATCGTAGCGGTGGCCGTTCAGCGCCTTGGTGGCGTAGGAGCGGGCGCTCTCCCAGTTCTGCTTCTTGAGATAGGACCAGCAGAGCACCAGGTAGCCTTCGACGGACTGGGGATCCTTCTCCACCGCGGACAGCGAGAGGGCGATGGCGTCGTCGTAGCGCCCCTCCTGGTAGGCCGTCTGGGCGTCGACCGCCTGGGCCGCGGCCGGTCCCGCCGCGAGGACGAGGGAAAGGAGGAGGACGGCCCTCGCGGCCTCAGGGCCTCGGAGCATCGTCGCCCTTCTTGGCGGTGGTGGTGCAGATGCCGGAGATCCTGCAGCCCGTCTCCATGGTGACCTCGGGGGCGGTGACGTCGCCGTCGAGGACGCTGGTCGCCGAGAGCTCCACGCGGTTCTTGGCCACGATGTTGCCGCGGACCGTGCCGCGGACCGAGACGTTGACGGCCTCGATGTCCGCCTCGACGAAGGCCTTTTCGTCCACGTAGAAGTCGCTTTTGCTCACCACCCGTCCGGACAGCCGCCCCTTCACGAGGAGAGGCTTGTCGAATTCCAGCCTGCCCTCGAAGGAGACGTCTGGAGCGAGGACGGTATCGATGATGTCCTCATCGACGGGATTCACGTGAACGTCGGTCATGCGGGGATGATATCCAGAAAAGCGGCGGTTATCAAGGTTCGAGGGCCGCCGGGAGGCGCGGAGGCGCTTTCCGGCCCGGCGCCCTACTGGCCCGCGACGCCCTCGAGGGCGACCTGGCGCCTGGCCACGCCCGCGTCGGCGGGGGAGACGCTCTGGGCCTGGCGGAGGTAGAACCGCGCCTTCTTGTAGTCGCGCTGCGCGAAGGAAACGTCGAACATGGCGAGGAGGGCGTCGATGTTGGCCGGGTCCTCGAGGAGGCTGGAGCGGAGGTCGCTGAGCGCCGCCTCGCTCTCCTTCTGCAGGCGCGAGCGGTAATAGAGGAGTATGGAGCGGGCCTTGGGCGAGGACTTCCCCGCGAGCCGCTCGTTGATGCGCGCGAGCGCGGCCTGCGAATTCCCGGCGTCGACGAGGGCGCGCACGTAGGCGGCGGCGGCCTCGTCGCTCGCGGGTTCCGCCGCCATCCACTTCTCGGACCATTTGAGGGCGAGGTCGGGCTTCTTGGCGCCGAGGGCGGCCTTCACCATGAGCGGCCAGTCGTCGAAGCCCGGATCCGCCCTGAGGATCTCCTGGAGCAGGGAGTACGCGCGCGTCCCCGAGCCGGAGTCCGCCGCCTCCGAGCAGAGGAGCGAGAGGGCCTCGAGATTCCCCGCGTCGAGGGCGAGCACCGCCTCGAGCGCCTCCACGGCGGCGCGCCGCCGGGCGGAACCGGGCGCCTCGGTCTCGCGGAGGATCTTCGCCTTCGAGAGGAGGAAGCGGGGATCCTCGGGGTAGAGCGCGAGCGCGGACTCGGCGAGGGCGAGCGCCTGCGCGGGGGCCTTGCGCTCCTTCCATTCGTGGAGGACGCGCAGGTGGAGGTAGAGCGGATCGCGCGGGTGCTTGGTGGCGTATGCGTCCAGAAGGGGGCCCGCCTGCCCGTACGCCCCGCCCGCGACGAGGATGTGCGCGCGCATGATGAGGAACTCGTCCTCGGTCGGGTTCGCCCTCAGGAGCTCCTGGACGATGGGGGAGGCGCTCAGGTAGCGGCCGAGCGCATAATACGAGCGGGCTAGGTATCGCGCGGCCTCGCGGTCCTCGGGATGCGCCTCGCGCACGGGCTCGAGCTCCGCTGCCGCTTCGGCCGGCCGCTTGAGCGTGTAGAGGCAGCGCGCGCGCGCGACGCGGGCGGGATAGAAGGCCCCGTCCATGGCGACGGCCTCGTCGTAGCGGGCCTTGGCGGCCTTGACGTCCCCCTCATCTTCGGCGCTCCTCCCGCGGAGGTACGGGGCGAGGAGCGTCCTGAAGCCCGAGAATTCCAGGCGCCCGAGCTCCGCGAGGGCCCTGGCCCTGACAGTGTCGCTCGGTTTGGAGAGGAGGACGAGGGCTGAGAGGAGGGCGCCGAAATCGCCTCCTCCCGAGCGGGCGGGATCGTCCGCGAGCCGTCCGGCCGCCGCGTCCTCGATGGCGCGGACGAGGGGATTGAGGGAGGGCGGATCGGGGACGCCCATATCCGCGGGGACCGCGCCGTAGACGAGGGCGTAGACGCGCTCGATCGCGTAGAGCATGGCGCGGCCCAGCTCGCTGCCCTCGACGCGGCGCTCGGCGATGAGGGCGCGGGCCCGCGCGAGGGACTCGGGCGAGGCCCAGGCGATATCGCGTTCGAGGGTGGCCGAGAGCGACCCGGAGGGCTGGCTCGCGGGGACGGGTGTGGCTGACGGTGCGGGCGAAGGGGACTCGAGCTGGGCGGCCTCCGTGGGAGCCGGGGGCGGCGAGGAAACGCAGGACGAGGCGGCGAGGAGGATCGCGGCTACGGCCCCGAGGGGGACCGACCGGCGATTCATTCCCCTTCTCCGTCCGCGTTCCCGCGCTTCGAGAACCGGATGCGGTTTCCCACGTAGAGCGACACGAGGATGACGCCGGCCCCGATGATGAGGACGGGCCAGGCGGACTTCACGAAGCTCGAGAAACTCATGCCGACGAGGCGGAGGCTGAAGGGCAGGAATGAGAGCCCGAGCATGACGAAGGCGGCCGCGGGCATGAGGAAGGCCGCTTTCGCCCGGCGCGCCTTCACGAAGCCGGACGCCCCGATGGCGATGCCGACGAATACCATGAAGAAGGGCCAGATCCTCGCGATCCCCGCGGCCGGGGAGGCGGCGCGGATGATAAAGGCGAACACCGAGGACTGTATCAGG
>CAZIEI010000063.1:0-7833 GCA_964538705.1 uncultured Spirochaetales bacterium | reverse complement strand
CCCGCGATCGCGCAGGAAGTGATCACCGCGGACTCGCCGGGGCCCAGGATGCGCGCCGTCACCGCGATGAGGCCGGCCCCCGCGCAGAGGAGGACGAGCCCGGCGATGAGGATGAGGTGCTGGCGCGTCGCGTTTGCGGGAAAAACCGGCATACCATAATGATACTACGGGCGCCCGAGCTTGCCAATGCTTTAACGGCCGTGGTAGAGTCCGGCATGCGCCTGGTTGCTACGGCCGCGGCGGCGGCGCTCTGCCTCGCCCTCGCGGGCTGCGGCGGCCCCGATTCCTACCTCGCCGCGGGAAACCGCGCCGAGCGCGAGCGCGCGGCCGAGCTCCTCTCCCTCCTGGATCGGGACGGCGGCTCCGAGGAATCTCGCTTCGCGGTCGTGCAGCGCCTCGCCGGCGACTACATGAACCGCCGCGAGTACGGCAAGCTCGTCAATTTCGTCACGGCCAGCGTCCGCGAGCGCCCCGACGACCCTTACGCCGCGTACTACCTCTTCCTCGCCGCCTACGCCTACGTCGCCCTCGATTCGCGACCCATGGCCTCCCTCTATTTCCACAGGATCGTCCGGAATTATCCGGACCTCTCGGTCCGCGGGAAGTCCATACATCTCGCCTGCCTCCAGGAGCTCATCTCGACGGAGACCGATCCCTCGCGGCGGGCCTCCTACTATCGCGAGCTCCTCGCGCGCTTCCCGGGCGCGGTCGACCAGGGAGCCGTGAGCTTCATGCTCGGCCAGGCGTACGAGGAGCTCGGCGACTGGGACATGGCCATCCAGACCTACAAGGCGGTCATCCCCTTCCCCGGTACCCTCATCCCGGGTTTCCCGGGCGCCTACCAATACGCGTGCAAGGCCGTCGACTTCGCCAATTCGTCCAAGGACTGGACCTTCGAAAGTCTCGATGCGCTGGTGGCCGCGGTGCGGAAGGCGATAGCCGCGCACGACGCCTGGCAGCTCGAGCGGATCGAGGCGAAGGTGAATTTCTTCACCATGTCCTGGGTCCAGGAGGAATCCGACGAGAACAGCCAGGTGAAATTCGACCTCCGCGCCTTCATGGGCAACGGTGCCATCCAGTGCGCGAGCGAGCTCGATCCGGCCTCCAACTCCCGCGAGGCCTATCTCAGGACCACGGGATGGACCGACCGGATCCAGGTCTGGTACCTCTATTTCCGCAAGATCGACTTCCCCGCCAATCCCGAGATCCACGGCCGCTGGGAATGGGCCGGTATCTACCTCGGGGACAAGCTCCGGTGACCGCGAGGGGCCTGATCCCGGCGATGCTCCTCGCGGCGGCGCTGGCGGCGGGAGCGGAGCCGGGAGACGCCTCTCCCGGGCCCCGTCCCTCGCCCGCGGCGGGTGAAGCCCTCGCTCTGGCGGAGGGTATTCCAGCCGATGCGATCTCCGCCGACGAACCGGACGCGATCCCGAGCCTCGCGCCTTCGCCGAGCCCGCGCCCCTTCAGGCGCGCCCGTTCGCGCGCGCCCGACGCGGCCTACCGCGCGCCCGACGCGAGTCACCGCGCCCTAGACGCGTCCCCGGCCCGTCCCACCCACGCCGCCGAGGTCGTCTTCGACATGCCCATGGACCTGGAACGCCCCGAGGTCGCTTCCAAGCTCGCCGAGTACGCGAGCCCGGGCGGCAGGGCCTGGCTCGCCGCCGTCATGCGGAGGGCCGACCCCTACCGAGACCACATCGCCGCGCGGATCAGGGAGATGGGCCTGCCGCGAGAGCTCCTCTACCTTCCCGTGATCGAGTCCGAGTACAAGCCCGACGCCGTCTCGCGCTCGGGCGCGATGGGCATCTGGCAGTTCATGAGGAACTCGATCGGCGGCTACGACATCCGCATCGACGAGTGGCGCGATGACCGGCGCGATTTCATGAAGACCACCGAGGCGGCGCTCAAGAAGCTCGCGTACAACCGCCGGGAGCTCGGCGACTGGCGGCTCGCCGTGGCGGCGTACAACTGCGGGCTCAACGGCATGAAGCGCGCCGTCAAGAAAGCGGGCACTAACGATTTTTGGGAACTCGCCGAGGCGGGCGCCCTACCTCCCGAGACGAGGCGATACCTCCCCAAGTTCATGGCGGTGGCGGCGATCCTGAGCTACGGCGGGCGCCTGGGCCTGGAGGCGGCCTGGCCCGATACCGCGGCCTGGGAGGCCATCCCCCTCGACCGTCCCGTCGACCTCACCATGCTCGCGGAGGCCGCGGGCCTCGCCCTCCCCGAGCTCAGGGCGGCCAACGCGGAGCTCCGCTACAACGTGACGCCCCCGGGCAATTCCGGCTGGAGGCTCAAGGTCCGCTCTGACCGGGGGGAGGCCGTCCGCGGCGTGCTCGCGGATCCTGAGCGGAAGCTCCTCAAGTACCACCTCTACAAGGTCCGGTCGGGCGACACTCTTTCCGCGCTCTCCCGCCACTACGGGGTCCCGATCGACTCGATCGTCTCGAGCAATCCCGGCCTCAAGCCCGCCCTCATCCGCATCGGCGCGACCATCGTCATCCCCGCCATGAAGGACGTCTCCCCCTACGAGGGAAAGCGTGTCCCCGCCGCCGAGAAGCCCTTCGCGGGATCGTACGCGGTGGCGAAGGGGGACACCCTCTGGTCGATCTCCCTCCGCTACGGAGTGCCGCCCGAGCTCCTCGCCGAGCGGAACGGCCTCAGCCTCTCCTCCATTCTTCGCGAAGGCTCCGTCCTCAAGGTGCCGATAAACGAATGAGATGACGATACCCGACGGAAGGGCGGCCACCCGCCCCGGATCATCCCGCCCGAGCGGCGCGGCCATCATCCTCTCGCTCGCCCTGTCCTCGGGCGCCGCCCTCGGGGCGCAGTCCGGGCCCATTTCACTCGATGGGGCCGTGGACTGGTCGGCGCGGGAGGTCCGGGCCGCGGCCAGCGCGGCCGCCCGCGCCCTCACCCTGAACCCGCCCTCCGGCCGCGCGCGGGGGGAAGCTCTCCTCGAGCGCGAGCTCCCCGGACTCATGCGCGGCGCCCTCCTTGGCCTCCTCGTGGACTCGCGGACGACGCTCGGCGACGCGCTCGCTTCGGGCGACTACCCCGCCGAGGCCTTCGACGCCGTCATCGGGGCGGCCTCCCGGGAAAACGCGCGCTTTTCCCCGGATATGTCGGCCTTCCTCGCGGACTACCGCGTTTCTCTGCAGGACATCGCCGCCCCCCTCGTGAGGCACAGCCGCGCGTCGGCCCCGACGGTCCTCCTCGGCTACGCGCCCGCCAGGGCCTTCTCGGGGATCCTCATCTACGCGAAGGGCCGCCTCCCCGTGCGGGGCGAGCGCGGCGAGGCCGAGCTCAGGCCCTGCCTCTTCCCCCGAGTTTGGACCGAGGGCATGGAGATCGTGCTGGAGCGCAACACAGTGAAGCCCGATGCCGTCAGGCACTGGGGCGTCGCGGGCTACGCCGAGGACGACGGCTCCGAGCCCTGGGAAGCGCGCGTCGGAGACGATCCCCTCCGGGTCATGGCCGTGGCCGTCTTCGGGAGCAACCGCACTGACGTGGTTATTTCGAGGGAGGACGCGCTCCGCGTCCTCTCCTCCGAGAACAGGGCCCTCCTCGCGGAGGGCAGGGTCGTGATCCTCGTGGAGAGCGCCTCGTCGCCGATCTCGATCCGATAGCGGGGCGCCTCCGCGCCCGCCGGATTCCTCCTCAGTCCCCCGTTCCCATGAGCTCGGCCATCACGCGCGCGTCGCCGACTATGTTGTCCACGAGGGCATACTCGTTCGGCTCGTGCGCGTTGTCCGCGATCCTGCACCAGACCGCGCAGTCGTGGCCCGCGTTCCTGAGGTAGGCCGCCACCGTCCCGCCGCCGATGCCGATGGGCCGGGCTTCGATCCCGTAGACGCGACGCACGGCCTCCTTGAGCTCGCGCACGATGGGCGCGTCCGCGGGCGTCGCGCGCGACTCCACGCGCTGGGCCGGATCGATCTCGATCTTGACGCCGCGCTCGGCCTCCACCGCGTCCAGGACCTTCCGGATCTCCGCGAGCGCCTCAGAGAGGGGATAGCGCGGAAGGATGCGGCAGTCCATGTAGAACACGTCTTCTCCGGGGATGGTGTTCACGTTGGGGACGTTCGCCTCTTTCTTGGTGGGGGAGAGGGTCGAGCGATCCGGATCGAAGAGGGGATCGCGCGCCGCGAAGAACGAGCCCTCGAGGGCGTTGAGCCTGAGCGCCGCGTCGCAGGCGGCGAGGAAGGCGTTACGGCCGGAATCGGGCACTGAGCCGTGGCACTGCTTCCCCACCGTGCGCACCTTGAGCCAGAGGAGGTTCTTCTCAGCGACCTCGATCTCGCTCCCGTCCGCGGCTCCGCCGTCGGGGATGAGGATGAGATCGCCGGCGGCGAAGAGCGAGCGCTCCTCGAGGAGGAAGCGCACGCCCTTGGCGGAGCCCACCTCCTCGTCGGCGACGAAGAGGAGCTTCGTGGTGCGCTCGGGGACGAGGCCGAGCTCCCGGTACGCGAGAGCGGCGAAGACGGAGGCCGTGAGCCCCTGCTGGTTGTCCTCGACGCCGCGCCCGATGATCCTCCCGTCGCGCTCGACGAGGGTCCAGGGATCGCTCGTCCAGAGGGCCGCGTCTCCGGGCGGGACCACGTCCAGGTGGCTCATGATCCAGACGGCGCGCTTTTCCTTCCCCGGAATCGTGAGGACGAGGTTGGGTCGCTTCCCCGCGGGCACGCGCGGATCCGGAGCGGGATGCCACTCGGCGGGCGGGAGGCCGCGCTTCCGGAGCCAGGCGTCCAGGGCCTCGGCCTTCTTCCATTCGCCCTCTCCTCCCGACTCCGGCGCGATGGCGGGGATGGAGGTGAGGAGGGCCTCGAGCTCCACCATCGCGGGGCGGGCGGCCTCGAGCCAGTCTCTGATGCGGTCGCGGTTCACGGCTTCTCCTTATGGCGGGAATAGGCCTTCCAGGTGCTGGACACGAGGGACTCGACGTCAGAATGCCGGGGCTCCCAGCCGAGGAGCTCCTTCGCGAGCGCGGAGCTCGCGTAGTACTCGGGCAGGTCGCCCGGGCGCCGTCCGACGGCTTCCGCGGGTATGGGCCGCCCCGTGACGCGGCGGGCGCACTCGAGGATCTCCAGCACGGAGAGCCCCTTCTCCGAGCCGAGGTTCACGGTGAGCGACGAGTCGGTCCGCTCCATGCGCTCGAGCGCGAGGACGTGGGCCCGCGCGAGGTCGGTCACGTGGACGTAGTCCCGGATTCCCGTGCCGTCGCGGGTGGGATAGTCGTTCCCGTATATCTTGAGCGAGGACCGCCAGCCCATGGCCGCTTCCATGATGGCGGGGATCAGGTTGGCCGGCGAGCGCTCGAGGCCGCGCACCCGCCCCTCGGGATCGTAGCCCGCCGCGTTGAAGTAGCGGAGCGCGGCGAAGCGAATGCCCTTGAGTTTGTCGAACCAGCCGAGGCAGCGCTCGATCTCGAGCTTAGTGAACCCGTAGAAGTTCACGGGCGCGAGCGGCTGGTCCTCCCCCACCGGGGAGCGCTCGGGCTCGCCGTAGACGGTGGCGGAGGAGGAGAAGACGATGCGACGGCACCCGCCCCGCGCCATCGCGTCGAGGATGTTGATGCTCCCGGAAATGTTGTTCTCCGCGTAGCGGGCGGGGTCCTCCATGGACTCGCCCACGGCCTTGAGCGCGGCGAGGTGGGCCACGGCGTCCTGGCCCCGGACCGCCGCGCGGAGGGCATCCTTGTCCAGCACGTCGCCCCGGACGAAGGCGGCCTCCGGAAAGAGGTTCTCCTCCAGGCCCGAGGAGAGGTTGTCGTAGACGGTGACCTCGTGGCCCGCGTCCAGGAAGGCCCTCGCCACGTGCGAACCGATGTATCCCGCGCCGCCGATGACGATGATCCTCATGAGCTTCCTCCGCTCCCCCGAGTATATCCGCGCGGCCTCCGCCCCGCCCAGTGGCCTTCTCGACCCCGCGGCCGCCGGGGGGCCGGGCGCGCGGGCGCGCCGTGGCGCAAGGGCGGCCGATGCCCTATAATCCGCTCTCGATGCGTACGGAGAGCGCGACGGCGGCGGACTGGACGGACGGCGAGGACCCCGCTTACCTCAGCGAACAGCTCATCACCTGCATTGGGAACAAGCGCGCCCTCCTCGGCTTCATCGGCGAGGGGCTCGCCTTCGCCGCGGCGAGGCTCGGCCTGGAGAGGATCAGGGCCTTCGACGCCTTCTCGGGCTCGGGCGTCGTCGCGCGCTTCCTCAAGGGCCGCTCCTCCCTCGTCGTCGCCAACGACCTCGAGCCCTACGCCGAAGCCCTCAACCGCTGCTACCTCGCGAACCGCTCGTCGTTCCCCCGAGCGCGTTTCGACGAGGCCCTCGCGGACCTCCGGGCCCGGCTCGAGGCGGGCCCGCTGGAGCGCGGCTTCATCTCCGAGCTCTACGCGCCCGCGGACGACGAGCGCATCAAGCCGGGCGAACGGGTATTCTACACCGCGCGCAACGCCGCCTACATCGATACCGCGCGGCGCCTCATCGACTTCTACCCGGAGGACCTCCGCCCCTTCATGATCGCCCCCCTCCTCTCCGAAGCCTCCATCCACGCCAACACCTCGGGCGTCTTCAAGGGCTTCCACAAGGACGGGACGACCGGGCTCGGCAAGTTCGGCGGGAGGAAGGGCGACGCCCTGAGGCGCATCATGGGCGACATCGGCCTCCCCTCCCCCGTCCTCAGCCGCTACGAGTGCGACTGCCTCGTGCTCCGCGGGGACGCGAACGAGGTCTGCCGCGAGGCGCCCGAAGTCGACGTCGCCTACTTCGACCCCCCGTACAACCAGCACCCCTACGGATCCAACTATTTCATGCTCAACGCCATCTTGGAGTACCGGCGGCCGGAAACCGTCTCCGCCGTATCGGGGATCCCGGCCGATTGGCGGAGGTCCGATTACAATAGAAGCGAACGCGCGGCCGCCGCCCTCGATTCCCTGGTGGAGGCGGTCAAGGCGCCCTTCGTCCTCGTCTCCTTCAACTCGGAAGGATTCATACCGAAGGATCGGATGGTCGGGATGCTCTCAGGGCATGGGAAGGTCCTGACCATGGAGCGGCCCTACGCGGCGTTCCGGGGCAGCAGGAACTTAGGATCGCGCGATATCCATGTGAAGGAATTTCTTTTCGTCCTCGAGAAGTCCTGAGCTTTTCATATCGATAAATATTTCTAAATACTTAAGTCTCTGCATTATTTGTGAATATTACAACTTGACCGTAATTGTCATACTGAGATACTATTCGCCCAGATCAGCGACGGAGCGAATGGCTTGGAACAGCGTCATCAACCTGATACGATCCAGGTAAAACGAAGTCCCGGATAAATCCGGAGTAAGGGACTCAACGCCTTCATCGGCGCGCCGCGGCAAGAGCGGCGGGCCTTTCTTTTTTTCCGGCCGGTCAGGCCGAAAGGAGCGCGTACCCCATGTCCATTTCGACCTTCAAGGGCGGCGTCCATCCGCCCGGGAGAAAGGCGCGGTCATCCCTCACCGGGATCGAGACGTCGCCGCTTCCCGCGGAAGTCGTGATCCCCGTCAACCAGCACCTCGGGCCGCCCATCGCCCCCGTCGTCGCGGTCGGCGACCGCGTGCTCCGGGGCCAGCGGATCGCGGACGGAGAGGGCAGGTTCGCCGTCGCCCTCCACGCCTCCGTGAGCGGCACGGTGAAGAAAATAGAGAACCGCGTCCTCGCCAACAACTCCGAGGGGCTCTGCGTGATCATCCAGGCCGACCAGGCGCAAGAGGACTTCCCCGCCATGCCGCCCCTCGATCCCTTCACCTGCCCCCGCGAGGAGGCCGTGAAGCGCGTCAGGGACGCCGGGATCATCGGCATGGGCGGCGCG
>CAZIEI010000062.1:0-17347 GCA_964538705.1 uncultured Spirochaetales bacterium | reverse complement strand
GCCTAGAAACGGGGCCCGTCACGATCTTGGCGATGAAGACCATCATGATCGCGATGAATACGAAAATAACGATCATGAGCACGATGATGGTCACGCTGAATCTGACTATTTCGGACCTGATGGGGTAATCCGTGAAGACTATGGCGGCCTTCCCGATCGCGGCCCCGTCTCTCAGGATGTCCGCCTCGCGCTTGATGAGGGCGGGCTTCGCCGCCTCCGTCGCCTTCGCGATCGTCTTCCCGGCGACGTCGAATATCTCGATTTCGGCGATCATCTCGTCTTTTTTCAGCGTTTCGATGCTCGCCTGGAGACCGAGCATATCGTAATTCCAAATATAGGACATATTGGAAGTCACGACGAGCTCGGTGAGATCGGTGATTTCCCGCTCGAGCTTCTTTTTCCCCGAGGCCGATTGGGCCGCGAACTGCACCAACACGAAAATAGAGAAACCGACGAAAATCGAGCACAGAATCGGGATGAGGAGCTTTCCCCGCAGTCTCATGAATAATCCTCCTGAATCCTGGTGCCCGGCGCAACGTTTTTTCCGGGGTGCGAAATAAATCTCGTAGAACCGTCTGGCTATGTCAAGAAAAAATGCTCGATTCTTTTGCCGGAGGGCGTTTATAACCGTAGACGCGCTTGACCCGCGGAGCGGTCTTCCGTATGCTATACGACGATAGGCGATTTACGGCCGATTCCCGGGGGTGCCCCGGTTTCGACTGGTGCAGTCGCGATCATGGGTCGCAGGTGGAGTGCCGACCTCCTGATTCGGCAACCTTTTAGCTGCCAACAACAGCAACCTCGCCCTCGCTGCGTAAGTAGCGTGAGCCGGGCTCCTGGATGCGCCGCCCTGAGCGTCCAGGACGCCTGTAACTGACCGGGGCTCGTTCCGCGGCTCGCCCGGGCGCCGCGGGAGACCAATACCGGGCTAAGGGACCGGAAGCGCCCCGTTCCGCTCGCCGGACCACGAAAACCAAAGTACGGTTAAACCTGTAGACGCCCATGTTCCGTGCTCCAGGACGGGGGTTCGACTCCCCCCACCTCCACTGAAGAAAAGCCCGCCGCCAGGCGGGCTTTTCAACTTAAACATGTGGGGGGAGTCGATACCCGAGCGCGCGCCGAAGGCGGAAGGCGCGCAGGATGCGCGCCGCCAGCGCGAGGGGGCGGCCCGAAGGGAGCGCGCAGGACACGCGCGACCGTAGGGCGACTCCCCCCACCTCCATCGAAGAAAAGCCCGCCGCAAGGCGGGCTTTTCAACTTTAACACGTGGGGGGAGTCGAACCGAGGAGCCGGCCTGGAGACGCGCCAGCGCCGCAAGGACTCGGCGCGGGGATTCCGCCATGCGCGAAAGCGCATACGTCAATCAATTCTCCACGGTACACCGAGCGAAGCGAGGTACGCGCCGAGAGGCTCCGAGGCGGCCCGAAGCGAGTCGACAGGATGGCGACGATGCGCAGGGCGACACTCCACGCCTTTGGCGTGGAATACAGGTCCCCCCACCTCCATCGAAGAAAAGCCCGCCGCAAGGCGGGCTTTTCTCTTTTCCCCTTATTCGCCTAATGGCAGCTTTTCTCGAGAAGATCGACGAGTCGGGGGCCTTCGCGAGTGTACTCGGTGGACGCGGCGGATCGGGCGTTCAACTCATCGATCTCTATGCAATAGGAAAACTCTGGCAGTTCAATGACGCGAGCCGAATATCATTCCTTCGGGGCGTACTTATTATCGGCTGCCTCGATACGGAACTCCTCCATGAAGATCACAGCGGAGTCATGAATCCCAGCCCATGGTGTAGTGATGCGATCCAGATGACGCGGGGAGATAAGCGGGGCGCGGCTTTCTTACCGCGCCCCGCTTATCTCGGCTAGTATTTTTTACGGTTGATACTGCCTCGACGATGTCCACCCCGCAACCGCGGATGTCGTTTCACCCGTAATCGGTTCATCTGCTGGAATAGTCGCATTCACGGAAGATGTCGATACTGTGAGCGATGTCAGCGTATACTGAGAATTCTGCGCCGTGGTGTCCACGCCTAGTTTCAAATTCCCGTTTGAATAAACCGGCTTGCCGTCCGCTGCCAGCTTGAGCACCCACATATCGCCTGCCGTCCCATAAGATGTCGTCGAGCCGACGACTACGTAGCCCCCGTCGTTCGCCACGCAGAGGTCATAACCCTTTTCGTCGCCCGCGGCCCCATAGGTCTTTTGCCACAGGTAGTTGCCGCTTGAATCGAGCTTCACGATCCATGCATCCGTTCCCGTGACTCCGAAGGAGGAGGTCTCGCCCGCGAGCACGAAGGAGCCCGATTCGCCCTCCTCAACCGCGTAGATGACGTCGTCGGTCGCCTGAGCGCCGAAGAACCTGGACCACTGAAGGCTGAACGAGCTATTGAACTTCAGGACGAAAGCGTCGTAACTCGCCTGCGCGAGGGATACCGACTTCGACTTTCCTACGACGATGAATCCGCCGTCCGTCGTACACTTCACGCCGTACGCGACGTCATCCACGTTCGTTCCGCTCGAGCCGTAAACGAGCCTGCTCTGCACGACTCCAAGCGCGTTGGTCCTCACGATCCATACATCGTTCAACGATTGATTGGAAGCTTGTCCGATGCCTCCGACCATCACGAATCCGTTGACAGTCGTTCCGCTGATGAACGCGTCCACCGCGTATGCACGGCTGACTGTATCGCCCGTAGATGAATGGCTCGCCCTCACCGCCCATTCATCGCTCAGGTTCGAATAGAGCTTCACGATCATCGCCGACGTGAATGGCTGCATATCGTCATTGGTTTCTCCGGCGGTAATGAACGATCCATCAGGAAGCGCGACGATCGACCTCATGATCGTGTATCCGCCGCCTTCGGACGCGAACGGGTGATGGGTTTTCATTACGCTTATCGTCGTAGCCGAGGCGTCCATTTTCGTGGTCACCGTTTTCCTGGCATTGACCGGTTCGTATCCCATCGTATTGATGCTGCCATCCGTCGCGGATACCGCAATGCTGGGACCGATGGCGAAACCTCTCTCGGCATACGACTTCGCCCAAGAGAACGTACCGCTAGCCGTCAATTTCATGAGTCTTCGGGTAGTTCCCGTGCCCGTCGTCGATCCGATTACATAATATCCGCCGTCCGCCGCCTTCGCTATCCCATAAGCCGCTTCCGTGGGCGTCGTGCCGTAATTCTTCGCCCAGGCGCATACGATCGCTTGGGACGCGACGGAGGAGTTAGCCCAATTCGTTTTATATGCGATCGCGCGTATCGTGCAACTACCCGTCACAGTGATAGCGGATGAGTAGACCGTCCCGACTGTCGGGCTCGGCGTCGTCCCGTCGGTGGTATACCTTATCGCGGATCCCGACGTAGCGCAGGCAATGGCCACGCTAAAAGAATCCGCCGGACTCGCGGCTGAAGGCGTGGGAGTGATCACCGGGTTAGCAACGGTTCCCGTGATCAGATATGTCGCCTCCGATATCAAGCTCGGAGTCATATCGGTCGCGTACGCCCTCGCGCGGATCGTCGTGGTCACGTCGGGGGTATTGAGGCTGATGGCTCCCGAGAACAGGAAATTCGTCCCAGAGACGACGTTCGTCGGATCATCTCCGTTCGTCGTGTAATAGATCTGCGATCCGCCCGTCGCGCAAGTTATTGATATTGACTGCGCGCTCGTATACGTCCCCGCGGGAACGTTGAATTGGGGCGATGCGACTTGGTTGATGCTGAAATTGCCGCGCACTGTCACGTCGCCCGAGGTCAAGGTGACGTTCGTGGCCGCGGCAGTCGCGCTCCCGAAGCTCGCTCCCGCTCCGCTCGTCACTTCCCAGTTGATGAATTGGTATCCCGATGTCGGCGCGGCCGAGATATCCGTGGCCACCGAAGGGGCGACCCTGACCGCACCCGCCGGGACGGTCGAACCGCCTTCCGAGGATATGATCGTGAGCGTGAGCGAATTATCCGACAAGCTCTTCGCCGCTTCGAGAAGGTCGTTCTGGAAACAACCGCCCGCTATGGCTACGATCAGGACGGCCGCGATCGCGTACCCTGCCTTTCCGGCCAATCCGGCCTTCCGCGTTCTCACTCCGCCCATCCTATCTCCTCCTCGCCGGCGAGTCCGGCCCGTTCGAAGCCCTCGGAATCAGCGATCGCCGCTACCTTCTTCGCGAACTCGGGCGAAACCTTCTTGAGCCTGGCCAAGGCCTCGCTCGAAGCCTTCATATTGCCCATTTGCGCTTGCGCCCTCGACATCCCCGCCAGCATGAAGGGGTTCTCGGGATCCTTCTTTTGCATCAACGCGAAGTAGGAAAGCGCCTTCTTCGGATTCTTGAGCTTTAGGCTGAGGAGCCCCTGGTTGATAATGGCCGGGCCGTAATCCTTTTTCCTTATCGCGGCTTCGAACTGTTCCTCCGCCTTCTCGTATTGCCCGAATCGCGCGTAACTCGCGCCCATCCTGTTGAGGAGCCGCGGATCGTCGGGAGCCTTATCCAGGTCCTTCTGGATCCTCGCCCTGAACGCGTTCGATTCCCTGTCGACCACCGCCGCGATGCCAGATCCGAAAGCCGATTTCATCCGAGCTTGCGCGGGAATATCCGAATCATCGGTCGCCCCAGGCAATCCGACTGGCTTATAGATTTCCCACGCTTCGCGCACCGGGAAGAATCCCGCGCCCTTTCCAGCCTGGGCCTCGTTCCACTCATCGGCGCCCCTGAGCCACGCGACCTTGAATCCGTCCTTTACGAGAGTCATCTCCACGGGCATCCAAGCCTTCCCGTCCTTGACGATGACCGTTGCAGGGTCCGAGAACCACATCCTGTACTCTGCGCCCACGATTCCCGTGTCGTACGCCATGAAGATGTGCCCCGGCACGGTTATGAACGAGGTCTCTATTCCGACGGATTCGAGGAGGGCGCACATCATGATGGAGAGGTCGTCGCAGTCACCGGCTTTGTATTGCAGGGTCTGGCGCGGGAACTGCAGATAATCCACGGCGCCTTTTTTCGCGGACCTGTCGGCGTACGAGCTCTTGGGATCCACTACATAGGACACCCCGTGGGTCCTGATAGACTCGAACAGGGCGGTCGCGATCCTCACGTTCGTGCTGAAGACCTTGATGTCGGAAGCGTTCACCGCGGTCGCGGCGGTCTTGGCGAAGCGCATGACAAGCGGGTCCCTCGCGGTCACGAAGGCCGCCGCCTTCCTGTCGTCGTCCCATGTCGAAGCATTTCGGTCGTAAATGCTGATCGTCACGGTCTTGGACACGCGCCTGACCTCGTCGCCGTCTTTGTACGTCGCCTGCACCTCTGCCGCGACCTTGGTCCCCTCGGTGATGCCCAGGACCTTGTCGGAGAAGATCGCCTTGAGGTCGACCTTCGCGCTCTTTCCCGCGTCGAGCCTGGGGATGGAAGCGCAGACCTTCGGTTGATCCATGTAATCCTTGATGTAGAAACTCACCTCGACGGATTCGACCGCCCTCCCCTCGCCGTTCGTTATCATGACGCTCCCGAGGGGATTGGTATCGTACCAGGAATAAAAAACGGGGAAGAGACTTTCTACTTCGACGTCACCGAACCTGAGTTTCGGAGCGGTCGACGCCCCCTGGGGGCTGAACGAAAGCGAGAGGCTCGCTCCCGCCGCCGTGAGCAGCGGCTCCTCCGTTCTTCCGAAGAAGTGGGAGTACGCCCCCGTGAGGCCGAGGGAAAAACCGCCAGCCATGCGGTACGAGACTCCGGCTTTCGCTGAGAGGTAGGCGCTGTCTCCCGGCATGGAATCAAGGACGCCCACGTAGTACCCACCCGACGCCGACGCGAACGCGGAGAAACGAGGGATGAATTCGTACCTCCCGATGACCGAGGGGCCGACGCCGATGAGGTTCATCGGATAACTTCCCGATGACTTGAGAGTCGTCGTTCCGTATTCGAGGCCTAGTCCCGCACCGAACCAGGGAAGGAACATCGCGTGCCCGGCAAGGGAAACCGATGCGCCGACGTTAAAGAGTTCCGCGCTTCCCATCACGGGAAACATCGCGCCCGGATAAGCGTCCAAGGAGTATGAAATTTGGGAGAATGCGGGACCCGCACCGATCAGCGCCGATGCGAGGGCAAGAGCCCTGAGCGATCGTTTTTCCATTTTTCCCTCCGCGGCTAGTATAATCTAACGTACGCACTATCATCCAGTTTATACACTGATATTCTTTCTCGAGTCTATGAAATTCGGCTTGATCTCCGGTTCATGACAATCACCGTCCTAACGTCGAATACGGATTGTACGCACCCTTATTTCGTGTCTTGCCGCCCACCCCTCGATCCGGTTAAAGTTCCCGCATCGCGGATCACGGAGGACTGTAGATGATCAAATCGAACGAGTACTTCGGCGGCAAAGTGAAGTCCCTCGGGCTCACCGCGGAGGGCGGCCCGGCCACGGTCGGGGTCATCGAGACGGGCGAGTACGAATTCGGCACGACGACGGTGGAGATCATGCGCGTCGTCGCGGGCGAGCTCGAGGCGCGTCTTCCCGACTCGGATCGCTGGACCGCGTTTCCCGCGGGGACCTCGTTCACCGTCCCGGCGGGCAAGAAATTTTCCGTTCGCGCGAAGACCGACGCCGCATACCTCTGCCTCTACCGGTGAGAGCCCCCGGCCGCCTGCCATGACCGCGCGGCCGGGAGTCTCCGGTTTTCCTTGAACCCGCGCTTTTCCTGCCCTATAATGAATCGACGCCTGAAGCCGAGGAGCGCCGATGCAGGAACGAAAAGCGCTGCCGCCTGAAAAACGGCGCGTTCGGAATTATCTCGTCGCCATTCTCTACGCGGTCGTCCTCTCGACCCAGGCGATCGTTCTCACGATCGCGCTCTCGGCCATGACCGAATCCGCCCGGACTGGCTTCGCCGTCAAGGCGGGAACGATCATCGGTGCATGCGACCTCCTCATTCTCGCCGTAGGGCTCAGCTTGAGAAGGCATTTCCTATCCTCCCGGGACGTCGTCGCGAGTTTCGGCGCGGAGCAGGCCCTCGCGCTCCTCGAACTCGTCGGGACCGAATCGCGGGCCCTCGCCTTCATCGCCGAAAAGCTCGGTTCGCGGCTCACCGAAATGGGCCTCGGCGACGAGGTCAGGGAAGGAGAGGCCATCCTCGCGGACATCAACGCGTCCGCGGCGGAAACGCGCGGGCTTTACGCCTCCACGAGGGGCAGACGGGACGAGTTCTTCGATTCGATCGCCGACGACGTCGAGCGATTCTCCAAGGCGATTCCGCGCCTCCAGGCCATCTTGAAGAGCCTCGTCGACTCCACGGGCTCGGTATTCAATGACTACGACGCGAACGCGCGGAGCCTGCGCGGCTACCTCTTCCTCCTCACGGAGGCGCGCGGCATCCTTTCGGACATGAGCTCGGAGTCCAACCGCTACGCGGCCGCCAGGATGGGCGACATTCTCGGCGGATTCCGGGACCTCGAGGGGTACAGCAAGAGCATCAGCGAAGATATCTCGGGCGCGATGCGCGGGATGATCTCCGGCGGCGGCAGGACCAGCCTCGGATCCATCGCGAGCGAATCGGGCGCCATCGCCGCGGAATTGGACGCCTTCTTCGCGGACATGGACGCGCTCCGCGGCTTCACCGAGGAAATCGCTCGGACGAACGCGGGACAGCTCGCGAACATCCGGAAGATGGCCGAGGGCATCGAAGGATTCGCGGAGACCATCCGCCTCATATCGATGAACGTCAACGTCCAGGCGGCCCGCCTCTCGTCGAGCGCGGCCATGGCCGGCGCCCGGGACGCGGGGCGCGGCTTCCAGGTCCTGGCCCGGAACCTGAGCGATTTCGCGGTCAAGGCCCAGGAGCTCGCCAAGGCCGAGGGCCTGACGATAGACGCGGCGGACAAGGCCCTCACCGGCGTGAATAGGCGATTCATCGAGCGGCTCGAGGCATCGATAGGCCGCGTGCCCGCCATCCGCAGCAGGCTGGACCCCTTCGAAGGCATCATCAGAACGGCCTTCGGCGACATCGAGCGGATGATGGGCGTCATGGGCGGGCTCTCCGCCGCCGTCCAGGTGCGGCTCAAGGCGATCATCGGTCAGCTCCAGTTCCAGGATCTCACCCGCCAGGAACTCGAGCACATCGTCTCCTTCCTCTCGGAATGCCTCTCGCTCAGGGGCAGCTACGGCGCGGACTCGGCCGCGGCGCATAGCCTCCTCAAGGAGGAGGAAGCCGATCTACGGGCGATCGCAGTGAGGATCTTTAGCCGCCTCGCGACGACGGTAAACGAGAAACGCGTGATCGATGCCTACGTCCGCGAGCACAGCGTCGCCCCGGTGGATCGCGGAGAGGATTCTGGCCTATCGGACGGCGCCATACGGATGTTCTAGTGGAAAACGCCCGGGAATCTTGCATCTTCGGGCGGATGCCCTATACTCGATAGTGCGGCGCGCCGGAAAGGCTCGCTCGAGGGGATACGCGTGAAAATACTCGTCGTGGACGATTCGAACGTCGTGCGCACGGTGGTCAAGCAGGCGCTCGCCATGGGTAGCTACGGCGACGTCCTCGAGGCCTCCGACGGGCTCGAGGCGCTGGAAGTCGCGAAAAAGAACGCTTCGAGCATCGGATTGTACGTCTTGGACGTTAATATGCCCAATATGGACGGCATAACGCTCGTCGGCGAGCTCAGAAAGATCGTCGCGAGGACGCCCATCGTCATGCTCACCACGGAGACCGACAAGGGAAAGATGGCCAAGGCAAAGGAACTCGGAGCGACGGGCTGGATCGTGAAGCCGTTCGACGCGGCCAAGTTCGTCGAGGTCGTCGACATGCTGCTCAAAACCTAACCGCCCCGCTTCGGCGCGTCGGCCGTTAGTCGTCTATTTATTGAAAAAAGAGCTTTCTTTCCCGTGTTCGTGGCGCTAAAATGCCGTCGGAGAGGGGAAACATGAATTCCACGCCGATACGGCCGCCGCTCGAGAGCGACATCCGCCTCCTGTTCGGCGACGCGGCCTTCGCCTATCACGCCCCGGCGTTTTGCATTGGGGTCGCGGCTCTCAAGCGTGCATTCAGGCTCAAGGCCCAGGACTGTCATCCGGACAAGGCTGCAGTGCGCGGCGTCGATCCCCGCATACTTTCGTCGCGGTTCATCTGCCTCCAGGATGCGTATGCGAGGATCCTCGAAGCCATTGAGACCGGCGCCATCGACTCCCAGGTTTCGCCGCCGGCTCGTCCCGCGGATCACGGATTACACAGGCGCGGCCAATCCCCGTCCGGGCGCCCATCCCCCTCGCATCGAGCCTATTCCGAGGCGCGTGGCCAGACGGAATCCCGGTCTCGCCAAGAACACGCCCGTCCGCAGAGCTCGGGCGCTCGCCAGCAGAGCTCAGGCGCTCGCCAGCAGAGCTGGAGCGCTCGCCAGCAGAATGCGGACGCACGCCCAAATCGCGCAGACGACCGTATCTTCCATGCGGGCCGGACCCCACTCGTCAACCTCCGGATCGGGCAATTCCTCTACTACTCAGGCCGTATCGACCTCGGGACCCTGATCGGATCCCTCGCCTGGCAGCTCGGAGCGCGCCCCCGGCTCGGGGAGCTCGGCATCGAGGCCGGTTACCTGGACAGGGGTGCCGTCATGAACGTCCTCAGGATGCGCGGCATCGACGAGCCCTTCGGCGCGGCGGCGCTCCGGCTCGGTGCCCTCGACCAGCGCGAGCTCTCCGTACTTCTCGGCCGACAGCGCCTCCTCGGCCTGCGGCTCGGCCGTTATTTCGTGGATCGCGGCCATCTGGAAGAGCGGGAGCTTGACGCCGCCGTTTCCGCCCTTAGGCTCCACAATATCCGCGCCGCCGCCGCGAGCGCGTGATCCGCCTCCAACCTTACCGTCCGAGCCCTTCACGCTTATGCGCGTCCGTGTTAGGATCCGGCTATGAGTAAGGCGCCCAAGGAACGAAAATCCGGAATCGGCGAGACGAGCAAGCTCCTCGCCATCCTGAGCGTCATCCTCGTGGCCGGCTTCGGTCTCTCGGCCTTCTTCAACTACGTGGCGGCCAAGGACGCGCTTCGCATCACCATAGCCGAGCGCGAGATGCCCATGGCCATCGACGGCATCTACGAGCACATTCAACGGGACATCGTCCGTCCCGTCATCATCGCCTCAATGATGTCCGACGACAGCTTCATCCATGAATGGATATCCAACGGCGAAGCCGATCGCCGGTCGATGACCCGGTACCTCTCTGAGATCAAGAAACGCTACCGCGCCCACTCCGCCTTCTTCGTATCCGACCGCACGCGGCGCTACTACACCGGCGACGGGGTCCTCAAGACGGTTTCTTCCGTCGAGCCCCTGGACACATGGTATTTCCGCCTCAAGGGGCTGGACGAGCCTTATGAGATCAGCATCGACTTCGACGCGGCCAACAATAACGCCGTCACCGTGTTCACCAATTACCGCGTCGTCGCGTCGAACGGGGAATTCCTTGGTGCGATCGGCGTCGGTATCACGATGCGCTTCATCGACACCACCATCTCCGGATATGCCCGCGACTTCGGCGCGAGCGTGTACTTCGCGGATACCGAGGGAAGAATCATGGCGGGGAAACCCGCCCTTCTCCCCGGCGGATCGAAGTTTCTCGACGAGGTAACCGGCCTCGAGACGTTCGATCCGAAGGAAACGGGGGGCTCCGGAGCGCATTATTCCGTGTTCAGGAGATCAGGCGACGAAATCTTCCTGGCCGCACGCTATGTTCCAGAGCTCAAGTGGTGGCTTTTAGCGGAAAAACGCGAGTCACCGTCAATAGACAGGATCGAAGCGTCCCTCTGGATGAACCTCGGCATCTGCGCAGCGGTCATGATCCTCGTCCTGGTCCTCAGCTTCCTCACCGTGAGGAAATACCAGTCCCGGCTCGAGGCCACCGCGACCACTGACCGCCTCACCGGCGTCATGAACCGCTACGCCTTCGAATTCGCCGTGGACTCCGTGGTCAAACGCTGCGAACGAGACGGATCCCCGATCTCGGCGCTCATGGTCGACATCGACGGCTTTAAGCTCATCAACGACAAGCGCGGGCACCTCGTGGGCGATGAGGCGCTCAAGGCCGTTTCCGCGGGTGCAAAGGCCTCGCTCCGGAATTCGGACATCATCTGCCGTTGGGGCGGAGAGGAATTCCTCGTCGCCCTTCCCGGCTGCACCCTGGACAATGCCGCCACGATTGCGGAGAAGCTCCGCGCCTCCGCCGCGCGCGCCGCCAAGCCCATCGTACGCCTCACCGTGAGCGCGGGCGTCGCCCAGCTCAAACCGGGCGAAACCTTCGATTCCCTCACGCGGCGGGCCGACGAAGCCCTCCTCAGGGCGAAGCGCCTCGGCAAGGACCGATCGGTAGCCGCTCGATGAACTCTGCGGGGGGCGGTTTCCGCTTCCCGGAAGGAGCTTAGATGAACTCGCCGGTGTACAAGGCATTACTCGCCCTTTCCGCCCTCCTCGCGATCGCGGGCCTCGCGACCCTCCTGCCCAATTCCGGTGCGAGCTGGCCGAACGTCATGGGCTACAGCTCGCTCTGCACCTTCGCGCCCGCCGGCACCCTCTACTGCTTCTTCCTCGCGGGCCTCACCTGCTTCTTCCGCGCCTCTCTCGTCAAGGAACGGGAGGGGAGCGCGGCATCCCGGATCAGGAAGCACGGCAAGGCCCTCGCCGTCCTCGCCGCCCTCCTCGTCCTCACGCTCACGGCCACCGCCTGGCACCTCACCGTCAAATCGGGCTACATCGGGACCGACGCCGGATCGGCCGCGAGCGCCGCGCTCGACGCGCAGCCGTAACGCGCGGAGGACGCTGAACCGAAAAAAAGGGCGGCCTAGAGGCCGCCCCTTTCCATTCTTATTTTGAAAAAACGAACGCTCGGCGTATCAGTTATGATAATCACCGTCGATCGGACCATTGTCACCACGGCCTTCGATCACGTCCACGAGCCTGTTCACGAAAAGCGGAGCGACCCTCTCCGCGAACGCTCCCGTCGGATGCGAATCATTTCCATCCTGGGCATATCCGGTGAGGAGCACGTTTCCTCCCTCCGTCTCGAGTTCGAAGAAGTCCCACACGTAGATATTGTCTCCGGCCTCATCCCACGTGTTCTTCACCCATGTGAAGAACGTCCGCGCGCGCGCGGCTTCCTCAGGCGACGTATAATTCGAAACGTTCGCGGCTCCCGTCCATACGATGAAGCGGGTATCGGGGAACGTATGCATTTTAGTTTTCAGCTCTTCGTATTGGAGGTAGTAATTCTCAAGACTCTTGGCGGAAGAGGATACATCCGGAGCGCCTGAATCCGGCCCGATATTAGAAACGGGGAAGCAATGCTTGAATACGATTACTTCATAGTTGTCCGTCAGTAATTCCAGCGGCTCTTCGTCTAGGTAAGGACTCTCTCCGGCGTTCTGAACCCAGATATTCCAGTAATCGTATGGATAATTGCTCCATCCGTACGGCGACTCGGCGGGATATCCGCGGTCAGTGATCTGATAAGCTTTCCCGCTCGTCGAAACGTACGAGGAAAGCGCTTCGGGGACTCCGCCGCCCCATATGACGCCGCCCGTCGAATGATGAAGGTAGATAACGCTGACGTCATCCGGCATCGGACTTTGGACCGGGCTCGGCGTAGGGATGGGACTGGGATCACCGGCCGTCGTCGAGCTACCGCTCGCGCAGGACCCCATCGCGAGGGTCACCGCCATCACGGCCGCGAGGAAACCGATGATGGCGATCGATTTCGCTCTATTCCTTTTATCATCCATGAACAACTCCTTTCCCAGCGAGAGCGCAACCTCGCGATATTCGGCAAAACCGGCTTTCCGTCGCCGTTCGGAGCGGCATTCCCTCCGCCGTCCCTCGACTATATCACCAGGAAACCTTGAAACCGGAATCCACCCCCGCGGGAAGCTCGGGAATCGGCTTGAACGATAAGCCGTCCTCCCGCCCCTTCAGGGCCTCGCGGACGCCTCCCGTGATCAGGATCTCTCCCGCCTTGGCCGTATCCTCGCCGAGCTTGCTCGCCGCGTTCACCTCGTGTCCGAAGACGTCCGCATCGCCGATCTTGAGGACCTGTCCATAGCCCACGCCCACGCAGAGAAGGACCTTGTCCTCGTCCGCCTTATCCGCGTTGTAGACCGCGAGGGCCTTCTGCATGGCCGCGGCGCAGTCCACGGCCTTCCGGGCGTTACGGAACACCACGAGGAGGCTGTCCCCCTCCTCCTTGAGGAGGATGCCGTCGTGATCCTCGATGACGGGGATGAGGAGGCGCTCGGACTCGTAGATGGTCTGGAGGAAGTGGATGATCCCGAACTTCGCCACCTTCCTGCTGAAGCCCGAGAGGTCCGTGAACATCACGGCCCATTCCTCGCCGAAGAGGTCCCAGATCCGCTTATCGATCTTGTCCTTGTCGGCTCCTGGCTTGAGGCGTTCGGTGACGAGGTCCTGGAGGCGCGCCTCCGAGGCGTTGGCCTTGATGCGCTGGGAAAAATTCATGGCACCCCCTTCCGCGCGAGCGCGTTGACCAGGCCATTGTACCTCAGGTCGCCTACCCGGCGCGAGTCCGGAAAATACGGGTGAAACGCCCGCGGATCGGGATATACTTCCGTGAAGTGCCTGGGAAAGGCCCGAAAACGGGCTCCCGGACCGGACGGCAACGCGTGTTGCCATGGGAGGGGGTTTTCGATACAGTTATGTCCGTGGATCCGCTTTTCGACCGGCTCGGCAATCTCCTCAAATCCGTGCTCCACGGCGGGGAATCCGACGACGATTTCTACGGCGGCAAGGAGTCGCGCTCGGGCGATCCCGACCTCGACGCCGCCTACGACGAGCTCAACGATTTCCTCAACAAGGACTTGAGCGAGTCGGAGCGGCACGAGCGGGAGGCCAAGCGCCGGGCGGAGGAAGAAGCCCGAGCGAGGCCTCGCCAGGAACGCCCCTCCGCTCAAGCGGGATCGAGCCACGGTCCGTACCGCGCTCCCTCAGGTCCGCCGAAAGGCCTCGTGGACGATTACAAGGCCCTCGGCATTCCCTTCGGATCCAAGCTCCCCGAGGTCAAGGCCGCCTATAAACGCCTCCTCAAGGCCAACCACCCCGATCTCCACGCCTCGAATCCCGAGGCGCTCAAGCGGGCCACTCATTTCTCCGCGATCGTGAACGCTGCGTACCAACGCATAGAAACCTGGCTCTCCACCGGAAAATACGAAGGAGGCTGAGGCTGAGGGGCCCTCCTGGGCAAGCCAGGGGAACCCGCGGGAAAGGGCTCAAGTCCGGGCCCGTTCGTCCGAAACTTCGAATAGGCCACACTGTGGCCGGGAGGGAATGGAATGACGAATCCCGTGAGCGCGTACAAGGAGACCAGCATCAGGACGGCCAGCCCCGGCCAGCTCGTCCTCATGCTCTACGCGGAGGCGATCAGGCAGTGCGACCTCGCCTCGGGCCTCATGGGTACGGCCGGCAAGAAGGATCCCGGCCTCATCGAGCGCATCAACTGCGCCGTCATCCGCGCCCAGGACATCGTCACCGAGCTCATGGCCTCCCTCGATTTCGAGGCCGCCCCCGAAATCTCAAACAACCTCTTCTCCCTCTACTCCTTCTTCAACCGCGAGCTCACGGAAGCCAATATCGCCAAGGACGTCGCCCGCGTGAAGGCGGTCCGGAACATGCTCGAGGAGCTCAGGGGCGCGTGGATCGAGGTAGTGAAGAAAGCCGGCGAGAGCCGGCCCCAGCCCGCCCGCTCGGGCGTGAACATCTCGGGCTAGGGCGTCGGGAATGGCAGAACGCGCGGGCGTCGCTGAACGGGAAATCGCGGAGCGGGAACTCGTCCTCCGTCGCTTCCGGAAGCTCCTCGTCGCTCAGCGGGATAAGTTCCAGAATTACCTCGAGGTGCTCGAGCGCGAGCGCTCGGACATCGAATCGGGGGACGTGGACGCCCTCGTCTCGCACGTGGAGATCGAGCAGGCGATCGTCGCGGAGATCTTCACGTTCCAGAAGGTGATCGACCCCCTCGAGGACATGTACCGGGCGGCCTACCCCGCGGCTGACATGCCCGCCGACATACCGGACATCAAGGCTAAGCTCGACGACCTCAAGACGGAGGTCGCCGGCCGCAACGCCGAGAACCGCGCCCTCCTCAAGCAGAGAATGTCGATGCTGAGGCAGGAGATCCAGGGCCTCAGGAATCCCTTCAAGAAAGCCAACCGCGTCTATTCGGGCGACGATCCCTCGCTCGTGGACCTGAAGGGCTGACGCCCGATCGCGGCGATCGGCCTGATCCCCCGGTAAGCGCGAGGCCTCAATCGACGTGGTTCCTGATGGCCTCGGCTACGATCCCGCGGAGTTCGCCGTCGAGCGACCGCGAGGCTTCCATAAAGCGCTTGAGGACGATCTCCTTGTCGAACACCCCGTCCGACACGAGGATGGGCGAAGCCTTGTAGCGCCCCGCCCCGCCCTCCTCCCCGTCGTCGATCTTCGAATGGACCGAGGTCTTGCCCGCATAGCAGGTGAGCGAGTGCGGGTCGCCGCGCTTGTCGTAGCAGAGCTGGAAGCCCACGAGGGGGCCGCCCTTCCGCTCGTACCACAGATAGAGATCGAAGTAGTCGTCCGCGTAGAGTCGCCGATAGCCCGTTCGCTCCTGGCTGAGCCCGTCGAATTCTTCCATCATTTTTCGTTTCCCCGTCCCTATATTCTACACCCTTCCCCGGTTCGCAGCCAGCATATGAAGGGCTTATTTCTTGCTTCCTCTTAAGCGGTAGAAACATGATGAATAACCATGGGCCGCGGCGAGAATGATCGTGAAAAGGTCGCTTTCATTTCAACAATGATGATAGCGGCCGGGTGGCATGAACAAGCGTTGCGAACGTTTCCGCACGTTCATCCCTAGCCTATACCCTAAAAGGAGGACTAGAGAGCGATGCATGTTCATGCCAGGCTCCGCCTTTGAAACCGATTTTGAAATGAAGGCTGCCTTTATAAAAGGCCTCTTCTCTCGCCGCGGCCCATGGGGTATCATCCATCCCATGAAGAGCCCCCTCTACCTCCTCGATTCCCACGCCGTCATCTACCGCGCCTACTTCGCCATGCTGAACCGCCCCCTCCGGGCGCCCGACGGAAGGAACGTCTCCGCGGTCTACGGCTTCTTCCGCATCCTCTTCTCGCTCATGGACGAGCGCAATCCCGACCATTTCGCCTGCGTCTTCGACTCGCGCAAGAAGACTTTCAGGCACGAACGTTATCCCGAATACAAGGCGACGCGCCAGAAGACGCCAGAGGACCTCCACCCCCAGGCCGAGCTCGTGGAATCAGCGCTCGCCTCCATGGGCATCGCGTCCATCCGCATGGACGGATACGAGGCCGACGACGTCATCGCGAGCCTCGCGCGCGCCTGCCGCGAGGAGGGCCGCGAATGCTACGTCGTCTCCGCTGACAAGGACCTCCTCCAGCTCGTGGGCGGCCCCGTGAAGGTCCTGCGCCCCGAGAAGGAGGGCGCGTACCGGACGATAGGCGCGGAGGAGGTGCTCGCCGAATGGGGCGTCGGGCCCGAACGCATCCTCGACTACCTCTCCCTCACGGGCGACTCGTCGGACAACGTTCCGGGCGTCGCGGGCGTGGGGGACAAGACCGCGGCCAAGCTCGTCGCGGAACGCGGCGGCATCGACGACATCTACGCGAGCCTGGACTCCGTGAAACCCGACGGGATCAGGAAGAAGCTCGAGGCCGGCAAGGAGAGCGCCTACTTCTCGCGCGAGCTCATCAGGCTCGTGGACACCCTCGAGCCCGTGAAGGGCGGCCCCGACGCGCTCCATATCGGAGCAGCCGACAAGAAGGCGGCGCGCGAGTTCTTCATTTCACTCGGGATGAAGTCCCTCGCGGTCAGGTTCTTCGAAGGAAAGGGCCTCTTCGACGGCGACGAAGGAGGACAGCGCGCGGGCCAGCCCGCCGCCGCCCCCGCCGCGGAGACGCGGTCCGCCGTTCCCGCGGTGAACGTTCCCGAGGCCTCCATCGGGAAGGGCGCCTACGAGACGGTGACGGACCGGGCGTCGCTCGAAGCCTGGATAGCGAAGGCCAAGAAAGCGGGCCGCTTCGCCTTCGACTGCGAGACGGAGTCCCTCGACGAACTCTCCGGCGCGATCGTGGGCTTCTCCCTCGCCGTGGAACCCAAGCGCGCCTGTTACGTGCCCCTGTCCAGCCCGGACTCGCCCTGCGTTCCCTTGGCCGACGCGAGGGCCGCGCTCGCCTCCCTTCTCGGGGACCCGAAGGTCGTCATGGTCGGGCAGAACCTCAAATTCGATATCAAGGCCCTGGCAGCCTGGGGCGTGGAAACGAAGTGCGCGATCGAGGACTCGATGGTCGCCGCCTGGAT
>CAZIEI010000061.1:0-17475 GCA_964538705.1 uncultured Spirochaetales bacterium | reverse complement strand
CCAGATGCCCGGAAAATTCGGGATTGCGGACGGTCCATCGGCGATCAAGATATCCTTCATCATGGTTGCTTGCTGGTGGATCCTTTTCTCTATTCCGATCCTGGCTTTCGTGAAGGAGCGCCGCGGGAAGGGGCTTGGTCTCGTCGAGGCGGCACGGGGCGGAATGGCTCGGCTCGCTTCGACACTCAGGAAGGTCGTGTCCTTCAAGCAGGCTTTCATCTTCCTGGTCGCATACTGGTTCTACATCGACGGCGTCGACACGGTGATCAAGATGGCAGTCGACTACGGCTCGTCCATAGGTTTCGGAACGAGCCAGCTCATCGTTGCAATTCTCATGGTTCAGTTCATCGGCTTTCCCGCGGCCCTCCTCACGGGGTGGATCGCGACGAAGATCGGCGCGAGGCGGATGATCCTTGCCTGCCTGGCCGCCTACATCCTCATTACCGTCCTCGCGTTCTTCATGAGCGAGGTCTGGCATTTCTTCGCCCTCGCCGCGGCCGTCGGTCTCTTCCAGGGCGGGATCCAGGCCCTGAGTAGATCCTATTTCTCCAGGCTCGTCCCCAAGGGCCAGGAGGCCGAATTTTTCGGCTTCTACAACATGCTCGGGAAATTCGCCACGATCATCGGGCCGGCCCTCATGGGGATCGTGACGCTGGTCACGGGATCCAATCGTCTCGGCATCTTATCGATCGTCGTCCTCTTCATCGCGGGCGGCGCCATCTTCATCCGCGTCTCGGCGGATGCGGAAGCGGAGCGGAAGGCGCAGGGGTAGGACCGATGCCGAAGGAAATCACCCACTGGATCATCGCGCTTGAAACGGCGGCGCGCCTCGGCTCAGGCGGCGAGGCGGGGAAGGCGATCATCGACCGCCCCGAGGCGTATTTTCTGGGAGCTGTCGCGCATGACGGTCCGTATTACGCGAGGAAGGATCCCCTCATGGCCCTGGCGGGGGATAGGCTCCACGGGAGGGGCGTAGACGACGCCTTCGCCTGCGTCAAGCGCGTGATAGCGTCGGACCGGACGGGAGAGGGAAGAAAGCCGGCGGCATCGGCCATTGCGTTCGCGGCGGGCGCGCTCACGCACATCTCCGCGGATATCGTTTTCCATCCGGCGGTTTTCTACTTCACGGGTTTTCCGTCCCATCCGGACAGGCGGGTAGCCGATTCCTACATGTACCGTCACTGGGGCTTCGAGTCCGCGCTCGACATGCATTACCTGGCGGAACGGGGGAAGGATGCTCCGCGAAAGACGGCGCGGCTCTATCGCGCGGCGCTGAGGCGGGATGACGCCAATGAGGTTCTCGGATCGATCGCGCGCTTCTACGCGACCGGAGGGGAGACGCCGTCCGCCAAGGCGGCGGACGCCGTGATGCGCGGAGCGGGGCGGACGCAGGGGCTTTTCGGAATCGCTCCGCTCAGGCTCCTCGCGAGGATCCTGAACGCGGCGCATGCGGGCAAGAACGCGGACGCGAGCGCGGCATTCTACGCGAGGCGCAATCCCTGGAATGCATGGATGAGTGGAAAGAAAGCCTTCAAGGATCCCGTGACGGGAGAGGACGGCGTCTTCGAGGTCGGAGCCTTTTTCGACAGGGCCGTGAATGCCGCTCTCCGTTTCATGAACCGCCTCGAATCGGCGTTGTCCGGCGATGCGCGCTCGTTCCCGCTTCCCGGTCCCTGCCTCGATACCGGACTTCCCCTCGACGACGGGCGCATCATGCGCCACTGCGATCCCCGCCTTCTTGAAGAGGCGGCGCGACGCTGAAGGAGCGGGGGAAGGCCGTGCGACAGGATCAACCGCGGAGAGCGATTCGATGATCGGAACGGCCCGAATTAATCATCGGCCCTTGCGAATACGGAGAGCGATCGGCCGTCATCCGCTATCGGCTCCAAACCGGCGAGGCGCGCGAGGACGGCGAGGCAGTCCGAGTCCATGAAGGAGACGTGCGTGATGTCCTCGCGGTACCACCACCGCATGAACGTACCCGGATCCCCCGGCTTGAAAAGGGTCGAGGCCGCTACGATGCCCCCGCGACCGACGAGGGATGCCGCGTCGCGCAGGGCCGCGAGGGGCGATGCGCAATGCTCGAGGACTTCGTGGAGGAGGACCGCGCCGTAGGGGCCGCGGATTCCGGAGCGATCAGGCATGAAGAACGGGTCCCAGGAGGATGACTCATAACCGCGCTCGGCGAGGAGCCCCGCGAGGGCGGGTTCGGGGCCAGAGCCGTAGTCGAGGACGCGGGCAGGAGCGGATACGCGGCCCGAGAGCGAGAAGTCGAGGAAGGCCGAGAGGACGGATCGATACCCTGGGTCGTCGGGATTGTTCCGATGAAGGAGGTACCGCGCCCGCTGGGACGGCTCGTCGACGATTAACGACTGGTCGATGAAGACGAGGAGGCAGGAAGGGCATTCGAAATATCTCCTCCCTCGCTTGTCCGGGCCCGCCCAGGGAGCCCTTCCCCGGAAGCCGAGGGGCGCGGCGCAGGCCGGACAGAGGGAAGGTCGATCGTCATCCATGGGTGGAGGGTACCCGGCGGCGCGGGGCCGGTCAACGCCGAGGACGGCGGGCGCTGGATTTTCCCGCCCGGGAAGAGTACATTGGTCCGCATGGAAACCATCAAATATTTCCCGGGCATCTCGCCGAGAGCTTGGGAACACCCGGCCGATCGGGCGGCGCTCAACGCGTTGAAGGCCATCCCCGGCGCGGACGTCCTCGTCAGGAAATTCGTCGGTCTCACCCAGGAGAAGTCGATCAAGCTCATCATGCTCGCGAGCGCGGCCCGGGTGACGGATAAGCAGTTCCCAAAGGTCAACGCCATCCTCGCGAAGGCCATGGAGGTCCTCGACGTCAAGGAGCGGCCCGACGTCTACGTGTCGCAGAGCCCCTTCTTCAACGCGGGCGCGTACGGCGTGGACAAGCCCTTCATCCTCCTCAACTCGGCCCTCCTAGATATACTTGACGATACGGAGCTTACCTACGTGTTGGGCCACGAGCTTGGGCACGTCCTCTCGGGCCATGCCCTTTATAAGACGATCCTCTGGTACCTCATGAACATATCCTCGGTCGCCCTGTCGCAATTCCCCCTCGCCAACATCATCCTCTACGGAGTCCTCATCGCCCTCCACGAGTGGGACCGGAAGAGCGAGCTCTCCGCGGACCGCGCGGGGATGCTCAGCGTGCAGGACGGGAAGAGCGCCTACACGGCCCTCATGAAGAGCGCGGGCGGCAGGCACGTCGAGGAAATGGACATGAACGAGTTCTTCAAGCAGGCTGGAGAGTACGACGCGGCCGGCGACGCCCTCGATTCGATCTACAAGTTCCTCAATACCATCGGACAGTCCCATCCCTTCCCCGTGGTGAGGCTCGCGGAGCTCAAGACCTGGGAGAACTCGGGGTACCAGGACATCCTGAACGGCAAGTACCACCGGAAGGGCTCGGACGAGACCGACATCGGAGCGGATTTCCAGGACGCCGCTCGGCAGTACAAAGAGGACATGCGACGATCGGAGGACCCCCTCGCCGGGCTCGCGGGCAATGTGGCATCGGGCGCCGAGGAACTCATCAAGAACATGGACAAGGCGCGGAAGCAGGTGGAGGATTTCCTCACGGGGCTTTTTTCTCCCCGGAATTAAGGCGGGGAGCGGCCTTCGGGCCGCTCCTTGACACTCCGCTCGCTCTCCTGTTAATGTCTTTCGCGTTCGAGTCTTAGCCCCGCGTTTGGGGCGACCCTCGCGGCGGCATAGCTCAGTTGGTAGAGCAAACGGCTCATAACCGTTAGGTCAGTGGTTCAATCCCACTTGCCGCTAAGAATCCCCTTACATCCTAATACGGTCCCGCTCAGCAATGCCTGAGGCTTGACCTTTCGTTGGCCTTCGGTTAACCATTCAATCCTAATGGTTAACCGAAGGCCAAGCCCCCGCGCCCTCATCCTCTCGACCCTGCGATCCTCGAGCGAGCCCGTATCGGGGGACTGCTTGGGCGACGCGCTCGGCATGAGCCGCGTGGCCGTGCATAAGCACATGGAGCGGCTCAGGGAGGCGGGCTACGGCTTGAGGTCGGACAGGGCCGGATACCTCCTCGAGGATGGAGGCGACTTCCTCTACCCCTGGGAGATTCCCTCGCGGGAAACCGAGATCGAGTACCACGAGCGCCTCCCTTCGACTATGGACCGAGCGCTCGCTCTCGCGATCGCTTCGCCCGGTGCGGAGCGTGTGGTCATCGCTGAAACGCAGACGGCGGGGAGAGGCCGCCGCGATCGTGTATGGGAGTCCCGTCCCGGAGGCCTCTTCTTCACCCTAATTATTCCGGGAGCCGGAATCAGACGGGGAGGCCGGTGCGGCGACGGCGACGAGTCCGAGACGGCGGAACGGAGTCCGATCGCGCGTGCGTCCATGGCGGCTTCCATAGCCCTCTGCGAGGCAGTCCGCGACGTCGCATCGGTGGAAGCCTGGCTCCAGTGGCCGAACGACCTCTACGCGGGAGGGCGGAAGCTCGGAGGCGTCCTCGTGGAGATCGCGGGAAACCCCGAATCCCCGCGTGCGATCGCCGTCGGAGTCGGGCTCAACGCGGGGAACAGGGTTCCTGAACGCGCAACGAGCCTCCAAAGGCTCGGTTCGAGGGCTGCGCGCGCCAGGATCCTCGAACGATTCCTCGATGGCTTTGCCGGAAAGGAACGGTCCTCGCACGCCCTCGCTCCGCTCTGGAACGAACGCTTCATCGGGATAGGAGCCCGAGTCACGGGACGGAACGGAGAGAAGCTCGGCGAGGCCGAGGGGATAGACGAGGAAGGGCGCATCGCGGTCGCGGGCGGCCGCGGAAGGCGCGCCTACGCTCCCTCTGAGGCCCGACTCGAAGGAAAAGGGGATACTGCATGACGAGTTCGCGCATTCCGGCCAAGGCGGCGATCGCCGCGGTATTCTCGGCGCTTATCGCGGCGTCCGCGTTCTTTCCGGTACCCGTGCCGGGGAGTCCCGTGCCCGTGAGCCTCCAGAACCTCTTCGTGATGCTCGCGGCTCTCCTCCTCGGGCCTCTCTGGGGATCGGCCGCGGTGGCGCTCTACCTCGGCATGGGAGCCCTCGGGCTCCCGGTGTTCTCAGGCGGCAACGGCGGGCTTGCGCGCTTCGCCGCTCCCACGGGAGGCTTCCTCCTCGGATTCCTCGCGGCGGCGCCGGTCGCGGGGCTCATCGGGGGCCGGGGGAAGCGGAAGCTCTGGCGGAGCGCGCTCGCCTCATCGGCCGCGGTAATCGTCATCTACGCGGTCGGGCTTCCCCTTCTCAGGCGCGCGATCCATGACGAAGGCTGGATGAAGACCATGGCGCTCGGCTTCTTCCCCTACATCGGCTGGGACGCGCTCAAGGCCGCGGCGGCGGCGCTTATCGCCCAGGCGCTCGGACCCTGGCTCGAGGAACGGCTCAGTGAGCGCGAGGCCTGAGCTTCTCTCCGCCCTCGGCCTCTCGCAGCGCTTCCGGGACGGGAGCCTTGGGCTCGACGCGGTGGACCTCTCGATACGGGAGGGTGATTACCTCCTCCTCGCGGGACGAAACGGGGCGGGGAAGAGCCTCCTCTCGCTCAGGCTCGCGGGCCTCAGGAAGGTCCAGGAGGGGAGGATATCGTACCGCGGAAGCCCCTCTCCGGTCCGGCCGGCGGAACTCAGGAAGCGTGTGGGGATCGTGCTCCAGGACGCGCAGACCCAGGTCATCGGACAGACACTCCTCGAGGACGCGGCCTTCGGTCCTTCCAGCATGCGCCTCTCCAGGGAGGAATGCGAGCATCGGGCGAGGGGGGCCCTCGAGCGCGTGTCCCTGGGGGACTTGGCCGACCGTAATCCCGTGACGCTTTCGGGAGGGGAGCTCCGGCGGCTCGCGGTCGCCGGCCTCATTGCCATGGGGCACGAGATCCTCATCCTTGATGAGCCCTTCGCCAACCTCGATTACCCTTCCATCAAGTCGGTGCTCTCGACACTCGAGGACATCCGATCGGGCGGCGCCACCATCGTGGTCCTTACGCACGAGATCGAGAAGGTCCTCGCGCACGCCAATCGAATCGCGATCATGGAGAAGGGGAGGATCGCCTTCGACGGCGATCCCGACGCGCTCTCTGGCCAGGACTTCGAAGCCTTCGGCCTCCACGATCCCTTCAGGACGAGGACCAAGAGGAGCGAGCTCTCCTGGCTCGCTCCGTGAGCGGCGGCTTCCGGGCCCTCGAGTACGAGGCCCTCCCCGGGCCGCTCAGCGGCGTCCATCCGCTCGCGAAGGCGACCGGCCTCCTCGCGCTCTCCCTCCTCTCGGCGAGGGCCGGCTCGGCATCGCTCGCCGCCTCGGCTTCGTTCGCCATCGCGGGAGCCCTCCTTTCCGGCCTGAGGCTCGGGGATTTCGTCGCAGATGGGGCATTCCTCGTCTGGACGGCCCTCGTTCTCCTCCCTGCGCGCATCCTCCTTCCCGGCGACGGGAGGATCTTCGCCCACTCCGCCGCTCCGCAGGCGCTCATGGACATGGCGCGCCTCCTCGTCGCCTTCGTCCACGCGGAGGTCTTCTACAAGACCACCGAGCTCTCCGCCCTCTCTGACGCCGTTTCGGGGCTCTGGCGGAAGCTGAGCCGCAGGAAGGAGGCGGATCCCGGCATCTACGCGGGGATAGCACTCCTCTCCCTTCCGAGGGCCCTTTCTCGGATCGGACAAGTCCTGGACGCGGCCCGGTCGAGGGGGTACGGGGCCAAGGCACCGCCCTTCCGTTCCCTCGCTTCCCTCGCCTCGGCCATGACGCGGACCTGCCTCGACGACGCGTTCCGGCGGCTCGACGCCCTCGACGCGCGGTCCTACGATCCCGGACGGACACTTAGGACGAGTGCATGGGGCGCAGTGGAGGCCGCCTGCGCGGGAATTCCGGCCTTAGCCCTCGCGCTGGCGGCCGTCCTGGGCGTATAATCCCCGTAGAGCCCTCGCCGCCCGGGAATATGGGCTTAACCGCGGCCTCCGCCCGCCCGAGAATAAGCAGAGAGGCCTAAGTGGAACGGGAAAACGACGTCATAGGATCGGGGTTCGACGTGGACAAGCTCGAAGCGATCATCATCGACGAGGCCGAGAGGCGGGGCGACCGCCTTTACAGGATCATCCTCACGCCGGCGGAATCCGCGTTCTTCCCGCGGGAGCGGATCTCCATCGACGTCGCCCGGATGGAATCCTCATTCAATGTGGTGAGGGTCTGCCCCGAGCCTGGGGAACTCCCGCGCTCGGCCGCGCCCGGGGACTTCCCCGGCAGGATCGCGTTCTTCATCACCACCATGCTTCCCTTCGAGCGCGCCGCCGCCCTTGCGGCCTCTCGCCTCAACGGCGCCGTGGACATAGCCGAAATACCCTTCTCATCTTGGGAGGAGGAGAAGGCCCGGTGGTGCGCCGAGGCCGTGGCGGCGCCGAGCGGACGTAAGGACGCGGCGAAGGCCGACATGGCGCTTCTCGTGCTTTCGTACAAGATCCTCCGCTACGACATGGGGCGGATTCTCGAGGCCGTAAAACCGGGCGCCGGCGCGGAGGCTAGGGCTTCCATGTCGAGGTTCGAGTCCAGGCTCGCCTCGAGCCAGGCGACGAGGATACCCTTCCTCGCGTACAAGCTGGACGGCGTCCTCCACCTCGTGCCGCGCTTCATGGTGCGGGGCTTCTATTACACGGAGAACGGAAAGCGGTCTTCAGCGATCCTGGGCGAGGCCCAAGCCTCGGGCGGGAATGAGACCGGGGCCGGCGGACTCAAGCGCTTCGGTATTCTCCTGGAAGGCGAGCACGGCGAGCGCTTCGGCTCGACGGGGGCGGACAGGCTCGTCTCGTACGGGGAATTATCGCTTGGTGAGATCGATATCACGGGAAGGGTTTCGAAGGGGATCTTCGAGGTGGAGGCGCGCGGCGAACGCGCACGGCTTCTCCTCCCCGAAACCCCCGCCTGAAGAGACCGCTCGTTCTAGCGGCCGCTCGTTCCGGCGATCGCTCGATCCGGCGGCCGCGAGAAACGCGGCCGTCCGGAAGCGTGGGGACGATTATTCGATGGCGGCCAGGAACTTCAGGCAGGCGTTCCGCGTGGCGGCCTTGAGGTCCTCAGCGAGCGCGAGGGGATCGTAGACTCCGGCGACGACGGGGATGTTCGCGTCGCCCATGGCCTCGTAGGTATCCATGAAGACGACTTTTCCCTCCGCGTTCACCACCGAAATATTTAGGATGACCTTCGCCGTCATGGCTCCGCTCATGCCGATCCCGGACATCATGGTCTTCTCGAACTCGAACGACGCGAAGATGAAGCCGTTCGATCCGATCTCGGCGTTGAGCCCGGAGAAGAGCCGCTTGTCGTTCATTTTGACGAACTTATAGCCGAGCGGCTTTAAGGAGGAGACCCCGACGATCGGCTCGTCCCTGGCGCCCGCGTAGCTGTCCGATTCGACGACATCCTCCTTCGCGGCCGCTTTGAACGCTCCGGACGAGGCGAGACCGTCCTCGAGGAGGGCGCCCGCCTGCTCGATGACGACGTCCGCGCGCGCGAGGATGGCCGAGGCCGCGGGATCTACCTTCTTGCCCTCGTTCGAGAGGAGGTTCGCGACTCCCTTGAGGAGGCCGCCCGAGCTCTCCTTGTCTTCATCGTACTTGTCCTCGGACCACTCTATGTCGCTGTTGGAGGTCACCGATACCAGGGCGACCTTAGACAAGGATCTCAGGATGGAAGGATCGTTGAGGGAAACGCAGCCTGAGAAGGCGAGCGCGGAGAGAGCGAGGGCGGAAAGAGCGAGCACGGGTAAAGATGATTTCTTCATGGTTCCTCCGGATAAATCGATGGCCTTCATGGAAGGCCTGTACAGGATAGCCCGGAGGGAACGGCTTTTCAAGCGCGCGTCATCAATCCCGGTTCGCTTCGAACACCCGGCCGAATTCGTCCTGGAGGCCGAGGAATATCTCGACGAGGCGCGGATCGAAGTGGCTCCTGGACCAGTCGCGGATCTTGGCGACCGCGACCTCGTGGGAGTACGCGGGTTTGTATGACCGCTTCATCCTCAGGGCGTCGTAGACGTCCGCGATGGAGACGATGCGGGCGGCGAGGGGGATCATCTCGCCCTGGAGCTTGTACGGATAGCCGTTTCCGTCCCACATCTCGTGGTGGGAGAGGGCGATGTGCTTGGCGATGGGATTCGGATAAGTGGAGAGGATGTACGCGCCGTTGATCGTGTGCTCGCGCATGATGGACCATTCCCAGGGGGTGAGGGGGCCTGACTTGTTGAGGATGTCGTCCGGGGTGCCGATCTTGCCGACGTCGTGCATGGCCGCCAGGAAGCCGATGTCGTCGAGGAAGTCCTGGTCCACGGTGGGGAAGCGCGGATCGTTGAAAATGGCGCTCGAGATCATCCGCGAATAGGAGTTCACGCGCTGGATGTGCGCGCCCGTGTCGTTGTCCTTGAGCTTGGACGCCTCGAGGAGAGAAAGGAACATGGTGCGGAGCGTCCGTTGGGTCTCCTCGGTAACGTCGTCGAGGTAGACCGAGTAGAAGGGCGGTTTCCCGTTCGACGGGCCGGGGGGGTAGAGGGGATAGATGTGGACGGTGGTAATCTCCGTAGACGCGTGCTTCACCTTGTGCGAGAAACGCCCCCTCCAGGAAAAGGAGCGCTCGGACGATTCGAGGCCGTCCCTGAGGGCCTTGACTCCGGAGGCGCCCAGGTTGTCGTAGAAGAGGCTCGTGAAGAGGGGGCGCCGCGGGTACTCGAAGCGGTCGAGGAGATCGGCGAAGGCATTGTTGCGGAATGCGAAGGCGAGATTCGAGTCGAGGATGGCGACCGGCACGTCGAGGCGTGAGAAGCTCAGCGCGACGTCGCGGATGAAAGGGGGCTGGGCGCCGGCGGGCGGCGCGGCGGCCGCGTTTTCGTCTGGAGTCTCCTCGGCGTCGAGGAACTCAAGGACCTCGGGGATCTCCTCTTCTTCCGGGTCCTTCATTTTTTTCTCCCGGGGAAGGTGATGCCGATGTCCTCTTCGTCGTTTCTCACGTAGAAGGGGCCTTCGCCCGGGCCGGCCGTATCTCCGGCGCGGAAGCGCGCGATTCCGAGGGCGAGGAGCGCCTCGGGCCGCGGACGTGAATGCCAGGGATCGACGGACCAGGCGGGACGCTCCGCGGCGAAGCCCGCCATGAGGTCCGCGTCCGGGCCGGTGAAGGATATCTCCTCCTCCGCGGGGAGGCGGCCCGCGGCCTCCTGAGTGGGAAGGTCGAGCACCGGGCCGTCCATCCTGCCCGCGCGGTAGAGCGCGGCGTAGATCCGCCCCTTCTTGCCGTCGATGACCGGCATGACGGCGGAACGCGACGGATGGCCCGCCGCGAGGTAGTCCAGGGTGGGCACGAGGGCCAGGGCCGCGCCCGTGGCGGCGCAGATCCCCTTGGCGGTGGAGAGGGCGATGCGGAGGCCAGTGAAGGACCCGGGGCCGGAGGCGCAGACGACGAGGTCGAGCGAGGAGGGCGCGACGCCAGCCCCGGCGAGGAGCGCGTCGATCATGGGCATGAGGCGTTCGGCGTGGCCGACGGCGGAGCGGGAAGAGGACTGCGACCAGCCGCCCTCCCACGAGAGGGAGCAGGAGACGATCGAGGTGGAGGCGTCCATGGCGAGCGCGGTCACGGAACGGCCTCGCCGGAGGCGGTTCGGAAGGCCGAGAGGCCGCCGCTCTCCGCGAGCGCGGCCTCGATCGGGCCATCGATATCCACGACGCGCTCCTCCTCGCCGACGATGCGTATCGATATTCTCGTGCGGCCGGGAGGAAGGGCGGACTCGATCCGCTCGCTCCATTCGATGACGGAAACGCCGCCGTCGGCCATGATTTCTTCGGCGCCGATGGCGATGAAATCCTCTGGACCCGCGAGGCGGTACGCGTCCATGTGGTGGAGGGGGATTGTACCCGGATAATCGTTAACGAGGGTGAAGGTGGGAGAGAGCACGGGCTCCGCGATGCCGAGGGCGCGGGCGATGCCCTGGGAGAAGGTCGTCTTGCCGGCTGCGAGCGGCCCGTAGAGGGCCAGGACCGAGCCGGGAGGGCAGGCCGCGCCCACCGCCTCTCCCAGGCGGATAGTCTCTCCGGCTGAACGGGTGAGGACCGAGATCAAGGCAGGCCGCCCTTCTTCTCCAGGTCCATGATGTAGCTTTTCAGGGATTCGACGAGGGGGACGACCGGGTAATCCACCTCGTCAATGAGGGAAACGTGGACCGACGTCCCCCCGAGGGGGGTCTTCTCGACCGTGAAATCGATGCGCTTCTCGTGACGGTCCTTGAAGACCTCTATGACGGCCTTGCCGAAAAATTCCCTCCGGTAGTAAAGGGGTATGTCCTTTCTCAGCAAATCCTTGATCTCCAAGACTTTCATCACGGTAATCCTAATCCGCGGGGAGAAGGGCGGTCAAGTCCGGAGTATGGAGCGACGGTAGAATTCGGGGCGGACGACGGTGGGCTATTCGCCGTAACCGTAGACCATGGACAGCACCTTATTCAGGTCCTGCCGGGAGATCTTGGCGAACTGGATGTGCATGTCGCCGCCCTGGCCGTGGATGCGCTCGAGCTTCACCACCTTGCCGATGGCGGAGAGCCGGCCGGATTTTCCCGCGAAGTCGATCTTGAGGTACTCGCTCTCATCGAGGGGATTGGCGGTCCTGATGGAGCAGCCTCCCGCGGATATGTCCGTGATCTGGCCGGGGAAGGCGCGCTGGCCAAGGACAGCCTTCTTGCCGGTCCGTCCCCCCTGCTTCACCACGACGATGGTCACGGGGATGAATTCGCAGGGCTTGTTCGTCGACTTGCGCTTGTGTTCCCGGACGGGAAGCGGCTTCACGCGGTCGGAATGCCTGAGGATCATGGCGGTCCCGTCTCGGAAGCGGGCGTATCCGTCGACCTTGGTCTCGAAGCTGTGGCCGCTCTGGTTGCTGGAATAGAAGAAGGCCGTGAAGCGGGTACCGCGGCGGAAGTGCAGCTCCTGCCCGAGGCCGTCCAGGGGGACGGCGCAGGCCATGCCCTCGGGGCTCATGGCCTCGATGCGCGACGTGTAGTGCTCGCCATCCGCCGTGATGCAGGTGAGGACCGTGCCCGACTTGAGGGACTTGGTGCTCGAGACCTGTTTGCCCGCGGCCCGAGAGAGCTCGATCCGTTCGCGGATCTGGAAGAGGACGGCGGTGCGCTGCTCGGCGACGGGCTGGGAGTCGGATTTCGTCTCGATGTCCTGGAAGATGGAGCGGAGGAAGGCCTCCATGGCCTCCGGGTTCCTGATGACGTAGTCAGGATTTGAGAGGCTCAGTTTCCGAGCGTAGGATTCCAGGAAGGATACCTGCTCGCCCGTGAGCCCCATTTCCTGTCCGGCGCGCCTGAAGGCGGACGCGTGGAAGGAGGGCGCCTTGACGGCGGCCTTCGCAACGGGAGGAGCGTAGGCGGTCCCGAATCGCTCGGCGCGGTTCTTTACTGAGTTGTAGATGACGAGCCCGACGATGACCAGGGCGACGATGACGATAGCGATAATGGCGCCGCCGGATAAGGATTGAGCGCTTCGATCGAAATCCGATTGGAGGAGAGGAAGGACTGCGAGAGGATCCATGTGCCCTCCTAGGCCCCCGCGCGCGACGCGATGCCCTTGAAGAGGACGTCGAGCTGGGGGAGTATCTCGTACTCGCAGAGGTCCCCGACGAGGACGGTGTCCTGCGAGGAGTACGCGTCGATGAATTCTCCGAGGACGCGGTTGAGGCCCGAATAGAACTCGGCGGGATCGCGGCCGCCGAGTTCCGCGGAGCCGAGGCCGATGCCGGCGGCGGAGAGGACGGGTATGATGCGGACCGCTCGCGCGAAGAACTCGGAGAAGTCCGTGAGGACGGATAGCGCCTCGCGGTCCCGGGCGGTCTGGAGGAGGACGGGAAGGTCGACGAGGCGCGGACGGAGGGAATCGTACTCGGACATGGCCCGTCCGACGGCGGCGACGGGATCGCGGAGGTCCGCGGCGCGAGATTTGAGCGCGGCGGAGGCGGCGAGGGACCTTGCCGCTGAAGCGGGATCAGAAGGCGCCGCGCCCGAGAGCGCCCCGAGGATCCACTCGAGGAGGGAGAGCTCGTCAGGATCGAGGAAGCCCGAGCGCGCGTCGATGAGTTCGCGGCCTTCGGCGGAGAGGCCGGTTGCCTGGGCCCCGTCGGCGGCCTCGCCCGCGGAGAGGCAAGCCGCGGCGCGCTCGGCCCATGCGGCGGCACGTTCGAGCGCGGAGGCGCGGTATCCCGCGAGGGGCGCGACCCCTATGTCGATGCGGCCGACCTCGGCCACGGGGAGGTCCTTCACGGGGCCAATGTCGCCCGAGCGGTCCGCGCCATCGACCGAGAGCGAGCTCATCACGTAGCCCCGTTCCTCGAGCCAGGAGTCCAGGGACGAGAGGAGGTCGCCTACGTCGCGCTCGCCCTCCAGGGAGAAGTCGATCTCGGAGCCGTTCATGGTGATGATCATCGTTCCCCGCCTTTCCTAGTCGTCCCGCTTGTTGAAGTTGTCCAGGGAATTCGAGGTCTTCTCCATCTGGTTCAGTGCGCCCTCCATCATCCCGTATTTCCTCTTGAGCTCGGCCTCCTTGCGGGCGAGCTGCTCCTGCATCGTCTGGATGGTCTTCTTCTGCCTGTCGATCTGCGAGGCGATGGTCTGGCGCTTCTGCGCGTTGATGCCGCCGAGCTCGACGTAGGGTTTCATGAGGGCGTCCATGGCGAAGCCCGCGCCCGCGTCGATGATGAGGTCGCCGTCGACGTCGTTCCCGAAGAGCTGCTTGACGGCGGCCATCTTCCCGGCGAGGGCGGCGTCGAGCTTGCGTTCGTCGACCTCGAGATAGCCTCGGAGGCGGGCGGGATCGTATCCGGCGCCGCCCGAGCTCGCGTTCGTCGAGATGCCCATCTGGTGGAGGAGGCTGAGCTCGTTGCCCGCCTGAGTGGGGTAGGGATTCATGGAGATGCGCTGGAGCTGGGACTTCACGTTATTGAGGGTGAAATCTCCCTGGAGAAGACCGAGGCGCTTTCGCGCGGCCTCCTTCTCGGCGTCCGAGAGGCCCTCCATTTCGGAGATGACGGATTCGTTATTGCTCGTGAGGACGTTGATGTCCCTCATGAGCTGGTTGTAGTTAAAAATCCAATTAACGATGGCCTCCTTGGAGGCCTCTCGGTCGGGCTCGATGGAGAGCTTGACCGCCTTGTCGGATTTCTCGTGGAGATTAAGAGTGACGCCGGGGATGAGGTCGGAGATGTCGTTCGACTCCCTCCGCACCTCGACGCCGTCCAGGACGATGACCGCGTCGCGTCCCGTGGAGAGCGCGTTCGAGGGCTTGAAACCGCCCGTCTCCGCGGGATCGTAGACGCGGGCGTTCCGCACGAGGATGTCGCGGTGGGTGTTCTTGTTGCGGATATTGAAGGAGGAGAGGTCGGAGCCGAGCCCGGAGAGCGGCACGGCGACGCGCGCGTAGTCGGCGTTATCCGCCTGCGGGGCTAGGGCCTTCTCCGTTCCGTTCCGGAGCCCAAGGGAGAGCATGGAGAGGTCGTCCACGCGCTTGGGGACGGGAGGCGGGAGCCACGGGGGCAAGGGGACGTCCAAGGGGGCGCTGAAGACCTGGATGCCCTTGTACTCGATCTTACCCGTGGGCGGGATGTCCGGCCCGGGAGGCGCCTTGGGAGCCGCGTAGTCGTCCGGATGGACGATCGTCTTGTACTCGAATTCGAGGATAAGGCCCTTGCCGTCTTTGGCTGCGGGTGAGAGCGGTATGGAGAGCTCCGTTCCCGCGGGTACGGAGAGCGCCCCCTCGGAGAGCTTGGCGGTAGAGGGGCCGGGCGCCTTCCCGATGGAGTGGGCCGAGGCGGGGTCGAGGGGGAGGGCGCGTTCCGAGGCGGGGACGCGCTCGAGCATGCCGGAGGAGAGGGCGAAGGACTCGGCCGCTCCCTTGAACGAGAGGCGGTTGGAGGAGCCCGTGAGGAGGGACTCGACGAGGATAGAGTTCTTGCCTTTTTCCACGGCTATGACCTGGGCGCGGATCACGTCCTTCCCGCTCCGGTTCAGGGCCTCGACGAAATCCTTGGCGCTCCCGCCCTGGAAGCGGAAGTTCACGTTCTTCTTCCCGACTGAGAAGGCGTATTCCCCGGCGGGGACCTTGTAGTCCGGCGAAAGGGGCTTGGAGAGGAAGCGGTCGGCTAGCGCGATCTCCTTCACGAGGATGGATCGCGTCTCCTCGACGGCCTCGCGCGTGGCGGTGGCGGTGAGGACATCGTCGTTCGAGGATTTACCGATACGCTCGGAGAAGGGATTGTTGTAGGAAAAGAGGGTCCGGGAAACGTCCCGGAGCTTCGTCATCTTGACGTTGACGTCCTGCCAGACCGAGGAGCGCTGCTCCATGGCCTTGAGCTCCGCCTCGGCCCTGACCTTGGGCCTGGCCTCGAGCTCCATGAGTTTTTTGATCGTATCCTCGGTGCCGTACTTGCTCTTGACGCCGGGAACGCTTACGTCAGACATGGTCGCTCACCCGCCTCTCGGCCCGGCCGGCGTCGCTTCGCGGCGCTCGGCGCCGTCCGGCCCGCGGGGCCGAACGGTGTCAGATCTGCACGTCGAAGAGAATACCGAGCGCTTCCCGGATCTTCTCGTGCACTATTTGGAGCTCCCTCGGAGGGATCTCCTTTATCACGGTATCGGTCTCGCGGTCGATCACCTTGACGACGACCTGGTCGAGCTTCTTGTTGAAGCTGAACTGGAGTCTGCGGTTGAACGCGAGGCTCACCTGCTCGAGCTTGGCGAGGGTAGCCTGGATGTCCACCTCCGCCTCCCTGGCGGGCGCGGGCTGGGCCTGGACCCTCGTTCCCATGACCGGGTTCAGCGGTGGGGACATCGAGGAGACGCTCTGTATTTCCATTGCCATGCCGTTACCTCCAAAAAAAAGGGGAAGGGAGGAGGGCGCGACTCCCCCCTTCCCCCGCTTCGCGAATGAAAAGACGACGTCCAGAAGCCTCTTCACCCGCATTCGTTCAGGAACGGTTCATCAACGGTTAGCCGAGGAGCTGCAGCGTACCCTGAGTGCTGACGTTCGCCTGCGCGAGCATCGCGGTGCCGGCCTGCTGGAGGATCTGGTTCTTGGTGTACTGAACCATCTCGCTCGCCATGTCGACGTCCCTGATGCGGCTCTCGGAAGCCTGCAGGTTCTCGGCGGCAATCGCGACGCCCTTGGCCGCCATTTCGAAGCGGTTCTGGTAGGCGCCGAGGTCGGCACGCTGCTTAGAAACGATCTTGAGCGCGGAGTCGAGCATTCCGATGGTCCGATTCGCCGCGTCGGCGGTGGAGATCGAAACGGAATCGCTGCCGTTGCCCTGGGCTCCCTTGAGCCCGAGAGCGGCGACGGTCATGGTGCCGATGTAGATCCTCTCGTTCTGATCCATATTGGCGCCGACCTGGAGCTGCATGGTGCCTCTCTCGCCGAGCACGGAATTCCGGGCGAACCTTCCGGTGAGCATGTTCATGCCGTTGAACTGGGCATGGGAAGCGATCCGGTCGACCTCGTCGATCAGCTGGGATACCTCCACCTGGATCTGCATGCGGTCCTCGTCGGAGTAGATTCCGTTCGCGCTCTGCACGGCGAGTTCCCTGATCCGGTGCATGATGTCCTGCGTCTCCTGCAGGTACCCTTCCGACGTCTGGATGAACGAGACGCCGTTCTGGATGTTGCGCTCGGCCTGGTTGAGGCCGCGGATCTGGCTGCGGAGCTTCTCGGAAACCGCAAGCCCGGAGGCGTCGTCGCCGGCCCGGTTGATGCGCATGCCGGAGGACAGTTTCTCGATGTTCTTAGTGAGATCGATTCCCGTCACCCCGAGCGTCCGGTTGGCGTACATCGCGCTCATGTTGTGGTTGATGATCATGTGACCCTCCTTGAGTCTTCTTCGCGGGCAATCCATGCCCGCGTTTCCGCGCGCGAGGGGACGTTGCCGGGAGTAATCGCGCCGCTCCCGTCCGTTCCTGCCCCGACTCGCGGAAAAGCCGCCCCTCCGGAATCGGAGGAACGCCATTCCCGCGGGCGCGCGGTACCCTCAAGGTGGGTTCGTTTTCAAAGAACGCGGCATTATCCGCGGTAAACCGCATCAAACGCCAGGTAAGGCAATGGTTTCCGTCGGGGATCCTCCTTCTGAAGGACCCCGACGGATAACCTTTAATGTACTACGTTACTGGAGAAGCTGCAATACTAACTGATTCTTCTGGTTCGCCTGGGCCAGCATGGCGTTGGCGGACTGGAGGAGAATCTGGTTCTTGGTGTACTCCACCATCTGGGTGGCCATGTCGGCGTCCCTGATGCGGCTCTCGGAGGCCTGGAGGTTCTCAGCGCCCACGTCGATACCGCGGATCGCGTGCTCCATCCTGTTCTGGTAGGCGGCCAGGTCCGCGCGCTGCTTGTTGACTTTCTTGAGGGCGGCGTCGAGGACTCCGATGGAGCGGTTGGCCGAATCGGCGTTC
>CAZIEI010000060.1:17505-17814 GCA_964538705.1 uncultured Spirochaetales bacterium | reverse complement strand
CTTCGAGCCACTTATCGACCGAGTGCATGACGGCGTCGAGTTCGTCCATGCGGAGAGCGCGAAGGAACAGCTGGACGGCTTCGCGCAAGGGAAGTTCCTGGTCCTCTGGTCGTCCATGGACTCGCTCCCCCTCCTCTACGACGCGCTCAAGGCGGACCGCCGCGTGGTGCCGCAGGTCTTCGGCATCTTCGACTGGTCCGCGGGCGGCGACGCCATCGTGGTGAAGCAGGGGATCAAGACGCCCAAGGACCTCAAGGGCCGGACCGTCCTCACCTCGGGCAACACGCCCTACAACTTCTTCCTCCTTTG
>CAZIEI010000060.1:5630-17495 GCA_964538705.1 uncultured Spirochaetales bacterium | reverse complement strand
GATGGGCCCGAGCGACGTGAAGATGCTCTACCTCCCCGACGGACCGGCCGCGGCGAAGGCCTTCAAATCCCGGCCGGACATCGACGCCTGGGTGACCTGGTCGCCCTTCTCCGAGGAGGTGGCCGATCCCAAGTCCAGGAACCACGTAGAGGGCTCCCGGATCCTCATCTCGAGCCGCGACGCAAACCAGCTCATCGCCGACGTCTACTTCACGCGGCTCGACTTCGCTAAACAGCATCCTGAGATGCTCGAGGCCTTCGTCGAGGCCATGCTCGAGGGGGCGGACATCCTCGCCACCAACCCCGAGCCCGCCTACGCGGCCATGGCGGCCTTCTTCGAACTCGAGGGCGGCCCCGCTGAGGCCAAGGCCATGGCCGGAAAGGCCCACATCGCCAACCTCCCCGAGTCCCGGATGTTCCTGGACGTGTCTAACCCCATCAACGCCTATAAGATCTTCTTCATGGCCAAGGAGTACTACAAGGCGGCGGGCGTCATAAACGCGAACGCGGAGATCGAGGCGGAGTCCGTGATCTACCCCGCCGCCATCGAGGCCGTCGCCGCTCGCGGGCTCTTCAAGCACCAGAAGAACACCGTAGTCTCGAGCTTCAACAAGGAAGCGTCCTACGACATCTCCGACCTCGAGAACCAGAAGATCGTCCTCGCGGAGGACGTGGAGATCTACTTCGACGCCCAGCGCATCGACTTCGACCTCGACTCCCAGCGCGCCGAGATGCGGCGGAACCGCGCGGCCCTCGAAAAGATCAACGAGCAGATGGCCGTCCTCGGCACCACCATGGTGAAGCTCGTCGGGCACCTGGACACGTCGAAAGTGGAGGAATTCAAGCAGAAAGGCCAGCGCGAGTTCATCGAAGCCAGCACCCAGGCCAAGCTCCTCTCCAAGCAGCGCGCGGAATTCATCAAGAAGCTCCTCGTGGAGCGCTACAAGTGCGACGCGGACCGCATCGTCACCGAGGGCAAGGGCTGGGAGCAGCCCGTGGACGCGGTCGACCACTCGAAGAACCGCCGCGTCGAGGTCCGATTCCTCTCCTTCGAGTGATCGATGGCTAAGCGAAACGACCGCTCAGGCGCTTCCGCGATCAGGGCCGTGATCGTCGCGGCGTTCGGCATAGTCGCCGTGTATTTGGTCGTCGGCCGGGTATCGAAGGCCGCGAACGAGCGACGAGCGCGGGAGGCGGCCGGGCTGCCCGCCGCCGCGGCCTCCGCCGCGCCCGCCCGCCCCTACTCCGGCCCAGGCTACGTTCTCCACTTCTCGGACGATTTCAATCCAGGCGCCAACGCCGTGGACGACCTCGGGCTTTCGGTCGTCATAGCGGTGGACGTCTCGGGCTCCATGGCGGAGGCTCCGGCCTCGGGCGGCGAGCCCAAGCATATCCAGGCGGCGCGCGCCCTTTCCGGCATCCTCTCCTTCCTCGAGCGGCTCCGCTCGTCCAAGGCCTTAAGCGGCATGCGCTTCCGCGTCGCCGTCATCGCCTTCCACGAGGAGATCCGCACGGTATTCCCGCTCGCGGACATGGACGCGGCCGCCTTCGAGCGCGCCCGCGCCGCGGTCAATGCGAAGGACGCCCTCGCCCCGGGCGGCCGCACCTCCATCGGGGACGCGCTCGAGACCGCGGCGGAGATCCTCGCCGGCTCCGGCACCGTCATGAAGAGCGTCATCGTCGTGTCGGACGGGGCCAATACCTCCGGGACTGTTCCCGAGGAAGTCCTCTTCGCCATCAACGAGAACCGCGTGGATCGCTCCACAGTCGATCTCCCCGTCATCACCCGGGGCACGCTGGTGAGTTTCGTCGGCTTCGACGTCGACGCCGGCCTTTACTCGGCCGTCGAGGCGGAGGGGGCGCGGATAGAGTCCGCGGCGGACCGGGCTGGGCTCGAGCGCGCGCTCGAGTCTATACTCGTCGCCGATATATCACGCTTGGAGGCGGCTCAATGAAGAAACGCACCTTCGTCACGCTCCTCGTCGCCTTTTCCGCGGCGCTCATCGGCCTGGACCAGCTCCTGAAGTGGCTCGCCGACACGCGGCTCCAGGGCGCAGGCATGGTGAGGATCATCGGGGACTTCGTCGTCCTCACCTACGCCAGGAACCCCGGGGCCTTCCTGTCGCTCGGGGACAAGCTCATCCAGCCCTGGAGGACCATCCTCCTCGTCATCCTGCCCGTCATCGTGCTCGCTTCCTTCGTCGCTATCTTCCTGCGTAAGAAGCGGCTCGGGGGAAGGGACCTCGCCCTCCTCTCCCTCCTCCTCGGGGGCGGACTCGGAAACATCCTCGACCGGATTTTCCACGGGGAGGTCACCGATTACCTCCTCTTCCAGCTCACGCCCAAGATCCGCACCGGCGTCATGAACGCGGCCGATCTTTACATCCTCGCCGTCGTCATCATCATCGTGCTGGAGACTTTCAAGAAGCCCGAGACTGAGGAGGCGAGCGCCGAGGAGAAGGCGAAAAGCCCGTAGGGAGCGGTACGGCTCAGGCCCCGGCGAGCGGCCGCTCGGTAGCCGCCCTCAGGGCGGCGACGAGGCGCGCGCGGTCGAAGGGCTTCTGGAGGAAGGCCGCGACGCCGCCTTCCATGGCCTCTGCGACCCGTTCGTCCTGCCTCACCCCCGACATGAGGACAACTCGCGCCTCCGGATCGATCCTCCTGATGGCGAAGAACACCTCGCGGCCCGAGAGCTTGGGCATAGACATGTCGAGGAACACAAGGGATATCTCGGCCCCGAGCTCCTCGTACTTAAGGAGGCCCTCTTCCCCGTCGCGTGCGGTCTCCACTGAATATCCGAACTGCTCGAGCATCCCCTTGAGGCCGTCCCGCAGGGCGTCCTCGTCGTCCACGACGAGGACGAGGCCCTCGCCCCTCCACTCGGACGTACCCCTCGGGCCGAGCGGCCGCTCCTCCGGAAGGAGATCGGTGCGCGGGATGAGTACCCGGACCTCGGTCCCGTCACCCGGCTCGGAATCCAATTCCACGAATCCCTCGTGAGCCTTCACGATCCCGTAGACCATCGGCAGCCCGAGGCCCGAGCCGCGCTCCTTCGTGGTATAGAAGGGAAGGAAGATCCGCTCCCTGTCCTCCGCCGAGATGCCGATCCCCTCGTCGGTGATCTTGAGCATCGCGTAGCGACCAGGCGGCGAATCCGGATGCGCGCGCAGATCCTCAGCGCCGAGATCGACTCCGGAAAGCGACACGAGGAGACGCCCGCCCCAGCGCGCGCCCTTGGGCCGCATCACCGTCATGGCGTGGGCGCCGTTGACGATCAGATTCAACGCGACCTGCTCGATCTGCGTCCGGTCCCCCATCACGCGAACGGGCTCCTCAGGCCATTCGCACTCGAGGTCGACCGATTTATCGATGGAATTCTCGGCGATGGTCATCACGCGCGAGAGCGCGTCCTTGAGGTCGACGACGCCAGCTTCGAAGCTCCGTCCCTTCGAGAGCGTGAGGAGCTTTCCGACGACGTTCGCGGCGCGGAACGACGCGTCCTGGATGGTGCGGAGGGCCTTACCGAGCATTTCGGGAACTATCGCCATCCCTCCGTCCAGCATGTACTGAAGTACCGAGGCCGTTCCCGTAATGCCCCCCAGGATATTGTTGAAGTCGTGCGCGAGCCCGCCCGCGATGGTTCCGATGGCCTCCATCTTCTGCGCTTGCACGAGCTGTTCCTCTATCTTCTTCCGCTCCGTGACGTCCGTCACGCTCGCGAGGAGGTAGGGCCCCGAACCGAGCCGTATCCGCCTGAGGGAGATCTCCACCGGGACGATGCCTCCGTCCTTTGGGCGCCGCACGGTCCAGGGGAAGTAGAGGTCCTTCCCCGCGAGCGCCTCCTTCCACGCGGCGACGAGGAATTCCGGGTCGCGGTCGCTCGAGGACAGGTCCTCTTTCACGCCGTATCCCGTCGCCTCCTCCCGCGAGTCCGCGCCGACGAGCTCCATCGCGGAGCGGTTCAGGTCGACGATCCTCCCCTCAGCGTCGTGGATGAAGATCGCGGCCACGGAGGAATCGAACACGACCCCGTACCGCCGCTCGCTCTCATCGAGAAGCTCCTGCGAACGCTTCACGTTCGAGGACATCCTGTTGAACGCTTCCACGAGGACGTCGAGGTCGGCGCGGCGCGTGAGCGGCACGCTCATCCCGTAATTACCCGAGCCGACAGCCTCGATGCCCGATATGAGGGAATTGAGGGGCCGGGAGACCGCCTTGCGCACGATGAGGAGGATGGACGCCGGGTAAGCGGCGAGGATGCCGATGATCATCGAGAGCGACATGAGGAGGAGGCCTCGCCGCGCTTCCTGGAGCGGGCCGTCGTCGAACCAGAGCGTCATCTCGCCGAGATAGGTCCCCTGGTTCCAGATCTCCTTGGCGACGGGGGGGAGTGCGTTCGGAAGATACGGGGGGCGGTCCAGGACGATTCCGAGCTCCGCTGATTCGATCCTCATCCCCGCGTTCCTGCCTCCGGCGAGGTACGCGATGCCGAGATTGGCGGCCCATTCGGCGTCGAGCCGGAGCAAGGGGATCTCGAGGGCCTTCGAGATGGCCTTCGCGGTCCGCTCAGAAGCCTCCTCGAGCGATCGCTGGAGCCGGAAGGTCACGAGGAAGTAGCTGGCCGACGCGACGAGGAGGAGCATGAAGAGGGCGATTCCGCCTATCATGTAGATGAGGTCCCCGAGGACCGTCCGCCTCCTCATGGCTCTCCTTATTAAAGAAGGTTCGCGCGCGGGGGCGGATACTGTCGCCCTCGACCGTCCCATTCATGGAATTCTATGCACGATAGCGCGGAAGTCAACGACGGACCACGGGCGTCCGCCGTACCTTTCCAGAACGGAGGCTTTGGATATATCATGATTGTTGATTCGGAGGAGGTTCAGGCCCTATGCTACGTCCGTTCAAGACGTCGATCGCGATCCTCGCCGCGCTCGCCGCTTTCTCCGCCGCGCCCGCCTTCGCGCAAGCGGGCACCGGCCTCGAGGAGGCCGTGCGCATGGCCAAGGAGGCGAACCTCGCGCTGAAGGGCGCGCGGATCGACCTCGAGGCCGCGGAACGCCAGTACGCGGCATCTTGGAGCGCCCTCGTCCCCTCCCTGAGCGCTTCCGCGTCGACCCGGATAACGGATTACGAATTCGACGAGGGCGTGGCGAGCGGCCAGGCGGGGCTATCGCTTTCCTTGAGCCCGGCCATCGCCCTGAAGATCCGCCTCGCTCGGCTGAACCGCGAAGCCGCCGCCCTGAAGGAGGAAGCGGCCGAGCGCGATCTCGAGGCGGGCGTCAGGAAGGCCTTCTATAACCTCATCCTCCTCAAGGAGAGCGCCCGGGTCCTCGAACAGGGCCTCGGGACGGGCAAGGCCACCTGGGACCGGGCCGAACAGCGTTACCGTTCCGGCCTCGCGCCCGAGCTCGAGGCGCTGAGCGCCCGCGTGAAGTACGAGAACCAGAAGCCGGCCGCCGCCAAGGCGGCGGAGGACTACGAGACGGCCCTCGGGCAGTTCAAGCTCCAGATCGGGCTCGAGCCCGCTCGGCCCTTCTCCCCCGAGGGATCCCTCGACGCCGCCTTCGATCCCGCCGCCCTGGACGAACTCGACTGGTCCAAGCCCTCCCTCTCCGCGAAAAGCCTCGGGAAGGCCCTCGACATCGCGTCAGAAACGAAAAAAGCGGCTGTCCTCTCCGCCTTCTCACCCTCGCTCTCGCTGTCTTGGGCGGCGACCGAGACCTATCCCTTCCTTCTCGAGGAATGGACCGACGGGTCGAACCTCCAGGCATCTCTCACGTGGTCGCTCGATTTCATCAATCCCCTCTCCGCCCAGCGGCAATCGATCAAGGGGGCGGACGAGGCCCTCCGCAAGGCGGCCCTCGCGGCGGCGGGGCAGGCGCGATCCGACGAGCTCGCCCTCGCGACCCTCCGGAGCAAGGTGGCCCGCGCCGCATCGACCCTCGGCGCGGCGCGCCTCGCGGTGGAACTCGCCCAGCGGACGCACGATCTAACGCGCGAGGCCTACGAGAAGGGCTCAAAGGATTCCCTCTCCGTCGCCAACGCGGCGGACGATCTCGAGGAGGCGCGGCTCGCCTACCTCTCTCAGGAAAACGCCCTGCTCGCGGGGCTCATCGACGTCGAATACGCGCTCGGTCTACCGTTCGGGACCCTCGGGAGGTGATGTACATGCTCAAGAAGAAAACGCTCGCCTTCCTGATCGCGGCCGCGGTATTCGCCCTCGTGTTCGGGCTCCTCGCCCTGAGGCTCGCGGGCGCAAAACCCACGGCTCCGGGCGCCAAGCCCGCGGCTCCGGGTTCCGCGGGCCCCCGTCCGGGCGGCGGTGCATCGAGCGCGGGGAGCGGATCGCCGGCGGGCGGGCGACCGGGAGAAAGCGGACGCGGAGATCCGGGACAGGCGCGCCCGGGTTTCTCCGTACGCGCCGCCTTCGTCGAGCGGATAACTCTCCAGGACTACCTCCAGGTGAACGGCGACGTGCAGGCGGAGACCAAGGTGGACGTCTACGGCGGCATCGGCGGGCGGATCGTCGGCCTCTCCGTGGAACTCGGCTCGCGCGTGGCAAAGGGCCAGCTCATCGCCGAAATCGACCCCTCGCGGCCGGGCGAGGAGTACGCGCTCAACCAAGTATTTTCCCCCATTACAGGCACCGTCACCGCGGTCAACGTCTCGGTCGGCTCCACGGTCGGGACCTCCACCCCCCTCGCGACCGTGGGCATCGTGGACAGGCTCGCGGTCATCGCGCGGGTGAGCGAACGCGACGTGGGAAACCTCGCGGTCGGCCAAGCGGCCTCGGCGACGCTCGCCGCCTTCCCCGGCGCCTCCTTCCCGCTCAGGGTAGCGCGGCTCAGCCCCGTCGTGGATCCCTCGTCGCGGAGCAAGGAAGTGAAGCTCGCCTTCGAGAAGCCAGACGCCCGGGTAAATCCCGGCATGTTCGCCAAGCTCGTCATCTATACCGAGCGCCTCGCCGACCGGATCGTCGTCCCCGAGCTGGCCGTGATCGAGCGCAACAAGCGCAAGCTCGTTTTCGTGGTCAAGGACGACGCGAAGGTGGAGGAGCGCGAGATCTCCGTCGGAAAGACGATCGACGGCGCTACCATCGTGGCGAGCGGGCTAGCGGTCGGCGAGAAGGTCGTCGTCACGGGCCAGCAGGTTCTCGCTGATGGCGCCGATGTCATCGTGGTGAACGCGAAGGATCTCGCGGGCGGGTCCGAGAAATGAGCGTCTCCGGCAGGATCGTCGACCGGCCCGTCCTCGTGGCCATCGTCTTCGCCCTCATCGCCATCCTGGGGCTCTTCCTCCTCCCCACGCTCGCGATTGACCTCATGCCCGAGGTCTCCCAGCCCGTGCTGAGCGTAATGTGCTCCTACTCAGGCGCGAGCCCCGAGACCATGGAAACCAAGGTGACGCGGATCCTCGAGGGCGCCCTCAACGCCGTCGAGGGCCTCAAGACCATCACCTCCACCTCGTCGGAGGGATCCTCGAGCATCTCGCTCGAATTCGAGTTCGGCACCGACCTCGAGGCCGCCAAGAACGACATCCGAGACAAGCTCGAGCGCGTCATCCGGTCCCTGCCCGACGACGCCGACCGCCCCTCGATCTCCAAGTTCGATCCGAACTCCCAGCCCATCGTACAGATATCCGTCCGCGGGAACCGGAGCGCCGAGGAGATCAAGAGCCTCGCGGAGAACATCCTCCAGCCCCTCTTCGAACAGGCCGCGGGCGTCGCCCAGGTCACGGTCAGGGGAGGGCGGACGCGCATCGTCCGCGTGGACCTCGAGCAGAACCGCCTTGACGCCTACGGGCTTTCCATCACGGGCATCTCCTCCGTGCTCGCCGCGCAGAACGCGAGCCTGGGGGGCGGATCGGTCCGGGAGGGTACCCTCAATTACCAGGTGCGGACCGAGGGCGGATTCACGAGCCTGGACGACATCGCCGACACCGTCATCGCGACCGTGAACGGGGCGCAGGTGCGACTCCGGGACGTGGGGGAGGTCTCCGACGGCTTCGAGGACCCGAGCTCCTACGCCCGCATCGACGGCAAGGAAGGGGTCTACCTCGCCATCCAGAAGCAGAGCGGCACCAACACGGTGAGGGTCGCCGACGCGATCTTCGAGAAGCTCGAGGCCGCCTCGGCCCTCGTCCCCGCCGACATAAGCATGAAGGTGATGAGGGACAGCTCGAAGCAGGTCCGCGATACCCTGAACGACCTCGTGGAATCGGCCGCCTACGGCGGCATCCTGGCCATGCTCATCCTCTTCCTCTTCCTCCGGAACCTGAAGAGCACCCTCGTCATGGGCGTCTCCATCCCCTTCTCCATCCTCGTCACGATGCTGTGCATGTTCTTCGCGGGCATTACCCTCAACATGATGACCCTCACGGGCCTCATCCTGGGCGTGGGGATGGTGGTGGACGCGTCCATCGTCATGCTCGAGAACATCTACGCCTACCGGGACCGCGGGGCCAAGCCCAGGATCGCGGCCATCCTCGGAAGCCACGAGATGCTCTCCGCCATCACCTCGTCCACCCTCACCTCGGTCTGCGTCTTCATACCCATCCTCTTCTTCAAGAGCCGCCTCGGCTTCTTCGGCGAGCTCTTCGAGGACCTCATCTTCACGATCGGGATCGCCCTCCTCTCGAGCCTTTTCGTCGCGGTCTTCCTGGTCCCGGTCCTCGCCTCGAAGTACCTCGTGTTCAAGACGCGGACGCAAAAGCCGCTCAGGAACCCGGCGCTCAAGGCCGCGGACGATCTCGTGGAGCGGCTCCTCGGGCTCCTGAACGCCGCGTACGAGAAAGCCCTCGGCGCGGCTCTCCGCCATCGCGGAGCCGTCGTCGCCCTCGTCGTCTTCGTCTTCCTCGGTTGCGTCGCCCTCGTGCCCTTCATGAACATACAGATCATGCCGAGGATGGCCGAGGACTCGGTCACCCTCAGCGTCGCCCTTCCCTTGGGCACCGACCTCGAGACCACGAACCAGGTGGTCCTCCAGTTCGAGGAGTTCGTCCGGAACGAGGTTCAGGGCGCCGAGGACGTCACGGCCTCCGTCGGAGGCGGCGGGCGCTCCCGCGGCACCTACTCCGGCAGCGTTTCCTTCGGCTTCGCGGACGGAAAGGGCTCCGATACGCCCGAGCGGGCCCAGGCGAAGCTCAGGGCCCATTTCCCCGATTTCCCGCAGGCCCGTTTCTCCTTCGGACGCGGCATGTTCAGGCAGGCGACGGGTTCGGACATCGACCTCGTCCTTCGCGTCCAGGACCTGGACATCGGCCTCTCCGCGGCCAACGAGATCGTCGAGGTCCTCGAGCGCGAGGTGCCCGACGTCCTCGATTGGGAGATCGGCCTCACTGAGGGCCTCCCCGAGGCCGTCGTCGTGATCGACCGCGAGCGCCTCTACGCGCTGGGGCTCAACGCCCGCGCGGTCGCGAACGAGATCTACGCGAGCGTCTACGGATCCACGGCCACCGCCTTCACGCTGAAGGGCGAGGAGATACCCGTCCGCCTCTTCCTCGACAAGGCGGATCGCGACGAGGTCCTCGACCTCGAGCGCCTCTTCGTGAAAAACGCGGCGGGCCAGCAGGTGGCCGTGTCCAACTTCGCCCGCCCGGACAAGGGATCGGGGCCCGTGAGCATCAGGCACGAGAACCGGGCCCGCGTCATCCACGTGGAAGGAAGCATCGGCGAGGGCAGGCGGGCGGACCGCGTCGAGGCGGCCATCAAGCGGGCCATTGCGGAGAACCTCGTCATCGACGACTCGGTATCGATAGCCTACGAGGGCTCCTGGAAGCAGATCTCGGAGAACAACGTCACCTTCGCCCTCATCTTCGCCATGGCGGTCATCCTCGTATTCGGCGTGATGGCCGGCCAGTACGAGTCCTTCAAGGATCCCCTCATCAACCTCCTCACCATCCCCCTCATGTTCATCGGCGTGATCCTCATCTACGCGGTATCGGCCCAGCCGGTCACCCTCTTCAACATGGTCGGCCTCGTGATGCTCGCGGGGATCGTGGTCAACAACGGCATCGTGCTCGTGGACTACACGAACCTCCTCCATAACCGCGGCGTGCCCCTTTTCGAGGCCTGCCTCAAGGGCGGCGTCTCGCGCCTCCGCCCCATCCTCATGACCACCCTCACGACTATCCTGGGCACGCTGCCTATGGCGATCTCGAGCGGTGAGAACGCCGGCCTCATAAAACCCATCGGCCTCACCATCATCGGCGGCCTCACCACGAGCACGTTCATCACGCTCTTCTTCATCCCCGTCGTCTACTACCTCGTGAACGGGAAGCGCGAGCGGAGGAGGTCATAGCATGAAGCGACTCGAGATCATCGCCAACCGCTCGGTGGAGGAGGAGATGACGGACGCGATCTCCGCCGCCGTCCCCGCCTTCCGCTACACCGTCATCCCCGGCGTCATGGGCTCAGGCAAGCAGGGCAAGCGCTTTTCCAGCGTCACCTGGCCCGAGGAGAACTTCATCCTCGTCTCCTACCTCGATGACGGCGAGTGCGCGCTCGCCCGCGCCGCCGCCGAGGGCGTCAAGGCCCGCTTCCCCGCCGAGGGCATCCGCGTCTTCAGCTGCCCCGCGGACTGAGAGGCTGGGCGCTCCACAGCGCCCGCCGAGCCTCGGTTCCCCCATACCCCGATCCTCCATTGCCCGCGCCGTGCCGCCTTCGCGAGACTCCGCACCCGGCCGGGCGGATCTGCTCCTGGCCGTACGGCTCCGCGAAGTCCCGGTGCGCTCGCCGGGCGATCCCTTGACGCCCGGGCCCCGGGGATTAGAATAAACGGGAAGCACTCCCATCGGGAGAAAGGAGCTCAGGATGAAACGTACGTTCCTACCCATCCTCATCATCGCCGCCCTCGCCCTCTCGCTCTCAAGCTGCGGCGGAGCCGCGGGCAAGGGCGCCTTCCACATCGGCGTGGTCACGGGCACGGTTTCCCAGTCCGAGGACGACCTCCGCGGAGCCGAGGCGCTCATTAAGCTCTACGGCGACGTCAAGGAAGGCGGGATGATCACCCACCTCACCTACCCGGACAACTTCATGGACCAGATGGACACGACGATATCCCAGATCGTCTCACTGGCCGACGACAAGAAGATGAAGGCGATCGTCGTGAACCAGGCCATCCCCGGGACCACGGAAGCCTTCAAGCGCGTCCGCGCCAAACGCAAGGACATCATCCTCCTCGCCGGGGAGCCCCACGAGGACCCGCCCGTCATCCAGGGCGCCGCCGACCTCGCCATCAACTCGGACTTCATTTCCCGCGGCTACACGATCATCTGGGCGGCCAAGGAGCTCGGCGCCAAGACCTTCGTGCATATCTCCTTCCCCCGCCACATGTCCTACGAGACCCTCGGCCTCCGCAGGCAGATCATGGAAGAGGCCTGCAAGGACCTCGGGCTCAAGTTCGTGTTCGAGACCGCCCCCGACCCGACCACCGAGGTGGGCGTCGCGGGGGCCCAGCAGTACATCCTCGAGAAGGTCCCCTCCTGGATCGAGAAGTACGGCAAGGAGACGGCCTTCTTCTGCACGAACGACGCTCACACGGAACCCCTCCTCAAGCAGCTCCTCGCCTTCGGCGGCGTCTTCGTGGAGGCGGACCTCCCCTCGCCCCTCATGGGCTACCCGGGAGCGCTCGGGCTGGACCTCAAGGCCGAGGCCGGAGATTTCCAGAAGATCCTCAAGAAGGTCGAAGAGGCCGTCGTGGCCAAGGGCGGCACCGGGCGCTTCGGCACCTGGGCCTACAGCTACGGCTACACCGTCACCGCGGGCCTGGGCGAGTTCGCCAAGAACGTGATCGAGGGCAAGGCCAAGATGGGCGACATGGCTGCGGTCAACGCGGCCTTCGCCAAGTTCACCCCCGGCGCCAAGTGG
>CAZIEI010000060.1:3250-5620 GCA_964538705.1 uncultured Spirochaetales bacterium | reverse complement strand
CCTCCTCGTCTACATGGACACCTACGTCTTCGGGAAGGGCTACCTCCCGACCACGGAGCAGAAGGTCCCCGCCAAGTACTACGACATCACGTACCAGAAGAAGTGACCGGCCGGGCGCCCGTTCCGCGGGCGCCCGATTCCGGACCGCCGGCCCCCGCCCGCCCCTCCCAGGGAGAAGACGGGGAGCCGGGGAAGGATCCGCATGGCAGCGAAGCCACCCCTCCTCCGCCTCGACCGCGTCTCCAAGGAATTCGACGGCGTCAGCGTCCTCAAGGACGTGAGCTTCAGCGTCGACCGCGGAGAGATCGTCGCCCTCGTGGGCGAGAACGGCGCGGGGAAGTCCACCCTCATGCGGATCATCTTCGGCATGCCGGACATCGCGGCCACTGGCGGCTTCCGCGGCGAGGTCCTGATCGACGGGGAGCCGGCCCGCTTCCGCGGCCCATCCGACGCCATCGCGGCCGGAATAGGGATGGTCCACCAGGAGTTCTCGCTCGTCCCCGGCTTCACCGCGGCCGAGAACATCGTGCTGAACCGCGAGCCCGCCAAGCCGGGCCTCGGCTCCCTCCTCTTCGGACCCCGCCTCTCCGTCCTCGACCGCCGCGCGATGCGCGACGAGGCCGAACGCGCCGTTTCCCGCCTCGGCGTCAGGATCGATCCCGGGACGGACGTGGCCGAGATGCCCGTGGCCCATATGCAGTTCACCGAGATCGCGCGGGAGATCGACAGGAGCGGCGCGAGGCTCCTCGTCATGGACGAGCCCACAGCGGTCCTCTCGGAATCCGAGGCCGCGATCCTCCTCGCCTCCCTCCGACGCCTCGCTCAAGAGGGCATCGGCATCATCTTCATCTCCCACAGGCTCCCCGAGGTGCTCTCAGTCGCGGACCGGATCGTCGTCCTTCGCGACGGCGCCGTGGTCGCGGACGAGAGCGCCCGCGCGCTCGACCTCAAGGACGTGGTCCGCAGGATGGTAGGCCGCGACGTCGCCGCTTCAGCGGGAGAGGCGCGTTCCGTCCAGGGCGCCCGCGTGGCGCTCTCCGTCCGGAACCTCTGGGTGGACATGCCCGGCGAAACGGTCCGCGACGCATCCTTCGACGTGGTCGAAGGCGAAATATTCGGGATCGCGGGGCTCGCCGGACAGGGCAAGGCGGGGATACCGAACGGGCTCATGGGCGTCTTCCCCGCGGGCGGCGAGGCGGAGGTCCTCGGGAAGCCCCTCGCCCTCGGCGACTCGCGGGAGGCGATGGCGGCGGGCATGGCCTTCGTGAGCGAGGACCGTCGGGGCTCGGGCCTCCTCCTCGACGAGGGCCTCGACTGGAACATCGCCTTCGCGGCCATGCAGGCCAAGGGGCTCTGCCTGAGGCGCTTCGCCGGGGGGCTCTTCTCGTTCCGGGACGGGAAGGCCATGCGGAAACTCGCTGAGCGCTACATCGCCTCGCTGGACGTCAAATGCCGCGGCCCCTCCCAGCCCGCGCGGGAGCTCTCGGGCGGCAACCAGCAGAAGATCTGCCTCGCCAAGGCCTTCGCCCTCGAACCCGCGATCCTCCTCGTCTCCGAGCCGACGCGGGGCATCGACGTGGGCGCCAAGGCCCTCGTCCTGGACGCCCTCCGGAAAGCGAACCGCGAGCGGGGGACGACAATCATCATCGCCTCGAGCGAACTCGAGGAGCTCAGGTCCGTATGCGGGAGGATAGCCGTGGTGAACGAGGGAAGGATCGCGGGGATACTGGATGCCGGGACCGACCCAGTGGAGTTCGGGCTCCTCATGTCGGGAGCGGGGGTGAAAGCATGAACCGCGTTATGAAGGCGGCAGCCGACTTCGGCTGGCCCCGCCTCGTCATCCTCGCTTTCCTCCTCGCCCTCTTCGTTGCGGCTCCCTTCGTGGGCGTAAGGATCGATACCTCGCTCACGGACGTGCTCAACCGCTTCGGGCAGAACGCCATCATGGTCCTCGCCCTCCTCCCGATGGTCCAGGCCGGTTGCGGACTCAATTTCGGCCTTCCCCTCGGGATCATCGCGGGACTCCTCGGCTCGACCATCGCGATGCAGGCGGGGGGCTCGGGCTTCCCGGGCTTCCTCCTCGCCCTCGCCATCACCCTCCCCGTGGGCGCGCTCTTCGGCGCGGGCTACGGCGCCGTCCTCAACAAGATCAAGGGAGAGGAGATGACCATCGCCATGTACGTCGGCTTCTCCGCGGTGATGCTCTTCTCCATCCTCTGGCTCGTACTCCCCTTCACGAGGCCCGATATGGTCATGGGCTTCGCGGGCGAGGGGCTCAGGAGATCCATCTCCCTCGAGGGCTATTGGGCGGGGATCCTCAACCGCTTCCTCGCCCTCCGGATCGGACCCAAGTTCGTCTTCCCCTCGGGA
>CAZIEI010000060.1:0-3240 GCA_964538705.1 uncultured Spirochaetales bacterium | reverse complement strand
CGCGGCCCTCGCGGTCGAGGTCTTCATGCTGAGCAGGACCGGCACGGCCATGACCGCCGCCGGATCGAATCCCGCCTTCGCTCGGGCCTCCGGCGTCTCCGTGGACAGGATGCGCCTCGCGAGCGTGGTGGTCTCCACGGCCCTGGGCGGCGTCGGGATCCTCGCCTACCAGCAGAGCTTCGGCTTCATCCAGGTCTACGACGCGCCCCTTTTCATGGCCTTCCCCGCCGTCTCCGCCCTCCTCCTGGGGGGGGCTTCGGTCAACAAGGCGAGCGTCTTCAACGTGGTGGTCGGCACCCTCCTCTTCCAGGGCATCCTGACCATGACGCCCTCGGTCTTCAACGCCGTCCTCAAGACCGACATGTCCGAGGTGATAAGGATCATCGTCTCCAACGGAATGATCATCTACGCGCTGACGCGGAAAACGGGGTCCGATGAATGAAAAGTAAATTCGACCTCGGGCGCTTCGCCTCGGAGAACGCGGTCACCATCGTATTCCTCGCCCTCACGGCCGCGGCCATCCCCTTGTCGCGCCTCTCGCCCGGATACATCGCCTCGAGCCTTGTGGACCGCTTCGCCCGAAGCTCCTTCCTCGTCTTCGCCCTCATTCTCCCCATCCTCGCGGGCATGGGGATCAACTTCGCCATGGTCCTCGGCGCAACGGCCGGGCAGATCGGGCTCATCTTCGCCGTGGACTGGCGCGTCGCCGGATGGCAGGGCCTCCTCCTCGCGGCCCTGATCGGGACTCCCGTATCCATCCTCCTCGGGTGGTTCTGCGGCAGGATCCTCAATAAGGCCAAGGGACGCGAGATGGTGACGGGCTTCATCCTCGGATATTTCATGGACGGGATATACCAATTCTTCGGGCTCTACGTGATGGGCTGGCTCATCCCCATCAGAACGCCCGAGGTAATGCAGATAGACGGCAGGGGCGTGCGCAACACCCTCTCCCTCGACTCCGTCCGCGGCGGCCTCGACGCCCTCCTCCCCCTGAAGCTCGGCGAGGTCACGATACCGATCGCCACCTTCGTCCTGATCGCAATCCTCTGCGCTTTCGTGGTCTGGTTCAGGAGAACGAAGCTCGGGCAGGACATGCGGGCCGTGGGCCTCGATCGCGCCTCGGCGCACGCTGCGGGCATCGCCGTGGACAAGACGCGCGTCGTAGCGATCATCGTCTCCACCGTTCTCGCCTGCATCGGCCAGATCGTCTACCTCCAGAACATCGGCAACATGTTCACGTACACGAGCCAGAGACAGGCGGGCTTCTTCGCCGCTGCCGCAATTCTCGTGGGCGGCGCTACCCTCAAGAAGGCGAGCATCCTCAACGTCTTCCTCGGGGTTTTCCTCGTCCACGCACTCTACATCACCATGCCCCTCGCGGGGAAGCAGATATTCTCCTCGGCCCAAATCGGCCAGTACATGGCCGATTTCATCAACTACGGGATCATTTCCGTAGCTCTTATCCTCCATGCATGGAAGGACCGCAAGGCGGCTGAAGCCGCGCGCGCTGAATTCCGCGGGCCGGGCGCGGACCGCAATACCGCGTTGGATGGAACTCCCGCAGCGCAGCCCTCGGGCGTTGAGCCGGGCGGAGGAAACGCGTGAACGCCAAGAAGACCATGGCGCGCGGCATCGCGGCGGCCCTCTACCTCGGGCTCGGCGCCCTCGCCGTCCTCACCGGGCGGAAGCACGAGGTCTACTTCAATAATTACGCGATGAGCTCCGCGGGTTCGGCGCAAGCCGCGGATTCGGCTTCATCCCAGGCTACATCGGGCGCCGCCGTCGTCACCGTCGAAGGCATGAAGCCCCTCAGGGTGCGGGCCAACGGGATGCGCCTCGCGATCGTCGGATCGAGGACTTACTCGTTCACGGTGGAGTACGAGGACGGGCGCCCCGCGTTCAAGGGCGCGTTCCGCGTCCCCTTCTCCGTCGATGTCGCGGTCATCCCGGTCGCGGGGCTCTCCGAGGGAGACGTGGTAGTCGTCGCGCCGGCGGCCGGGGCTTTAGCGGAGCGCTGAGAGTCCAGGGGCATCCTCCCCGATGACAGGACCTTCGAACGCCGGCGGCGGGATCGGCGAACGCCGGCCCTGATGCGCTCCGTTATAGAGCGATCCAGACCGACATGAAATGGAGTATCGAGCCTGAGAGGACGAAGACGTGGAAGAGCGGGTGGCTCCAGGAGAGGCGCTTCAGGGTGTAGAAGACGGCTCCCACGGTATAGACGATTCCCCCCGCGAGAAGGAAAGCGAAGCTCGAACTCCCGAGCGCGGCCTTCACGGGACCGATGACGAAGACGATGATCCAGCCCATCGCCGCGTAGAGGATGGCGGAGAGGGCCTTCGGCCTATTCACCCAGAAGGTTTCCATGGAGACGCCCGCGGCCGCGCATCCCCAGAGTACTCCGAAGACGCTCCATCCCAGCGCGCCGCGGATGACCCCCGGTGTATACGCAGTGTACGTCCCCGCTATCAGGATATAGATGGACGCGTGGTCCAGGACCTTGAACACCCGCTTCGCCCGCGAAACCGGGAGGGCGTGGTAGAGGGTGGACATGAGGTAGAGGAGGACGAGGCTGGAGCCGAAGATGATCACTGATACGAGGGCGATGCCGTCCGAGCGCCTCGCGGCCCGCGGGATGAGGAGCGCGAGGGCGGCGGCGCCGAGGAGGGCGCCGATGCCATGGCTTATAGCGGAAGCGATTTCGGCCCAGAGACGGTACGCGGGAAGCGCTTTTACGCGCGGATGCCCCTCATCGCGGGGGAATACGTCCGCCATTTCCTGCGCATTCGAAGTGCTGACGTCCATGATGATACTCCCTTGCTCGCACATAACTCATTATGACAAAAAGATAATTACCTGTCGGTCGTTTGACCGACAGAAAACAGGATACTGACTTCTCCCTCGATATGCAAGCTCCCCGGGGTTCGATGCGCATCGCAAAATGCCGCTTCCTAACCGAATCCTCATCGTTCCCTCATCGCATCCTGACTTCCCAATGACAGATTCCTCACGCGCCCGGAATAGCCTCGCGTCGTGCGATGCGGAAGGGAAAGCGAAACGGCTCCGCCGGCCCTGGGCCCGGCTCCGCACGCGACGCGATCACGATACGGAGGTATCCGATGAAGAAAGCGATGTTGATCGCCTTGGCCCTGACAAGCGCCCTCTCGCTGGGCGCCCAGGGCAGATTCGCCTGGCTGGATACGCTGAGCGACGATCCCGACAAGATGCTCCCCGGCGTGG
>CAZIEI010000059.1:16903-17988 GCA_964538705.1 uncultured Spirochaetales bacterium | reverse complement strand
TTCAACTTTGTGGCGGCCTTCTCCGTCTATCCCTCGGCGGTCCTCCTCGGCCAGCCCTCGGGATCCACGAGGGTGATCTCGATCGCCGCCTACCAATGGGCCTTCGAGAAATTCAATTTCAACGCGGCGACCGCGATCTCCATGACGATGGCGGGCATAGAGCTCGCGGTCATCGCCGTCGTGCTCGGCCTCCGCAACAAGATGTACAAGGGCGCCTCGATTGTGGGAAAGGGCTAGGACATGCTGGACAAGAGAACCTTACGGCCATCATCGATCCTTTTCGCCATCGCGATAGCGGTCTACATCGCGATCGTCCTGGGTATCATCCTCACGGTCGTGATCAATTCGCTCTCGATACGGTGGTACTCGGGAGTCCTACCCAAGGAATGGACCCTCGACTGGTACAAGTACGTGGCCGGCGAGCACGACATCCCCAAGCTCATGCGCACGACCTTCATCGTCGCCTTCGCTGACGTGTTCCTCGCCCTCCTCATCTCCTACCCCGCCGCGTACGCGCTCGCCAGGCACGACTTCAAGGGCAAGGCCTTCCTCATGGCCCTCTTCATGCTCCCCATGATCGTGCCCCCCATGGCCTACGGCATGCCGCTCGCGATGCTCTGCTACAAGGCGAGGCTCGCCTCCCGCGTGATCGGCGTCGTCCTCGTGAACCTCGTGCCCATCGTGCCCTTCATGATCCTCGTACTCACGCCCTTCATAGAGCAGGTGAGCGTGAACCTCGAGTCCGCGGCTAAGATGCTGGGAGCCAAGAAGTCCACGATTTTCCTCAAGGTGCTTATTCCCCTCACGGTGCCGGGCATCCTCACGGCGGGCCTCCTCTCGCTCGTCAAGTCGATCTCGCTTTTCGAGCTCACGTACCTCATCGCGGGGGGCGGCAACCAGACCATCGTCGTGGCCCTCTACGCCGACGCGTACGCCGCCGGCGCGAGGCCGCCCCAGGCCGTCGACGCGCTCGCCGTCATCTATTTCCTGATCTCCTTCACCTGCCTCGTCCTCTCGCTCAAGTTCGTGAGCCCGACGCAGATGGTGTTCAAGGTAAAGTGATATTATAAGCCGCTCTCGCCCCC
>CAZIEI010000059.1:13401-16893 GCA_964538705.1 uncultured Spirochaetales bacterium | reverse complement strand
GCCTTTTCCTGCTGTTCAGGCGCCTCATTCCTTGACGAAGCCTCGCCTCCGGTCCTATCATTCGAGTCGGTCCCGATGAGGACCGGAGGAGGAGCCCGTCATGCAGGATACGCCTCCATCGCCGGAATCGCGTTCCGCCGGGTCCGGGCTCCCCGAACCGGGCGAGCCCCTGTCCATTCTCGGGCAGCGCGTCTTCAACGCGATACACGCCTTCAAGAACGACCTCACCCAGCTCAGCGCGGCCCTCTATTACATGGATCGCGGCCAGCTCGACAAGGCCTCGGAACGGATCAAGTCCTACATGGACTGCATGGTCCGCAGGATCGACGAGATCCGCGCGCTCTCCGCTGAGGAGGGCTCCGACGAGCCCGAGCGCTTCGACCTCGGCATGCTCCTGGGCGGGGTAAAGGTCATGCTCCTCGAGGACCCCGCCGTGTTCTCCCGCGCGCGCCACGAGCTCAAGGTCTCTTCCGGAATCGCCGTGAGGGCGAGGAGGAGGAACGCCGTGCTGGCAGTGGAGGGCATGGTGCTCGCCCTCGTCGAGGGAATGTCAGCGAAGGGCCGCCCCGGCACGCTCTCCATCGAGCTCGCGCCCGGCCTGCTTTCCGTGAGCGGAACGGGAGAGCCCCTCCGCCCCTGCGCCGGATGTTCATCATCCTGCGCCGACTGTGAACGCCCCTGGAGCGAGGACGGTGCAGGAGAACGCGCTGCGAGGATGAAACAAGCCTTCGAGGCCTGCCGCGCGGAGGGATGGCCCGTCCGCGCCGAAAGCCGCGAGGGCGTGAACGCCTTCATCGTCGAGCTGCCTGTCGACTGAACCCTCTTCCGCCTTCGTTCGGGAATCGAATCAGAGGAGGCTGACCGGATCCGGATCGGCTTCCACGTACACCCCGTTCCCGCTCTCGAAGCCGTCCCAGAATGGGCGGAGCGCGGCGTGGAGCGGCCCGTAGTCCGCGGCGCGGAAGATGAGCTGGAAGCGCCAGCTCCCCGCGACTCTCCCCACCGGGCATTCGGCCGGCCCCAGGGCCTCCGCAGCCGGAGGCAGCGCATCACGGACGCCTAAGGCGAAGGCGGAGGCCGCGGCGGACGCGCGCTCGCGGTCCTTCGAGCGGAACACGAAGCGGACGAGCCGCGCGAAGGGCGGGAAACCCGCGGCCTTCCGCTGCTCGAGCTCCGCCGCGTAGAAGCCCTCGACGTCCTTCTCAACGGCGCAGCGCACCGCGAGCGCGGAGGGCCGGAGCGTCTGTACCACCACGCGGCCGTCCGGGAAGAACCTCCCCGCGCGGCCGGAGACCTGCACGATGAGGGAGAAGGTACGCTCGGCCGCGCGGAAATCGGGGAGGTGGAGCGCGGTATCCGCCATCACGACGCCAACGAGCCTCACGCCGGGGAAGTTGAGCCCCTTGGCGACCATCTGCGTACCGAGGAGTATGTCGATTTTTCCCGAGCGGAAGTCCGAAAGGACGCGTTCGAGGTCGCCCTTGCGCTTGAGCGCGTCGGCGTCGAGGCGCTTCACGACCATGTCGGGGAAAAGGCGCGCGACCTCCTCCTCCACCGCCTCGGTGCCGAAACCCGAGTACCCCACGTCGAGCGAGCCGCAGTCCGGGCAGACCGAGGGCGGCGAGCGCTGGAAGCCGCAGTAGTGGCAGATCATCCGCCCTCGCTCCTTGTGGAAGGTGAGCGAGACCGAGCAGTGGTCGCAGGCGAGCTCATAGCCGCAGGTCCTGCAGTGGAAGAAGTAGGAGAAGCCCCTCCGGTTCAGGAAGAGGATGGACTGCCGTCCCGCCGACTTCGCTGCGCGGAGCTCGGACTGGAGCTCCTTCGACACGCAGGAGGACTCCCCCGCCATGGACACCGCGCGCACCTCGCTCTCGGCGCCGCCCGAGAGCCGCCCGCCCAGGTCGTGGCGGCGGATCTTCCCCTCGGCCATGAGGTGCCAGGCCTCGACGGAAGGCGTGGCCGATCCCATGAGGAGAACCGCGCCTGAGTCCGTGCAGCGGCGCATGGCTACCTGCCGCGCGTGGTAGCGCGGAGAGCTCCCCGACTTGTAAGAGGCCTCGTGCTCCTCGTCCATGACGATGAGCCCCAGGCGCGGCACGGGCGCGAAGACCGCGGAGCGCGCCCCCACGACGATGCGGGCGTCGCCCGAGAGGACGCGGCGCCACTCCGCGAGCTTCTGCGAGGGCGTGAGCCCCGAATGGATCACGGCCGCGGTCGGCCCGAAGCGGGCGCGGACGGCCTCCTCGACCTGCGCGGAAAGCGCGATCTCGGGGACGAGGTAGATGGCCCCGCGCCCCGCTTCCATGACGCGCGCGGCGGCGCGGAGGAATACCTCGGTCTTCCCCGAGCCGGTCGCGCCGAAGAGGTAGTGGTAGCCGCCGCCCGGATCGGAGAGGATGCCCTCGAGGGCCGCGGACTGGAGGTCGGAGAGCTCGTGGGCCGTGGAATCGATCTCGGACTCCTCGAGGCCGGACCCGGGGAACTCGCTCTCGCGCCGCCCTCCGGGGAGCATGCGCGCGAGGCACTCGCCCTCGGAGGAGAAGTAAGACCGCGCCATCCATTTGGCGAGCGCGATCTGCTCGGCGGTGAAGAGGGGCTCGTCGTCGATCCTGCGCCGCACCGCCTTCACGCGCGAGGGCTCGAGGCCCTCCGGCGGAGCGGACCTGCCCGCGACGACGAAGCCGAGGGCCTTCCTCGAGCCGAAGTCCGCCTCCACCCTCATGCCGGGGGCGGCCGGGGAGTCCGCCTTGTTCGCGTAGGTGAAGCGCCGGTCCAGGGGGACGTCGAAGACGACGTCCAGGAACTCATCCATCGGCGAGCATCCGATCCCGGAGGAGCTTGAGGTCCTCCCAGGCCGGGCGCTTCAGGGACTCGTCGCGGAGGAGGGCCGAAGGATGGTAGGTGGCGAGGAGGGGTATGCCGCGGAAATCGTGGAAACGGCCGCGGAGCCTCGTCACGGGCTCGCGCACGCCGAGGAGGGCCTGCGTGGAGATGCGCCCCGCCGAGAGGATGTAGCGAGGGCGGAGGACCGCGATCTGGCGCGAGAGGTAGGGCGCGCAGGCGGCCTGCTCGTCTGGGGCGGGATCGCGGTTCATGGGCGGGCGGCACTTCACGACGTTGGCGATGAAGGCGTTCTTCTCTCGCGAGAGCCCGATGGAGGCGAGCATCTTGTCGAGGAGCTGGCCGGCGGGGCCGACGAAGGGCATGCCCTGCTTGTCCTCCTCGGCGCCTGGGCCTTCGCCCACCACCATGACGAGGGGCTCCGCGCTTCCGACTCCCGGCACGGCGAGCGAGCGCTTCTCGCAGAGCCGGCACTTGCGGCATGCGAGGACCTCGGCTTTGATGGCCTCGATGCCGTCCCCCGGTAGCGCGGCAATGGGAGCGGCGGGATCGAGTCCGGGCACTACGTGCGGCGCGGGCGGGCGGCTGTCCGCGGACCGCGATGCCGGGGCAGCGCGTCGTTCCGGTCGCGCGAGAGGTCCGTCCGCGAAG
>CAZIEI010000059.1:0-13391 GCA_964538705.1 uncultured Spirochaetales bacterium | reverse complement strand
TGCGCGCGGGCGCGCGAGGCCCCCCGAGAGGAAATCCTCGATCACGGAGAGGCTCTCCCAGGCGCGCCGCTTCTCTTCTGCCCTCATGGATTCATTCTACCAGGGGCGGGCCGGCGAGAGGAAGCCGTCGCCGCTCCCTCAAGCCCCGCGCCGCCAGAGGCCGCGCGAAGATGGATCGACGGCGACGCTCGACGCGCCAGGACGGCCGCCTAGGGATTCACGAGCCCCTCGAGGATCGGATTTCCCACGAGGCATTCGGGATCGACGGCTTCCGCGCGGAGGCGGAGCTCCCAGTGAAGGTGCGGGCCCGTCGCGAGGCCGGTGGACCCGACGGTCCCCACAGCCCGCCCCGCCTCGACGAAGTCTCCGACCGCCACGTCGATCCTGTCCATGTGGTAATACAGGCTGAAGAGGCCGGGCTCGTGCTCGATGACCACGGTCTTGCCCGTCACGATCCTTTCCTTGGCCATCACCACCCTGCCCCGCCCCGACGCGGCGACGGGAACGCCCGTATCGTGGTGGAGGTCGAGCCCGAGGTGCACGGAGGTCGAGCTCCCGCCCGTCGCGTAGAGGTACTTGCGCGCGTCGCCGAAGGTAGCCGTGACGGCCTTCTCGGAGAGGGGGCGCGCGAAAGGACCCGCGATGAAATCCGCGTTCGCGTCGCCTCCCATGAGGAGGGCGCTGATCTCGCGCGACTCCTCAGCTTTCCGCGGATCGGGCGAGGCCTTGATCCCGGTAAGCGCCTCGTTGAGCTTTATCTCCATGTACGGGCTCTTACGCGCCTCGACCGTGACGGGCGCCTCGGCCTCCCAGGGCTTCTCCCCCGCGATCGCCGAAACCGAGAGGACGTATTCGCCCGCTTGGGCGGAGAGGGGAATGCAGAGAAAGGCGAGCATGGCGCGCTCGCCCGCGGCGGTCATGCGCGGCTTGCCCTGGGCGCTCCATATCTCCTTAGGCTCCGTACCCTCCGCGGGCTTGAGAAGCCGCGCCGAGAGGCTCGTCATCTCCGCTTGGGTTCGCACTTTGAGCACGAGGATGGAACCCTGCTTGACGCTCCGCGCGTACTCCATGACGGGCGGCTTGGGCGCTTCATCCGCCGGAGCCGCTTGAAGCGCGCGAGCGAGCGAGAGGATCGCCGCCATGAGGGCTCCGGCGCGCGCGAGTCGGGATGATCGAAGGAGGCCTTCCGCGAATCGCTTCATCGGTCCCGCCCCCCGCCGGCCCCCGACGGCTTCGCGTCGACGATGAAGAGCCGGGGCGCGTCCGCGCCGGAGAAGCCGTCCCGCCCCATGGTGAACACGAAGTCCGCCTTGACGCCTACCGAGAGGTCGCGTCCCGCGCGCTCCGCCGCCTGCCAGTACACTGCCGGCCATTTGTACTTGCCCGAGTCCAGCGTGAGGCGGAGGTGCAGCGGTTCGCGCTTCCCCATGATGTCCATGGAAGCGATGAGGAGGCCGCGGGCGAGGAAGGTCGCGGGCGGGGAGTCCTGGCCCGATGGCTCGAAGCGCTCGGCCACGTCGATGAGCTCGGGCTTGAGGTAGTCGAGGGGAAGTTCCGCGTCCACGGCCACCGTCTCCTCCGCGGAGTCGGGGAATTCGATGCCGGGCGCGAGGGAGGCGAGGCGCTCGCGGAACTCGCCGAAGCGCGCGGCCTCGATCGAGAATCCCGCCGCGTAGTCGTGGCCGCCGAAGTCGATGAGGACGTCCGCGAAGGATTCGAGGAAGGAGCGGACGTCCAGGCCGCGCGCGGATCGCACCGAGCCGGAGACCGTCCCGTCCGGGAGGGCGGCGCAGACGATGGCCGGGACCTTGAGGACCTTGACGAGTCGGCTCGCGACGATGCCCGTGACGCCGCGCGAGAGCCCGCAGTCCGCCACCAGGGCGAGCTTCCCCCCCGCGCGCTCGAGGCTCGCGTTGGCCTCCGCGCGGGCCCCTTCCCAGGCGTCGTCCCCCATGAGTTTGCGCTCCTGGTTCAGGCCGCGGAGCTCTCCCGAGAGCGCAGCGCGTTTTCCGCCGTCCTTCTCCGTAAGGAGGCTATAGGCGACCCTCGGCTTCCCGAGCCGACCCGCGGAATTGACGACGGGCGAGAGATTGAAGGAAACGTCCCGCGCGCCGATGCGCCCTCCCGTCTTCCTTCCGCCGAGATCGAGGTCCGCGAGGAGCTCCGCGATGCCGGGACGGGGGCGCTTGGCCATGGCCGAGAGCCCGCGCTTCACGATGATGCGGTTCTCGCCGCGGAGGCTCATCATGTCCGCTATGGTCCCGAGGGCCGCGAGCTGGAGGTCGAAGGCGTCCGCTTCCCCCGAGGCCTTCGCGGAGCGCTGGACGAAGGAGAGGAAGACGCTCTCGAAGACGCCCATCTCCCCCGCGTCGTCGTCGCGGTAACGGGCCATGCGGGATATCTCGCGGAGGCCGAGGAGGGACATGCCGCGGGTCTGCGGCATCGTCGAGGCTATCTCGTCGCGGACGTCGTAGAGGTTGATGTCAACGCCGTCCCCGAGGGCCTTCCTGAGGAGGCGCTTCTGCAGGGCCGCGTCCCAGGCGACGATGCGCTTGTCACGGAGGAAAGGAAGGAGGCGCGTCTTCCCGAGATCGACCGCGCCCGGCATCAGGAACTCGGTAACGCGCCGCGTGATGGCCATATTGCAGAAGAGCGAGGCGTCCACGGCCACGGCCTCGTTCACGGGGCGCGCGTTGAGGAGGCAGACCGTCTCCTTGTACGGACCCGTGCGCGCGAAGCGGAGGGCCTGCGCGAGCTTGTACGCGACCGCGCAGCCCGAGAGCTCCCGGAAGGGGTATCCCGAGTCCTCGCATTTCGGATTGATCACCGCGACTGCGCGCGGCAGCTCCTCGGGCGGATTGTGGTGATCCGTCACGATGACGTCGACGCCGAGCTCGGCCGCGCGCGCGACCTCGGCAGCGCAGGAAATCCCGTTGTCCACGGTGATGACGAGAGTCCCGTCGCGCGAGGCGAAGTCCTCGACCGCAGCGAGGCTGAGCCCGTAGGGCTCGTCACCCTCGGGGAGCCTGACCTCCGTCTCGATCCCCGCCTCCTCGAGCGCGCCCGAGAGCAGAGCGGCGGCGGTGACCCCGTCCGCGTCGCGGTCCCCGAAGACCATGACCTTCTCGCCCTCCTCCGCGGCTGCGAGGATGCGGTCCACCGCGTCCTCCATGTCCTTGAAGAGGAAGGGGCTGTGCATGAAGCGCGGGTCGTCCTCGAGGTAGTACATGGCATCCTCGCCCTTCTCCACGCCGCGCCGGAGGAGTATGGAAGCGGTGAGAGCGTCGACGCCGAGGCGCGCCTTTACCTCCTGCACCTCCTCCGAGGAGATGTCCTTCTTGAGCCAAATCATAGGGCTTGTATTTCCTTTATGACGATGGATTCGGGTACGGCGGAGCCCGCTCTTCTTTCGTCGGCCGGCGCGTAGGCGGGCCCGAGCAGGGCCTCGGCCTCGTCGAGCGCGGCCTCGCTCCGGCCGTAGAGGACGCAGAGGGGCTCACCCGCTCGAACCTCCTCGCCCGGCTTGCGCTCGAGGACGATGCCGACGTCCGGAAGGACCGCGTCCTCCGCTCGCGCCCGTCCCGCTCCGAGCGCGAGCGCGGCGAGCCCGACGCGGTAGGCGTCGAGGCGCCCGACGGTTCCCGCGAAGGGCGAGCGGAGCGCGCGGGAGAGCGGAGCGCGGAATTTTCCGCGCATCGCGGCGAGCCTGCCGGGATCGCCGCCCTGGGCCTCCACGTTGCGCATGAACGCGTCCATCGCCTTCCCCGAGGAGATCGCGCCATCGAAGGCGGCCTCCCCGGCAGCCACCGAATCCGCTCTGCCTGAGGCCACGAGCATCCAGGCCCCGAGCCTCCGCGTGAGCTCGCGGAGGTCATCGGGCCAGCGCCCCTCGAGGCAATCGAGGATCTCCTCGACTTCCAGGAAGTTCCCCACCTTCCTCCCGAGCGGCGTCCCCATGTCCGTGACGAGGGCGACCATGCGCTTCCCCATCGCCTTCCACGTGGAGCAGAGCGACGACGCGAGGACCTCGGCCTCGGGCACGGTCTTCATGAAGGCGCCGGAGCCGGACTTCACGTCGAGGACGAGGGCATCCGCGCCCTCGGCCGCCTTCTTGGAGAGGATGCTCGCGGTGATGAGGGGGACGGACTCGACGGTGCCGGTCACGTCGCGGAGCGCGTAGAGGAGGCGGTCCGCGGGAACGATCTCCTCCGTCTGCCCCGTCATGGCGAAGCCGTCACGCTCGACGAGCCTCCGGAATTCCGCGGGATCCAGGCGGCTCCGGTAGCCGGGGATAGAGTCGAGCTTGTCGAGCGTTCCGCCCGTATGCCCGAGGGAGCGGCCCGACATCATTGGCACCATAGCCCCGCAGGCGGCGACGACGGGCGCGAGGGCGAGCGAGGTCTTGTCCCCTACGCCGCCCGTCGAGTGCTTGTCCACGAAGGGTCCCGCGAGGCCCGAAAGGTCCATGGAGCGGCCCGAGCGGAGCATGACCTCCGTGAGCACAGCGGTCTCCTCCCCGTCCATACCGCGGAAGTAGACCGACATGAGCCAGGCGGAGACCTGGTAGGCCGGCACGGAGCCGTCCACCGCGCCCCGGACGAAGAACGATATCTCCTCCGCGGAGAGCCGCTCCCCGTCCCGCTTCCTCCTGATGACGTCGACCGCTCGCATCAATCCTCCGTTCCCGCGAGCCGCGCCGTCTCGAGGGGGACGTACTCGGCGCCGTCACGCCCCGGCCGCGACTCGTACACCGTACACGCATCGATCAGGAACGGCGATTCAACGAGTCCGGAAGCGAGGGGAGCGAATTCCGCGAGCGCCTTCCGCGGCACCGGATCCGCGTGCGCGCGGGCGAGCGTCGCGTGGGGCCTGAAGGGCTTCCCTGAGGGATACTCCTCGTTCAAGCGCTCGATGCCGTGGCGGAGCTCCGCGGCCCGGAGCGCCTCGTTGAGCCGGATCCAGGCTCCGTGGAGCCGTCCCGGGCCGCGCTCTTCGCGCGGGCCTTCGGCTTCGCCGCTCCGTGCTTCAGCCCCTAAGAGCGCGAGCCCCGGTTCGGCCGCGTCGCCCAAGGGAAGCATGATGACTTTGTAGGGGCCGTGCGGTGGGAACCCTCCCGGGGGCCCGAAGCGCACGGAGAGGGGGCGCAGGGCCGACATGGCGCGGATCGCGTGGGCGGCGCAATCGATCCCGGATCCGTTGATGTCCCCGAGGAAGGCGAGGGTGACGTGGTGGCTTCCCATTCCCGCCCAGCGCAGCCCCCGTAAGCGCCCGCGCATCACGTCCTCGAACGCGGCGACGGCGCGGAGGACGGAGTCGGGCAGAGAGAGCGCGATGAAGCATCTCACAGGATACCCTCCCCCATCCTCAGGACGTTGAGCTCGCCCTCGGCGAGCCCGCGCGCGAGCGCCCACGCGATCCGCCGAGCGGAAGCGAACGAGACCGAGTCCATCCGGAGCCTCAGCGCTTCCGCCGGCCCGACGGCCGCGGCTCGCGCGAGGTACTTGCCCGTCCCCGCAGGCACCGCTTGCGCGGCGGGATCCGAGCGTTCCGCCGCGCACTCGCGGCACAGGAAGCCGCCCTCGCGCGGCGAGAAACATTCTACCCCATCCCAGGAGAGCGCGCCAGGGCAAGCGGCGCAGGAAGCGGTATCCGGGCGCTGGCCCATGAGAGCGGAGAGTTCCCAAACGAAGATGATGGACGCGTATCCGGATTCCTCCTCGCTCATCGCGTCGAGCGCGCGGAGGCAGATCCTGAGGAGCGAATAGGGGCCGTGGAAATCCGCGCCGCCGCCGCGGACGCGGATCAGGATCTCCGCCCAGAGCGCCGCGTGGAGCGAGCGGGCGAGCGCCGACCGCGCGCCCTCGTGCGCGTCGGAGACGTCGAAGTCGGTGAGCTTGGCGGAATCCTTCGCGGGATCGCGGTAGATCCATGCGCGCCCCTCGTGGTAGGGAGCGGCGAGGGAGCGGAGCTTGGACTTGCCTCCCCCGTACATGAGGGCCTCCACGATGCCGTGATCGCTCGTCATGAGCGTGACGACGCGGTTCCCCGATCCCGAGTCGCGCGCGCGGAGAACCACTCCGTCCGCGACCGCGTTGCGCTGCGCCATCAGGCCGTTCCGGCCCGGGACCCTCGATCGTCCGTCATGAGAGTCAGTATACTCGATGAAGCGCCGCAGGATAAACGGGAGGCCGCGCGGAAGGGAGGGAAAAGCGATGAAGCGGCTCGTCGGGCTCGGGCCATGGGCGGGACCGGGGACGAGAATCCTCGTGCTCGGCTCCTTTCCCTCCGCGGCGTCCCTCGCCGCGTCAATGTACTACGGCCATCCGCGGAACCACTTCTGGCCCCTCATGGCCGCGATCCTGGGCGGCGACCCGGGGAGCGGAGCTGACACGCGAAGGGCCTGGCTCGCGACTCGCGGGATCGGACTCTGGGACGTACTCGCTTCCTGCGACCGCGAGGGGAGCCTGGACCAGGACATCCGCTCCGCGCGGCCGAATAATATCGAAGGATTGATCGGGGAATCGCCCCTGCTCTCGCGCGTCCTCCTCAACGGTTCCTTCGCCGCGCGGGCCTTCAGGCGCGCGGCCGCCGCTGAGGGCGGGAGGCTGGAGAGACTCCTTCATGAGCGGGGCATCGAGGCGATCGCCCTCCCCTCCACGAGCCCCGTACCCTCGCGGAATTACAGGCGCATGGAGGACAAGCTCCCCGCGTGGCGAGCGGCGCTCCTCCGCTGAGGAGCGGCGACCGCTCGTCGTCCATGCCCGCCCTGGCGCTTCCGGGATGAGGGGCTTGGGGAGAAGGGCGGGGGCCCTTCTCCCCATCTTCTATCAAGTACGCGTCTTCGCCGTGCCCGCGCGCTCGAGGCTCTTCTCCCAGTCGAGGGAGGCGCGGTTGGCGGCGGAGACGACGGCCTTGACGCCGGCCGTGGCGATGGAGGCGTCGATGCCGCAGCCCCAGAAGCGCGCTCCGTCCGATCGCTCCACCTCCACGTAGGCCACGGCGCGCGAATCGGCGCCATGCTCGAGCGAGTGCTCGTGGAAGGCGTTGATGTGGAACTCGGGATAGCCGAGCTCGCCCAAGGAGCGCATGAAGGCGTCGATGGGGCCGTTGCCCTTCCCGCGCAGGACGATCTCCTCGGCCCGGAACTTGAGACGCGTCTCCCAGACGCTCATGTATCCGTCGGGTGAGACCTCCACCTCGCGGATGGACTCGAACGCCGCCGGCGCGAAGCTCTTCAGGTACTCGGCCTCGAAGATCCCGTAGATCTCCTCGTTCCCGAGCTCCGTGCCCTTCTCGTCCGCTCGCCGGTTCACGAGCGTTCCGAGCTCGACGTGCATGGCCTTGGGGACGTCGAGCCCGTAGCTATCCTTGAGGATGAAGGCCACCCCGCCCTTCCCGCTCTGGCTGTTCACGCGGATGAAGGGCTCGTAGCCGCGTCCTAAGTCCGCGGGATCGATGGGGAGGTAGGGGACCTCCCAGGGGAGGGTCGCGGGATCGGCGCCCGCGGCGATCGCCTCCGCCCTGCGGTCGAGGCCTTTCTTGATGGCGTCCTGGTGGCTCCCCGAGAAGGCGGTGAACACGAGCTCGCCCGCGTAGGGATGCCGCGGAGGGATTTCCATGCCCGTGAGCTCCGAATACGCCTCGGCCAGCGCGGGCACGTTCCGTACGTCCAAGCCCGGGTCGACGCCGTCGTGTACGAGGTTGAGGGCGAGCGCCACGACGTCCAGGTTGCCCGTGCGCTCGCCGTTCCCGAAGAGCGTGCCCTCGACGCGCTGGGCGCCGGCGGCCAGCGCCATCTCCGCTTCGGCGATTGCGTTGCCGCGGTCGTTATGGGTATGCACGGAGATGATCGCGCGGTCGGGCGCGGAGAGGCGCTTGCGGAAGGATTCCACCTGGTCCGCGTAGACGTTGGGAGGGGCGCTCTCCACAGTGGAGGGAAGGTTCAGGATGATCGGCCGCTCCTTCGTCGGGCCCCAGGCCTCCATCACGGCCTCGCAGATTTCTACCGCGAACTCGACCTCGGTGTCCGAGAAGCTCTCGGGCGAGTACTCGAGGGTCAGGTCCGTCCCCTCGATCATGGTGAGGAATTCCTTGATGTCGCGGACGCCGTGCACCGCGATGCGGACGATCTCGTCCTTGCTCATTCCGAAGGTGACCTTGCGCTGGAGGGGCGAGGTGGAGTTGTAGAGATGGAAGATCGCGCGCTTCGCGCCCTTGAGGCTCTCCATGGTCCGTTCGATGAGGTGGCGTCGCGCCTGGCAGAGGACCTGGATGGCCGCGCCGTCGGGTATCCGCCCCTCGTCGATGAGCCTGCGCGTGAACGAGTACTCGGTCTGGGACGCGGAGGGGAAGCCGATCTCGATTTCCCGGAAGCCCGTCTTGACGAGGAGGTCGAACATCCTGAGCTTCTTCTCGACGCTCATGGGATTCACGAGGGCCTGGTTTCCGTCGCGAAGGTCGACGGAGCACCATATCGGGGCCGTCGTCACGACGCGGTCCGGCCATTCCCGCTTGTCCATCCTCGGTCTCGGCGCTGCCTGGTACTTGGGCATACGCTCCTCCTTTGTATCGATCGGCCCGCGCGGCCTCCGGCGGCGGATATAAAAAAAGCCCGCCGCCGTGACCGGCAGCGGGCTCGATATCCCTGCGCTCGACCGCTTACGCGGTTTTCGACGCCTGGCCCGGCCCCCGGCCCTCTCCAGAATCCTCCCGAAGGAGGAGGCTAAGGGAGAGGAGCTTTCCTACGGAAATCGCGGCTACGGCGTTCATGCGTTTACAGTATCGGCGCGCGGTCGCGGATGTCAAGGGCCGCATCCGCGGATTCCCGCGGCGTGGTCGTGATATCGAACGACATCGAGATATTTCGTGGATACGACGCATGCCATCGCCGCGATTAATTGACTCCATATGAAAGCCCTCGACGGGTCTCCGGAGCGCTTTGTTAACGCTCCGGAGGCGAATGCCTAGGCGGCTATCGACTCAAGGCGTTCCTGGCGGCTTCGCGGACGAGGAGCTCGGGGTCGCGGAGGAGGGGCTTGAGGGCGGCACGTACTTGACGATTTCCCGGGGCGATGGAGGAGAGGGCGTCCGCGGCGGCCCGGCGCGGTTTCCATTCGGAGTCCTTAAGCAAGGATATGAGGGAACCGAGCGCGGGGCGGGCTTCGGGGCCGATAGAGCCCAGGGCGATGGCCGCCGATTCGCGGAGCTGCCACTCCGGATCGGCGAGGGCGGCGGTCAGCGCCGGCGCCGCGGTGCGCGAGAACGGTCCGAAGGCGGCGAGCGTCCGGGCGGCGGCGTCACGCACCTGCCACTCCTCGTCGCGGAGCGCTTCAGTCAGGGCCGGGACCGCGTCGATCGACGCGGATCCGATCGCGCCGAGGGCCCTCGCGGCCGCGATCCGGACCTGCCACTCCTCGTCGGCGAGCGCCCGCGTCAGGGCCGGCACGGCCTCCGCGGCGCGGGGGCCGCAGCCGCCCAGGGCCTCGGCGGCCTTCCTGCGCTCCTTCCATTCACGGCTTAAGAGGACGGGCAGGAGCTCGCGGGCGCGAGCGGCTTCGCGCGAGCGGTCGTCGGCGCTCGGAGGCATCAGGGCGTCGAGGATCTCCGCCCTCCAGGCGCCGGTCCTCTGGTCGTAGAGGGATCCGAGCCGGTCGACGCCGTAGAAGTCCCAGAAGGTCCAGCCCATACCCCGCGCCTCCGCCTCCTTCCGCACGCGGGCGGTCCATCGGACCTGCGACTCCGGGTCCGCGAGGACGCTCGCGCCGAATTCCCCGAGGAGGACGTCGCGCCGATGCTCCTTCGCCCACCGCGCCACCGCGTCCATGTCCCGCCTCACGTACGCGATCTGCGCCTCCGTATCGGTCCAGGTATTGCCCATCCACCTCCAGGACGTCCGGGCGAGGTCCTGAGTATAAGTCTGCCCCTGGTGCGAGAAGGGATAGGGATTGTAATCGTGGAAAGTGATCATGATGCAGGGGTCCTCGTCCGCCGTCGGGAGATCGAGGTCCTCCACGCCGTTGACCTGGTCCCAGGCGCGGAAGACCGGGGAGATCCGGATCGGGACGCCGACCACGATCGTCCGCGTCGCGTCGCCGCCTCCCTTTGATCTGATGAGCGCTATGGCCCTCCGCGCGAGCGCGCTCCAGGCCTTGCCGTCGAAGGGCCGGTGCGGCTCGTTCGCGAGCTCGAAGTGGAGGGCCTCCGGGTAATCGCGGTAGCGCTCGGCGAGCGCGCCCCAGATCCCCAGGAATTTCCTCTCGACCTCCTCCCGTTCCCGCCGCGAGGCGAAGGAGAGCTGGTCGTCCGGGATGATCCGGTAGGGGTCCACGATCGCGATCATGTCCCGCTCGATGACCTCGCCGATCGCCCAATCCAATCGCGAGAGGAAGGCGGGATCGATCGAAATCGCCCCTCCCTCCTCCCTGAGCTGCGGCAGGAACTGGACCTGGATCCTCACGCGCTTGAAACCCGCGTCCCGCGCCGCCTCGAAGTCGCTCTCGAGGAACGTCACGCCCCAATCTCCCTCGTGGTCCCCCATGAACCCCAGCCCGAAGTTCACGCCGCTCAACGGGTTCGGCTTCCGGCTAACGTCCCGGATCGTGGCGGGTACCCTGAAGGCCGAGGCCGCCCGGGCGTCGGGGTACAGGAGGAACGAGAGGCCCGGCACCGCGATGACGGCGAAGCCGATGAGGACGGCCGCCACCGCCGCCCCGACGATGAGGAAAACGATCTTTTTCGATTTCATTCTATACGCCATTCCGCCCTCCCCCTCCCCGCGCGCCCTTCCAGTGAACCACCCTCCCCTCCGCCGGTCAATCGCCTTATATATCATGGTCGGGGCGTCGGGAAGAAAGAAATGGGTGAATACTTGGAACCCCTTTATCTTCCCGACAGGACCCCGCATAATCCCTCAGGAGCGATTCAAGAAGGCGTTTTCACTGATAAACGGAGGACCCCCCAGGTCTCCCCTGGAATACTTGACAAAACCCCTTATCCGGGTAGAATTGACGCCCTCTGCACGAGAAGAAGGGGGGTGATTTCCATCGCTCACATAGTCATAGAGGAGTCCGAGAACCTCGAGAAGGCCATCAAGCGCTTCAAGCGCATGGTGGAGAAGGAAGGCATCATCCGGGAGTGGAAGAAGCGCGAGTACTTCGAGAAACCCTCCACCATCAAGAACCGGAAGAACAAAGCCCTCCAGCGGAAGCTCCTCAAGAAGAGCCGCGGCAAAGGCGGCAAAGAAACCAGAGGCAAGGAATCCAGCAGCAAGTCCTATTAAGCGGAAACCGCGCCCCCCGGGCGCGGTCATAGCGAAAGCCCCGGCCAGCGCCGGGGCTTTTTCTTTGCCCGAGGATGTTCCATACTCGCCCCATGGCCCACTACCGCGCCGGACTCCCGGCCCGCCTCGCAATCCTCGCCGCCGCCCTTATGCTCGCGGCCGCCGTTACTTCCTGCCAGAACGCCGATGACCGCCCCCAGCGGCGCCTCCCGACCGTGAGGATTTCCTTCCCGGATGCGCGAGCGGTAGTAATGGCGGAGGTGGCCCGCACCGACGACGAGATGACCAAGGGCCTCATGTTCCGCACCAAGCTCGCGGACGGCGAGGGCATGCTCTTCGCGTACAAGACCGACGAGCGCCTCACGTTCTGGATGAAGAACACCCTGATACCGCTCAGCATCGCCTACCTGACCTCGGACGGCACCATCGTGGACATCCTGGACATGGTCCCCCGATCCCTCGCCCCCGTCCCCTCGAGCCGCTCCGTACGCTACGCCCTCGAGGTGCCCCAGGGATGGTTCTCCCGCGCGGGCGTCAGGCCCGGGCACCGGGCGTCGATACCCCCGCTGCCTTGACCCGGCGTCTCTCCGCCGCGTATTTTTAACCCATGACGATAGAGATCCTCGGGGCCGAGGTCCTGCGCAAGGAAGCCTCCCCCGTGACCGACATAGACGACGCGCTCAGGGCCTTCATCCAGGAGATGTTCGCGTCCATGGAGGCCGGAAAGGGCGTCGGGCTCGCCGCCCCCCAGGTAGGCAGGTCCGAGCGCTTCTTCATCACCGAGGCCGACCACGACAAGGCCCGCGTCTTCATCAATCCCGTCATCACCCGCACCTCCGAGGGCACGGCCATGATCGAGGAGGGCTGCCTTTCCATCCCCGGGCTCTACGCGGACGTGAAGCGCCCCGCGGAGATCACCGTTCAAGCGTATAACGAGAAGGGCCGCCCCTTCACCCTCGACGCGGACGGCTTCCTCGCCCGCGTCATCCAGCACGAGCTCGACCACCTCGACGGCCGCCTCTTCATCGACCGGGTCTCCGACGCCAAGCGCGTGCGCCTCCTCTCCCAGTGGGAGAAGCGGCTCCGGAGCTAGGGGTCCGGCCCTGCGCGTCCTCCTCGCCGCGAGCTCGGACATCGCCCTGCCGCTCCTGCGCGCGGTGGCGGCGTCCTCCCATGAAATCGTCGGCGTCCTCACCGCGCCCGACGCGGCCCAGGGCAGGGGCATGCGCGAGGAGGGCAACGCGATCGCGCGCGAGGCAGTCTCCGTGCTTCCCGGCATCGCCGTCCTCAAGTGCGAGCGCCTGGACGCCGAGGCTCGCGCCGCCGTGGAGGCCCTCCGTCCCGACATCCTCCTCTCCTTCGCGTATCGCAAGATCTTCGGCCCCAAGTTCCTCGCGCTCTTTCCCTCAGGCGGGCTCAACGTCCACCCGTCGCTCCTCCCCCGCTGGCGAGGCCCCTCCCCCATCTAGGCCGCCATCCTCGCTCGCGATGAGCGCACCGGGCTCAGCGTCCAGCGCCTCGCCCTCGGCATGGACGAGGGCGATATCCTCGCCGTCGAGGAATGGCCCCTCTCGGGACGGGAAACCGCGGAGAGCCTTTCGGCGACCGCAGCGGAATGCGCCGCCAGGATCGTCCCGCCCGTCCTCGACGCCATCGAGGCGGGGAAGGCCGAGGCCCGCCCCCAGCCGTCCGAAGGCGTCTCATACTGCTCCCTCATAAAAAAGGAAGACGGCCTCATCGATTGGTCCCGAGACGCCCTCGACTTAGGCGCAATGGTCCGCGCCTACTTCCCCTGGCCGCTCGCCTACACGAGCCTCGCGGGCTCTCGCCTCCTCGTCCACGAGGCGCTTCCCCTCCCCGAGGCCGCTCCCCCTCCCTCCGGAGATAAGCCCGCCCCCGCGCCCGGGACCGTGCTCCGTGTAGACAGGTCAGAGGGAATTTTGGTACAAACAGGAAGGGGACGCTTGGCGCTTCTCCGCCTGCAGCTGGAGGGGGAGCGGGAAATGGATGGAGACGAATTTACGTCTATTCACGACATAGAACATGAAATACTAGGAGGGGACGCTTGAAAATTCTTGTACTCGGTGTCAACGGATTCATTGGAAACAGTCTC
>CAZIEI010000058.1:0-18008 GCA_964538705.1 uncultured Spirochaetales bacterium | reverse complement strand
GCCTTGATAACCGGCGGGCTTCTCCTGCCAAGGGATATTCGGGAGCGGATCGGCCTTGATGATGATCTTGGACATCGGAATACCTCGTGTTCGAACCCTTGCGGGGTGAGTATGGAGGAAAGCATAATATGCTTTTATTGATTTGTACAGTCAATTTATGTCAAGGTAAACTGATTCGAGGGAGATCCGCTCCATGAGGACGCGGCGGCGTATTTATTCGTGTTTTCCCGCGGCTATGGTAGGATTATCCGTGGCCGAATGCACTCTGGAGGATTATATGAAAAGAAGATGGGCTTTACCCGTATCTCTCGTTTCGCTCGTCGTCGTCGGGGTCGCGCTCCAGGCATGCGCGCGACCCGCGCCGCTCAAGCCCGAGGGGCGTTACCGAGTCGAATCAGTATTCAGCAAAGGGAAGGCCTGGATGGAGTTCAAGGGAGAGGAGTTCTGGTACCTCACGGGCACGGAAGGCGACAGAGTGTCGCATTTCACTGTGTCCAACGGGAAAATACTCTTGGAGAGCCTCGGGGGATTCGAGGGAGTCGGGTTCTTCGTGAAGCCCGCGCGCGACGGCGGGATCCTCCTTTACCTGGATTCGGCGAGTCCCGGCGGTCATGAGCTCCTCGCGAGCGTGGCGGGCGAAGAAGCGGACGATGCCGATACCGTCAACGCGACGGCGACGGCCTTCAACGGGGCGATCCGGAAGGCAATATACGGCGTATTTAAAGAATATCCCTGCATTAAGCTCATGCGCTGACCTCGCATTTAATTGACGCTTTACTGATCTTTTCTGTCAATTAAATTTTCTTGATCGATCCAGAATTCCATGATAGGATTACCGTATCGCATCACCGGCCGATTCGGTTCCGGCGATCTTTAGCCCATCGTGGAGGTACCTATGAAGAAGTTCATGGTCATCAGTTTCGCTCTGCTCGCCTGCTTTGCCTTCGTGTCTTGCAATTCGACGAAGGCCGCAGAGCCCGTGCCCGCGCCCGCCGCCGCGGAGCCCGCTGCCGCCGCCGAGCCGGTCACCGGTTTCCCGGACGGCGAGACCCTCTTCGAGGGATGGGAGAGCGATCTCCTTTGGAAGGCCATCGGTAAGGACTGGGACGCCGGGGACAAGGACATGTCCGTAGGCATGTACGCCTCCGATGAGCACGTGACCGAGGGCGAGAGCTCCATGGAGCTTACCTACGACGTTTCCCGCCTCGTCGCCGAGCGGTCCAAGGCGACGTATACCCTCATCGCTCCCGAGATCTTCGACTGGACCGGCGTGAAGACCATCAAGGCCGACTTCTTCAACACCGAGGAGGTGGCGGTGGACGTGGCCTTCGTCGCGCAGAACGGCGAGGACTGGGCCTGGGGCCAGAGCGCCGAATTCAGCATCGCGCCCGGAGAGAATGTCGATTTCGAGATCGCCCTCCCCGAGCTCAAGGCCCCGGACAAGATCAAGCAGATTTTCTTCCTCTTCTTCTTCAAGGACGGAGCGAAGACCGGAAAGGTGTTCGTGGACAACATTAGGGTAGTTAAGTAGGAAAGCGCGAAAGCGCGGAAGCCGCGACCGCCTCGGGCGGACCTCCCGAGGCGGTCGCTTTTTCCTCCTTGCAGCCATGAAGCGAGCGATTTTATCCGACCATCGGCCGATCACGGCCGTATCGAACGCCTCGCGCGCGTCAATCGCCCCGAGGGCGGTCCGCGCCGCGGTCATCCTCTCCGTCGCGCTCGCCTCGGGCGTGCTTGCGGGGCAGTCGGCCGGGCGCGAACGCCTTCCCTGGGCGCGGCGCGATTCGCTCAAGGGCTATCTCCGCGAGACGGCTGGCAAGCCGGTCGCGACGCGGACCGTCTCCGTTCCCGCCGCCGCGTATGCGAAGAGCGGGGGAGCGGAGATCAAGGTCCTCCCCGAACTCGCGGGGAAGGAGAACGTCCTCGCGTGGACGAACGGCGAGGGATGGGTCGAGTACCGGGTGGACGTTCCCGAATCGGCGCTCTACGAGATCGGGTTCGAATACTATCCCCTCCCCGGCAAGGAGATGTCCATCGAGATCGGCCTTATGATCGACGGTAAGTTCCCGTTCAAGGACGCGGAGGCCATCGTTCTGGACCGCATCTGGCGGGACGCCGAGGAGATCCGGCGCGACCCCGCGGGAAACGACGTCCTGCCCGGGCAGGAAGAGGCGCCCGCCTGGACCTTCCTCGACCTCAAGGACACCCAGGGCTTCTACAACGAGGCGTACCGGTTCTACCTTCTCGCGGGCGAGCACCGCCTGCGGATAACGCTCAACCGCGAGGCGCTCGCGCTCAAGGAGATCAGGCTCCATCCGGAGCGGAAGATCCCGACCTACGCTGAGCGCCTCGAGGAATGGAAGGCGATAGGGGCCCGTCCCGCCGCCTCCGCGGCCATCAAGATCCAGGCCGAGGATACGAGCCTCAAGTCGGATTCCTCCTTGGTCCCGACCTACGACAAGAGCGATCCTTTCACCGAGCCCTTCAGCCCCTCCAAGATCAGGCGCAACACGATCGGGCAGTATCCCTGGAAGATCCCGGGAATGTGGATCGCGTGGAGGGTGAGCGTCCCTGAGGACGGGCTCTACCGCGTCGCCTTCAAGGCACGCCAGAATTTCCAGCGCGGGATGTCCGTGAATCGGCACTTCCTCGTGGACGGGGAGATTCCGTTCAAGGAAGCCGAGAGCATGGAGTTCGCTTACGGGCTCAACTGGACCATGCGAGAGGTCGGCCTTCCCGGTGAGCCGGCCCTCGTGTACCTGACCGCCGGCGAACACGAGCTCAGGCTGGAGGGGAGCCTCGGGCGCCTCTCCCGGATCCTCACCGACATCGACGACTACGCGTACCAGCTCAACGGGGTGTACCGCAAATTCATCATGATCATGGGCGCCGACCCCGACCTCTACCGCGACTACCAGCTCGAGAAGGAGATCCCCGGCCTCAAGGACTTTCTCGTCAACATGAGCGTTAAGCTTACGCAGTGCGCGGACGACTTCGAGCGGATCAGCGGCCAGAAGGGATCCGAGGCCGCGACGCTCCGTACCGCCGCCGTGCGCCTCCGCCAGTTCTCGCGCAAGCCCGAGACGATCCCCGCTCGCCTCAAGTCCTTCGGCGACAGCGTGAACGATCTCGCGGCCTGGATCATCTATCGGCGCGAACAGCCGCTCGAGCTCGATTACCTCCTCGTGTCGGCTCCCGGAGGGAAGCTCCCGCGGGCGCGCGCCCATATCCTCGCGCGGGCGGTGAGCGGCGTCCGGTCGTTCATCGCCTCGTTCACTGAGGATTACACGAGCATCGGCGGGACCGGACGCAAGGGATCGAAGGGGAAGGGCGGCATCACCGTCTGGGCGGGATCCGGCCGCGACCAGGCGCAGGTGGTCATGGACCTCATCAATGATTCCTTCGTCCCCGAGACGGGCATCAACGTGAACGTGAGCCTGGTCCAGGGCGGCCTCATCGAGGCGACGCTCGCGGGGAAGGGCCCGGACGTCTGCCTCCAGGTGGCCCGGGGCCAGCCCGTGAACCTCGCGGCCCGCGGCGCGCTCGCGGACTTAGGCGGATACGAGGGCTTCGAGGAGGTCGCGTCCCGCTTCGCGCCCGGCGCCATGATCCCCTACGAGTACCGCGGCGGGACCTACGCCCTTCCTGTCACTCAAAATTTCTACATGATGTTCTACCGGAAGGACGTCTTTGAGGAGCTCGGCGCTCCCCTCCCGGAGACCTGGGACGATCTCTTCAGGATCATACCGGTCCTCCAGCGGAACAACATGGAGGTAGGCCTCCCGCTCCAGAGCGTCGACGCGCAGAACCTCATCGACAACGGGATGGGGTCGCGCAATCTCTTCCCCACCCTCCTCGCGCAGTTAGGTGGATCGTTCTACGTGGATGACTTCAAGCGGAGCGGGCTCGACAGCGCGGAGGCCATCAAGGCCTTCACCATGTGGACGGATTTCTATACGCGTTACGGTTTCAACCTCACGCTCGACTTCCCCAACCGCTTCCGGACGGGCCAGGCCCCTCTCGGCATCTACGGATACACGCTCTTCAACCAGCTCTCCGTTCTCGCGCCCGAGATCAGGAACGAGTGGGGCATGGTCCCCATCCCCGGAATGCGACGCGCGGACGGCTCCATCGACCGTTCGGAACCCGCCTCGGGGTCCGCGTGCGTGATCTTCAACAAGGCCAGGGACAAAGAGGCGTGCTGGAAGTTCCTCGAGTGGTGGACGAGGCCGGACGTGCAATACGCCTACGCGCGCCAGCTCGAGATCCTGATGGGCCCGGCGGCGCGCATGGACACGGCCGTCTTAGGCGCCTTCGACCGGCTTCCCTGGTCGCCGCGCGATGCGCGGAGCATCAAGGAGCAGTGGAAGCACGTGCGCGAGATCCCCGAGGTCCCGGGCGGTTATTTCAGCATCCGCTCGGTGGACATGGCCTTCAACAAGGTTTTTTACGAAAACTACAGCCCGCGGGAGATCATGTCCTACTATAACGACATGATCGACGAGGAGATCGCGCGCAAGAGAAGGGAGCTCGGAACCGATGGCGAATAGGTCCGGGGCCCCCGAGGGCGCGATGATCAAGCGAGGGATCGCGGAGCGCGCGGCCGCGCTCGGGCGCGACATAAGGAAGAGCGCCTCGAGCTACGCCTTGATGGCGCCCTTCCTCGTCGTTTTCATCGCTTTCACGTTAATCCCCGTGGTTTCGGCCTTCTTCCTCTCGTTCACGTCCTTCAACATGCTCCAGCTCCCTAAATGGGTGGGTTGGGACAACTACGTGCGGCTTGTCTTGGATGACCAGATATTCCTCACGGTCCTACAGAACACCATCGTCTTCGCCTTCGTCACCGGGCCCCTGAGCTACGCGATCTGCTTCTTCCTCGCCTGGTTCATCAACGACTTCAAACCCTGGGCCCGCGCCCTTCTCACCCTCGTGTTCTACCTGCCGTCGCTCGCGGTGAGCGCGCTCTCGGTATGGGGCATGATCTTCTCGGGGGACGTCTACGGACTCGTGAACGGGTTTCTCGTCCAATCGGGAATCCTCCGGGAGCCTGTCATCTGGTTCCAGAATCCCAAGACCATGCGAGCGGTGCTGATGATCGTCCAGCTCTGGTCCAGCATGGGCGCGGGCTTCCTCGCCTTCATAGCGGGCTTCCAGACGGTAGACAAGAGCCTCTACGAGGCGGGCGTCATCGACGGCATCAAGAACCGCTGGCAGGAGCTCTGGTACATCACCATCCCGTCCATGGCGCCCCAGCTCCTCTTCGGCGCAGTCATGCAGATCTCCGCGAGTTTCGGCGTGAGCGGTCTCATCAAGACTCTCGCGGGATTTCCGACGCGCGGTTACGTCGGGGATACGGTGACTACTTACATCGAAGACTTCGGCACGGTACGTTTTGAGATGGGCTACGCCTCCGCGATAGCCGTAATCCTTTTCGCGGCCATGCTGATCATGAACAAAGTCATCACGAGCGCGCTCAAGCGCTACATGGAGTAGGGGCGGATGGGAAAGACGGCGCTGGGAAAGGAAAACGTCAACCGCTCCACCTGGGGGAATTCGCTTTCCCTGTTCTTCCTCGTCGCGCTGGGGCTTGTCATGGTCTTCCCCATCCTCTACTCAGTATTCAGTGCCTTCAAGCCGCTCAACGAGATCTACCTCTTCCCGCCCACGGTCTTCCCGCGGCAATGGAAGCTCGCGAACTTCACTATGCTCCTCCAGCTCACGAGCAACATGCGCGTGCCCTTCTCGCGATACCTCTTCAATTCCGTTTTCGTATCGGTCATCGCGACCTTCGGGCACGTTTTCATCGCGAGCATGGCGGCCTATCCCCTAGCCAAGCATAAATTCCCGGGGAAGGCGGCGATCAACGGCGTCATCGTGGTGGCGCTCCTCTTCTCGCCGGCGGTGACCTACATCCCGCAGTACATCGTCGTAGCTAAGCTCGGCCTCATCAACACCTACGGGGCCCTGATCCTTCCCGTGATCCAGATGACGCTCGGCATATACCTCATGAAGAACTTCATGGGTCAGATACCCGATTCGATGCTGGAGGCGGCCAGGATCGATGGCGCGTCGGAATTCCGCACGTGGTTCTTCATCGTGATGCCGGCGGTGAAGCCGGCTTGGCTCACGATCGGCATATTCGCGTTCCAGAACATCTGGAACTCCACGGGCGGTTCCTTCATCTACGACGAGAGCATGAAGGTCCTCCCCACCATCCTGAACCAGATCTCCGCGGGCGGCATCGCTCGCGCGGGGGTGACGGCGGCCGTGAACCTCGTGCTCATGCTTCCGCCCGTCGTCCTCTTCGTGCTCTCCCAGAAAAGCGTGATAGAGACCATGACCACGTCGGGGATGAAGGAATGACGCGGCGCTCAGGCAGGTGCCCGGGAGGCGGGCGCGTCGTCATGGCCATCGCGGCCCTGGCTCTGGCGGCGATCTCCGTTCCCGCCGCGGCGCAGACGCCGTACTTCTCGTATTCCTACGGGGTCTGGGGCTACTCGGTACCGGGAACGCCCGCTTATCTGCCGGACGAGGCTTTGAACGGCCGGGACCTGGGCGTCGGCCCCCTCTCCACGCCCAAGGATATGTGCTTCTCGCCTTCCGGCGAGCTTTACGTCCTCGACTCGGGCAACAAGCGGATCGTCGTCCTCGACGGGAAATTCAAGTACCGGAGGACGCTCTCCGTTTTCCGCGACGCGTCGGGGAGGCGGGTCGAGCTCGAGGATCCGCGCGGGATCTTCGTGGACGGGGAGGGACGGATCTTCGTCGCCGACCGCGGCGCCCGCTCAGTCCGGTGCATGGACGCGACGGGGAGGATATTCCTTTCCCTCGGCAGGCCCGAGTCGGACCTCGTTCCGCCGAACCAGGAGTATTACCCCGAGAAGGTCCTCGTCGATTCATCAGGGGTCGTCTACGTCCTCTCTTTCGGCTTCTTCCAAGGGGCGCTCTGTTACGACCTCGAGGGATCCTTCCTCGGATTCTTCGGCGCCAACAAGGTGACCGTCACCGGGAAGCTCCTCGCTGATCGGTTCTGGCGCTTCTTCCTCACCAAGGAGCAGAAGGATAAGATGGCGCGCTACGTGCCCACGCAGTACGTCAACTTCACCATCGACGAAGAGGACTTCGTGTACACCGTCTCCGACTTCGGCGACGACAGTCAGTCCGGCCAGGCTAAGAAGCTCAACCCGCTCTCCAAGAACATCCTCTTCTGGAACCGTAAACCTGACCTCATGTACTTCGGGGACTGGGAGCAGTACTACAACCCGAACCAGTCGCGCCTGGAGAAGTCCCGCTTCACGGACATCGCCGTGGACGATGAGGGCTTCATCAGCCTCATCGACAAGGACCGCGGCCGCGTCTTCATGTACGACCAGGACTCCAATTGCGTCGCCATCTTCGGCGGGCCCGGGGACCAGCGCGGCTGCTTCCGCTCTCCGGTCGCGATCGGCGCGACGGGGAATCGGGTCGCGGTCCTGGACGAGGAAAAGGGCTCCATCACCGTCTTCAGCCCGACGCGCTTCGGCGAGCTCGTGCGGGAGGCGACGAACCTCTACCGGAAAGGCGACTACGCCGAGGCCCTCGTGCCCTGGGACGAGGCTCTCAGGATGGACGCCAACTTCGATCTCGCGTACCGGGGCAAGGGCAAGGCCCTCAAGCAGCTCGGCCGCTACAAGGAGTCGGCCGAGGCCTTCAAGATCTCGCAGTACCATCGCTTCTACTCGGAATCCTTCAAGGAGCTCCGCAACCAGGCCGTGCGAAGAAATTTCGGCCTCTTCGCCTTCATCATCGTCATGGTTATAGCGATCCCGCTTGGCATCTCTTGGCGGCGAGAATGGGTCCTCAAGCGCCATCCCGAACGCCTTCGCGCCATTCGCGACCTGAGCCCCGCCCGATATCCCTTCTACCTCCTCCTCCACCCTTTCAAGGGCTACGAAGAGCTCAAGACGGAGGACAAGGGCTCGCTCAAGGCCGCGATGATCATCATGGCCGGGGTTTTCCTCGCCAGGATCGCCAATTTCCTCTTCACTGGCTTCATCTTCAATGGCAACAAGCTCGACGAGATCAACATCGCCATGGACTTCGTGTCGACGATCGGGCTCGCTTTCCTCTGGACGATTGTGAATTGGGGAATCTGCACCCTCTTCGACGGCAAGGGCTCCTTCAAGGAGATCTGGATCTACACCTCGTACGCGCTCCTCGCCTACGCGGCACTGAGCTTGCCGCTCATCCTCCTCAGCAACGTCCTCGTCAGGGAAGAGGGGATATTCCTCGTCATGGCGTCCTGGGTCATGCGGGGATGGGTCGTCCTGCAGCTCGTGAACGCCATGAAGGCCGTGCACCAGTACACGCTCAAGAAGACGATCGTTTCCATGGCGCTCACGGTGGTAGGGATGCTCCTCGTGGTCCTCATCGGGGCCCTTCTTTACACGCTGATCGCTCAGTTCGTTTCCTTCGGGACCACCATCTACCGCGAGATACTGCTGAGGATATGAAACGATGAAACGCAGTACGCCCCGATCGGGGTTGAGAGCATGGTTCCTCGCCGCCGCCGTCCTGGCGTTCTCGGGCGCCGGAACGCTCGGTGCCCAAGGCGCCCTCCTCGCCGGCTACAAGCGATTCGCGTCAAACGCAAGTCTCGAACTTTGGGCGAGCGAGACGGCGGGCGCCATAGCGGTGCGGTCGAAGGCCGACGGGACGATCTGGTGGAGCACTCCTCCGGCCTGGGAGTCCGATCCTATGGCCGCGGGCGGCGTGAAGATGGCCATGGCTTCGACGCTCTCCATACGCTACGCCGACGACCTCGGCGCGATGCAGCTCGCGAATTCATGGCCGAGCGTGGTCCAGCGCGAGGAGCTCGAGCTCATCGAGATAGAGGGCGGCGTCCGCTTCAAGCACCGTTTCCCTCGCGAGGGGATGACGGTGCCGGTGGACTTCATCCTGGGTCCCGGACGTCTCGACGTCGAGATTCCCGTGGCCGAGGTGCGGGTGGACCAGGTGCCTCCGGACAGTCCTCTCCCCCAGTACGACCTCAACACCATCACTCCTCTTCCCTACTTCGGAGCCGCGGGCGCCGTTGAGAAGGGCTACGTTTTCGTGCCTGACGGATGCGGGGCGCTCATCGGCTTCTCCAACCGAAGGACCGACGTCCAGTACCAGGAGCCGGTCTACGGCCGCGATCCCTCCGTGAACATGGCGTACCGGAAGCAGAGGATCGAGACGATCAGGCTTCCCGTCTTCGGTATGAACCGTGAGGGCGCGGGCGGGTTCATCGCCGTGATCTCCTCGGGCGAGTCCCGGGCCCTCGTCAACGCGGAAACCGCCTATCAGCGTTCCACGTATAATTCGGCGTCGGCGACGTTCATATTCAAGGACTCGGATACCATCCAAGTGAATGATCGGTTCAACCAGTCGCGCGGCATCCGCGTCCTCGAGCGCGACCCCTGCGCCATCGACAAATTCGCGGTTACCTACCTCTTCCTGCCGCGCGGGAAGTCCTCCTACTCCGATATGGCCGCCCGCTACCGGGCTTATCTCCTCGAATCAGGCCTCATGGCGAAGAGCCCCTTCGCCGACCGCAACCCGCTCTACTTCGAATTCTTCGGAAGCGCCGCCAAGGTGAAGCCCGTGCTCGGAATCCCCATGGAGATCGTGCAGGACTACACGAGGTTCAAGGATGCGGCGCTCATCGTCAAGGATATGTCCGAGGCCGGAGCGAAGGACATGGTGGTCCGTTACGAGGGATGGCTCAGGGGAGGGGCGCGGAGGGCCGTGCCCTTGTCCGCGCGTGCGGAGCCCGCGCTCGGAGGCAAGCGGGGCTTCAAGGCCTTCGCGGCCGCCGCCGCCGCCGCGGGCGCGGCCGTCTACCCCGACGCCGATTTCCTCAATATGTACCGCGGTAACTTCGGACGAGTGAAGGCGCTCATGTCCGCGCGTTCCGTCCTCCGCTCGCCCGTGACGCTCCGGGAATACCGCATGAGCACGTTCGTGAAGGAGATCGACCGCCGCCCCTCCTGGAACATGCTCAGGCCCCGGGAGCTTCCCGGCGTCCTCTCAGGCTTCATGCGGGGCTTCGGAGCCTTGGGCGCCGCGGGGCTCTCGCCGTCCACGCTGGGGAATCTCCTTTATTCCGATTTCGGAACGACCGACCGGGCCAAGGCCCAGCTGGAACGCGTCGCCCTCCTCGATTCGCTCGCGGCCGGGCAGGGGCCGCTCTCCGCGGGATCGGGCGGGCTCCTCATGGACGCGCCGTTCGCTTACGCGCTCAAAGCGGCTTCACATGCCGTGAACGTCCCCGCGTATTCCAGCGAGTTCGACATCGAGACCGAGGAAGTGCCCTTCTACCAGATGGTGATACGGGGCTCGATCCCCTACGCGGCGGTCCCGGGCAACGCCCATCCGGACCTCGTCGCCTGGAAACTGAAACTCCTCGAGACGGGATCTCAGCCCTTCTTCCGCTTCGCGTACCGGAACCTGGACGAGCTCGTGGCCACGAACCACGATTACCTCAATCACGCCGACTATCTCGGGTGGAAGGACGATGCCGTGGCGGCGTGGAGAGAGATCCTTCCGGCCCTCGAGCGCGTACGCGGGGAGGCGATCGTCCGGCATGAGATACTCTCGCGCGACCTGCGCGTCACGACCTTCGAGGGGGGCGCGAGGATCGCCGTGAACTACGGCCGGGCCTCCGCGGCGCTTCCCGGAGGGCGCAAGCTTGAAGCCAGGGGCTGGGCGATCTGGGGAGGCGAGGATCGATGAAGCGAATCAGGAAACCGCTGGCCGGCGGCCTTAGGCTCGACCGGCGCAGGGCGCTCTACGGGAGGCTCTTCATTCTCCCGTGGCTCATCGGCTTCGTTTTCTTCTTCGCGGTCCCCTTCGCGCAGTCCTTCTACTACACCTTCACGAAATTCGTGATCTCGGGCGAGGGCCTTTCCATGGAATGGGTGGGCCTGGAAAACTACATCTACGCTTTGACGAAGGATCCGGTGTTCGTCCGCACCATCATCGAAAGCGTCGGCAACATCCTCTACCAAGTGCCCATCATCTTCTTCTTCTCGCTCTTCGTCGCGCTCCTGCTCAAGGACCACTTCCCGGGGCGCTCCCTGATGCGGGCGATCTTCTTCTTCCCCGTCATCATATCCTCGGGAGTCGTGATCACCGTTCTCAGGGAGAACGTCCTCATGAATCCCGCGGCCACCGGGGAGGCCTCTAGCATCTTCCAGTCCGGGAATATCCTGGCCCTCCTCGTGAACCTCGGCATCAACGTGAACGTCGCCACTAAGGCGGTCGAAGCCATCAACCAGGTCTTCGACCTCACCTGGAAATCCGGCGTCCAGACCCTCATGCTCCTATCCGCCCTTCACGGGATTCCGGCATCGATGTATGAGGCCGCCGACATCGAGGGTGCGACGGGCTGGGAGAAATTCTGGAAGATCACCTTCCCGCTCATATCCCCAACGACGCTCCTCACCGTGATCTACACGATCATCGACTATTTCACGGATTACTCGAACGGGGTCATGCGCATGATCGTACGCTATACGACGCAGGGGAGATTCGAGTACTCGACCACTATCGGCATCGCATACTTCGTATTAGTGATGGCCATCATCGGCGTCGTGAACGCACTGCTCTCACGCAGGGTGTTCTACATGACTGAGTGAGGGGGTAGGGCATGGCTTCGGAAACGATGCGCCGGCTGCTCGAGCCCGGGTCCTTGGCCAGGAAGGCCTTGGCGAAACGCGCAATGGGCGTCGCATTCTCCGTATTCAGGACGGTGTTCTTCCTGGGCATGGCGTACGTCCTCCTGTATCCCGTGCTTTTCCTGATAACGAACGCCTTCCGGGACCCGAAGGACATCCTCGATCCGACCGTGATCTGGATACCCAAGCACCTCACCCTCAAGAACTTTTCCATCGCGAACAAGCACCTCGATTTCCTCGGCTCGCTCTGGAGGACAGTGAGGATGATGGTCCCATCCGTAGCGCTCCAGGTATTCTCCTGCATGCTCGTGGGTTACGGCTTCGCGCGCTTCAAGTTCAAGGGCAGGGAGTTCCTCTTCAACTGCCTCGTCTTCACCATCATCGTGCCCGTCTCCACCATCATCATCCCGCTCTACGTGAATTTCCGCTACTTCGACTTCTTCGGGCTGGGGCGCGTCATCGGCATCTTCAAGCCCGATTGGGGAAAGGTAAATCTCCTCAACACCGATTGGCCCTTCTACCTCCAGGCGTTCTTCGGCACGGGGATCCGCTCGGGGCTCTACATATACATCGCGCGCCAGTTCTTCAGGGGCATGCCCGTCGAGCTCGAGGAGGCCGCCACGGTCGACGGATGCGGGCCCCTCCGCACGTATTTCCGCATCATGCTGCCCAACGCGGGGAGCGTCCTCATCGTCATCGCGCTCTTCTCGATCGTGTGGTACTGGAACGATTATTTCCTATCAGTGATGTTCTACCAGGATTACTATCCCCTCCCGGTCGGGCTCACGATCCTGCAGGAACGGCTCGTGACTGAGTCGTCAGGCATGCGCGCGGAGGACATCGCGCTCATCCGATCGTCGGTGCTGGAGGCCGGCTGCCTCCTCGTCATAGGGCCGATACTCCTCCTGTACCTCTTCTTCCAGCGGTTCTTCACGGAGAGCATCGCGCGATCGGGTCTCGTGGGATGAGGATCCGAACGGTAACCCGCCCAGGCGGGCCGCCTTTATCATAGTACGAACCGCCCGGCGGGGCGGACGTCGGGGCGGGAGCCCTTTCGGATACAAGCCATTTCTAAGGAGGACGACGAAATGAAAAAGAGAACGATCATGACGGTCCTGGCCGCGCTGGTCGCCCTGACGATCGTCGCCCCGGCGGCGTTCGCCGGGGACGCCGACATTGCGGTCTTCAGGCCCGCCGTCAACCCGAGCGACAAATCGGATCCTTTCGTGCAGGCGATGGAGACCTACAAGGCCCAGTACAAGGCAAAGGTGACCCTCGTCCGGTCGGACTGGAACAACTGGCCCTCTAAGATCATCACGAGGCTCGCCGCCGGCGATCCCATCGACGTGATCTTCTCCGGCGCGCAGAATTTCCCGCAGTTCTACACGAAAGGATACGCGCAGCCGATCGACGGGTACGTCGACCTCAAGGCCAAAAACGTCGGTAAATCGTCGATGGACCAGATCTTCAAGTTCGGGGGCAAGTACTACATCGCGGGCAACGCGACTTCCTCGCAGCCCTGGATGGTGATCTACAACAAGACCCTCATGGACGAGGAGGGAATCCCCGCCAAGAGCCAACCCATGGCCCTTTACAAGGCGGGGAAGTGGGACTGGGCTTCCTTCCGCGATCTCGCCAAGAAGATGACCCTCGACGCGGACAAGGACGGGAATCCCGACCGTTGGGGCGTGAGCACCTGGAACCATTTCTGCTGGATCTACGAGAACGGGACTACCCTCACCACCATCGATGCAAAGGGGCAGGGGAAGCTCAACTTCGACGATCCGCGGCTCCTCGAGGCGCTCGTCGCCGCGCAACAGGCGGTGAACGAGGGCTGGTACAATCCCAACAACCTCGACACCGGGCTCGAGTCCAGGAAGATCGCCATGTACATCGAGCGTTCCTGGATCCCCGCCCAGGCGCAGGCGAAGACCCGGGACGAGATCGTCGCGGTGCCCCTGCCCTTCGGCCCCGGAAACAAGGAGAAGAAGTTCTTCTTCATGTTCGACGGCTATGGCATCGGCGCGGGCTCCAAGAAGCAGGTCCAGGCCGGCAAGTTCATCGACATCTGCCTCCAGTCCTGGTACAAGTCCGACCTCGCCAAGGAGGAGAAGTACTCCAAGCCGATGCAGGAACTCCTCAAGGAGATGCGGAAGAAACCCTTCTACCCCGAGGGCACCGAGTCCCTGCTCGAGAACCTGAAGAACGACATGATCGGCGAGGTCGTCTGGGGCGGCATCGCCCCCGCCACCGTAATCGCCTCGTACAAGCCGCGCGCGCAGGCCCTCCTCGACGACGCCAACACCCCGCCCGAGAAGATCGAGCGCATGGCGTTCAAGAAGATCAAGATCGATTTCGAGGACGGGGACATCTCCGCCTTCAAGGCGGTCGGCCCGAAGAAGAAGAGCGTTTCGCTCTCCATCGTCGAGGGCGATCAGGCCATCAAGGGCAAGTCCCTCCTCGTGAAGATGGATCAGGCTGTCGATGGCGAGTGGATCGAGGCCTTCCTGACCGATCCCGAAAAGATCGGTATCGTCGGCTGGAGGAATTACCGCGTCAGCTTCGACCTCAAGCCCCTTATCGCCGCTCCTAACGCGGATTCCTACTTCTACCTGCAGGCCCAGGGCGAGAAGGGCATCGTCGGCAACATCACCTACAAGTGGTCCGACCCCGACGGCATCCTCACAGCCATGGGCGAGTTCCGCGACATCTTCAAGAACGGAAGGTGGGGCCTCAAGTTCGGCGGCCACTTCGGCGGCGACGTCATCATAGACAACATCGAAATATCCGAACTCAAGTAATAAAGAACGCTGACTTCTAATCCGAAAGGGCGGGGCCGAGCCCCCGCCCTTTCTTTTCCCGTATGAACCGCCACCCCACTCTTCTGAAGGTCGCCTCTTCCTGAGCCAGGCCCTGCGCCTTAACGCGGGCATCGGCGCCTCAATCATTCGAAGAATCCGCTTCCGCCCGCATCGGAGAATTCGCCCTCGAAAGCCGCGCGGGGAAGTGCTATAATGAGGAAACCCTGGGGAGGTTCCTTCATGAAGAAAAGGGCTTTCGGATTCGCCGCGCTCGCGATCATCGTCGCCGTCCTCGGCATCGCCGCCGCCGATTCGGCGTCCCGGAAGGACGCTCCCTGCGGAACCGTCGCGTACATGGTCGGCAAGGCGACCGTCACTCATAACGGCAAGGTCTCGAAGCTCGACATCGATTCCGACATCTACAACAATGACATGATCAGGACCGAGGACAGGTCAAAGGTCGAGATCGAGGTGGACAAGACGACCGGCTTCTCGGGCAAGGTCATCGTCGGCGCCAAGACCAGCTTCTACTTCAAGACCTCCGAGGTGAAGGGCCAGCCGAGCACCACGCTCGATCTCATGACGGGCCAGGTGGGCATGAAAGTCGGGAAGTTAATCGGCACTCCGAGCGCGCAGGTCAGGACCGAAGGAGCGATTTGCGGCGTACGCGGCACGGAATTCATGGTCGTCAGCGTTCCGTCAGGGGACGTCCTCGTGACTTGCGACGAAGGCCTCGTAGGGCTCCTCGGCCTCGACGGGGAAGAAGCGGAGGCTCCGGCGGGCGCGGCGGTCGAGCGGAGGACCGAGGAAAAATTTTCCCCCCTAGCGGTCGAGGGAACGGGGCTCGAGGAATTCCGGGATAAGTGGAGGAGCGAACGGATCGAGGCGCTCCGCGCGAATCCGATGCGGGTAGTGCGTCAGTTCGCCGGCTATTACCTCAAGAAGCGCCGGGACTTCAATGATTCGTTCACAAAGCTCGCCGCGAGCGGCGCCCTGAGGAGATGGATGGCCGAGGACGAGGATCCCGGGTTCAAGCCCGATCCCCGTTCGGCGCAGACGCTCAAGGATCTCAAAGAAGTGAACGGTCCCATACTCGCGATCAGGAAGGATCTTTTCCTCCTCGAGCGCTATCTTTATCGGCTCGATGATCTAAAAGAGATGCTTCAGGACGGACCCTATTGGGACACCGATGTCGGAGAGGACGAGAAGGGCAATTCCCTGACGATCAAGGCCTTCTTCAAACTATACGAGGCGGAGCGAGTGGTGTTGACTCGGCGCATCGCGCTGTACCGATACGCCGAGCGGCTTCACCTCCAGAGAAATCCCATCGGAGCGGTCGGCGGCTCCGTATCTTCAGGCGCGGCCGAGAATGGAAGCTTCTTCGATAAAGAGGACGGGTTCTTCGAGGACTGAGCTCTATGCACGGACTCCGAGATGCTTCACTAGACGCAATGGAGCGAATGCCACTTCAGCTCTGCTGAAGAATATGGGAATTTTCGATTATATTTTCCCTTCAGGGCTTGACTCCCATTCTCAAGCGGTGCTAGCGTCCGCACAACCATTACCCGAGGAGGACTATGGATGGACTGCGCTAAACGCATGACGACCCTTCTCCGGCATGGGGCCCACCGTTGAGCCGCGCATAACGCGGCTTATCATGAAGGCGGAAGCGTCGCGCGCGAGCGCGGCCCACCCGCGAGCCCCTTTCCGGCAGGACAATTCCGCGTGCAGGGCCTAAAGGCCGCCGCGCACGCATCGTCCGACCGCGCCGGGAAGGCGTCCAAGCACACACAACGTCGAGAACGGCAGGCGCGGCGAAAGCCGTCGCCGGGGTCCGCGCGTCCGCGCGCTCGCGCGGTGGACGCGTCGTCGCTTACGCTCTTTTTTTATAAGGCATAGAAATGAAAAAGCGAATTCGTTCGGGCATACTCCGCTCCGCCGTGAAAGGCGAGCGTGGCGGTTTTCTCGTGGCCGCTCTCGCCGTAATGGCGGCGGCCTTCCTCTCCCTTGTGGATCCCATCGTGATCCGCATCGCGCTCGACTCGGTTCTCGGCGGGAAGCCCGTCGAGGCGCCCGAATGGGCTCGGTTCATCCTCATCCCGTTCGGCGGCGCGGATTTTCTCGGGCGTAGCCTCGCGCGATGCGCGATAGCGATCCTCGTCCTCAACGTGATCCAGGGGCTCTGCCTCTTCCTCAAGGGATCGATGTCCTCGATGGCGGCGGAGGGCACCGCGCGGAGTGCCCGGGAACGAATTTTCGGGCGTCTCAGGGACCTGCCTTACGCATACTTCTCCAAGGCGGACTCAGGCGACCTCATCCAGCGGTGCACTTCTGACGTAGATACGGTGAAGCGTTTCCTCGAGGGGCAGATCATCGAGGTGGGGCGGGCTCTTTTCTTGATCGCCTTCTCCGCTTCCATCCTTTTCTCGCTCGACGTCCGCATGGCCGCCGTATCCATGTGCATGGTACCGGCTATTTTCCTCTGGTCCTTCCTCTACTTCATGAGGATTCAGAAGGCCCAGCTCGTTTTCGAGGAGGCGGAGAGCGCGATGACGAGTGTCGTGCAGGAGAACCTCCGCGGGATACGCGTGGTTCGAGCCTTCGCGCGATCGGATTACGAGAACGCGCGTTTCGACGAGAAGAACCGCAAACACGCGGAGATCCTCGAAGGCCTCATCAAGATGCACGGCACCTACTGGGGCGTTTCCGCGGGCATGTCGATGACGCAGATGGCGTTGACCCTCGTAGCCGGATCGATGTGGGCCGCCCGCGGGGCTGTCAGCCTCGGGACCATGGTCATGTTCTTCGCCTTCGTAGGGCGCTTCCTCTGGCCGGTGAGGCAGATGGGCCGTGTGCTTACGGAGTTCGGGAAAACCCTCGTGGCCTTGGACAGGATCGGCGCGATCCTGCGCGAGCACACGGAATACCGTATAGACGGTTCGGTTAGGCGCCCCATCGAGGGGCGGCTCGAGTTCCGCGACGTCTGGTTCGAGCACGAATCGGGCCGGCCCGTACTCCGCGGCCTCTCCTTCGCGGTAGAGCCGGGAGAGACGGTCGCGCTGCTCGGAAGCGGCGTCGTGATCCCGAGGTAAGAGAACGCCTTGGTCGACAGCGTGATGGCCCCTTGCTGAATCAAGTCGTGGATGCCGGCGCTGGTCCATGCCTTGCTGTTGCTGGCGAGGCGGAACATGGTCGTCGTGTCCGTCGGCGCGCCGATGGCGCCGGGACAGGTGTAGGCCTTCGTCACGAGTGTGGTGCCCGCCTTCGACAGCGCGAACTCGGCGTTCGGTACTTTCTGGCCGAGGAGGAATGCCAGCACGGCCGAGTCCGCGGCCTGGTACTGCGTGTTCACCGTGCCGGCCGACTGGCACGAGCCGGATCCGCCGGTGCCCTGCACGCCTCCCGTTGCGATGCCTCCGCCGGTCGCGCTGGCGCCACCGGTCGTGGCAAGCCCGCCGGTGCCAGGGGCCCCGCCAAAGCTTGTCGTTCCGCCTGCTGCGGAGGTGGC
>CAZIEI010000057.1:0-18220 GCA_964538705.1 uncultured Spirochaetales bacterium | reverse complement strand
GCGAGCCAGCGAGCAGATCATAATAGTCCGTGTGATTCCAATCTCCATTATCGAGGTCGAAGCTGTCATCGCCATGGCCGAAGGAATCTCCGCGCCAGCCGATTCCATTCTGGAGGACGTAATTCCGAACGGTTTCATTAGTGCCGACAGCCCCGATCGGAATGACGAGCGGCGTATCCGGAAAAGCCTTGAGATAGCATTCGATTATTCTCAATTGATTTTCGGTCATAGGATAATATTGCTTGCAAGTGTCTATGGATGATGCGTCTGCGGCGGCTGTGTTCCACTCTCCCCAGCACCCGACCGATCCGATATCGACATGGTCCAGGTCCGGAGAGCCATTATACCGTTCGCCGAAGGCCATGATGAGCTTCTCATGGTATTCGAGAAAAGCCGGGGCGTTGTGGTCAGGGAACCAACCGTCGGCAACCTCCACCCGTCCCACGCCTTTGGCTATCAACCAAGACGGAGTAGAACCCCCCATGCCATCATCGTCCCAATGCGGCATGATGCGGAACGCGAAGCCCAAGCCTTTCGCTTTCGCCGCGGCTATGCGTTGATCTACCAGCGTGAAGTTATATTCTCCTTCGGCGGGTTCGAGCTTTGCCCAGCTCCAGCGGCAGTAGGAAACCGTAGGTGCGGGGTGATCCTCGATGTTCCGTTCCCAGCCCTGGAATTCCGCGAACCCTCTTCCGGGATTATCAAGGATGTCGAAGATCTCGACGGGCCGTATGGTGACCATGTCTCCGCCATTGCCGGGTTCCGTAGGGTCATTGAATCCATGCCCCCATTCACGGTACGCACAGCACACGAGGGTAATCATAAAAAATACGATGGCGATCATAGATATCCAAGGCTTTTCCATTTTCTGCATGTGATCACCTCACGGGAAGTATGAGCATCCCTCGTTATAACGACGCCAAAGAATCCGCACTTCATACTACCTCGCGGCGATTCACGAATCAATCGTTCTTCATCTATGCCAGAATGATGCCCCTGGCAAGTAAGGGAAGGGGGCGAAAGACCCCGGAGGACTCATCGATTCGATCGATCAAGCCAGCGGACCTAGAAGGTTTTGCTGAACTCGTCGCCCGAAGCCGTGACGAGCCTCCCGAAATGCGAAGAGCGCGGGAAGGAGTCCCTGGCCATGTCGTGCAGGTCGAACTGGACGATGTCGGTGTCCATGATCGCCAATTTCAGCGTCACTGGAGCCCTGTCGCTCAGATAATCGGAAAGCCAGGATGGAAGGGTCAGCGATGCACTGAAGGCGACGATGACTCCGATATCCATACCCTTGTATCCCTAAATAAGGGAAAAGGCAGGCGGCCGACGGACAGTCGGCGCCTGGACAAAGGTCCGCCGCGTACTTATGCTCTGGCAATGAGAAAGGCGCTCCCGCTCCTCGCAGCGTTCCTCGTCCTCGTCTCTTGCTCTTCCGGACCGCGCTACGACCCGCAGGATTTGGCCGCCTATCCTGTGGAAAAGACGCCCTACGGCTACCGCATAGGCAAGGGCGGGGAAACCGGTGGATTCATCTTCTATCCCGGCGGTTTCGTGGCGCCCGAAGGCTATCTCCCCATCATGGCGAAGGTCTACGCGGCGACCGGATACGAGGTGTTCATCCCGAAGATGCCCTTCGGATTGGCCGTCTTCAAGCCGAACGCGGCGCGCGCGATCATAGACGGCAACTGGGGGATCTCCGCATGGGTCCTCTCCGGCCATTCCCTCGGCGGGGTGATGGCGTCGTCCTTCGCCGCCGGGAACCCCGGGGCGTGGCGGGCGCTGATCCTGCTCGCGTCCTATCCCGACCCTAAGAAACCCCTGGGAACCGGGCGCGTCCTGTCGATCTCCGCGTCGGAGGACGAGCTGTCTACGCCAGAGAAGATCGCGGCCTCGGTGAAGTCCCTTCCCGGCGACGCGCGGTTCGTGGAGATCCAGGGAGGCAACCACGCCCAATTCGGTTCCTACGGCGATCAGAAGGGGGACGGGATAGCCCTCATCCCGCGGGAACGCCAGCAGGAACTGGCCGTCGAGGCCATAGCCGGATTCCTCGCGGAATAAGGCCCCTTGGAAGCGCCTCCCGGTCTGGCGCATGGGACCAGGCCGCGGATGAGTATTCAACGAGCTTCACTTCGCCGAAACAGCGAATAACGGATAAATCAATTTACCGAAATCAGCGCATCCGCGATATCTTTCTCCGTTCTGATATGCTTGGCCCTGATTCCGTGCTTCTCCGCTGATTCGACGTTCGCGGCCGTGTCATCGAGAAAAAGCAATTCTTCCGGCAGGAACCTGTATTTCTCCAGGTATTTCAGAATGTATTCCCAATACTCCTTCTCGGGTTTTACGCAATACATGTCGCACGAATAGAACGCGTAATCGAAGGTATTATCCACGTCGAGGACCGAATGCAGGAATACTTTCCTGTAGGTATTTTGATTCGTCGCCAGGAAACATCGCACGCCGTTGGCCCTGAGAGATTTTATTCTCTCAAGCAATTTATAATCGATGTATTGTTTTTCGATTTCATACTGGGCGTTAAAGTACTCGTCGCTTCTTTTATCGAACTTCATCCTTTTCAGGAATGGCACTATCGCCACCAGAGGATCAAGTAAGCCGCGATCGCATTCCTGATTCGTACCACTGGAGTAGAATTCATCCAATACAGCCGCAGCTTCGACATATCCGATTCTTTCCAGATGGCGAGAGTAATATTCTTTATGCCGGATAATGACGCCGTCGATATCGAACAAGACCGCTTTTACCATGATTTCGCACCATCCCCCCCCAATCTCAATCTATCCGAATGGGACTTGGGTATCAATTCCCCCGTTTCTTGACATTCTAAAAAACAGCTCCTATAGTCGAATTTCATTGCGTCCCCAGAAGCATGAATCGAGACGGTAGATGAGGCTGAAAGAGCTGTCATATGGAAGAGAACTTTCCGATCAAAGGAACCATGCCAGACCCCCAGAATGAAAATCCCCGCCAGCCCGAGGTCGGCGATCCCGGCTTCATGATATTTGGGGATCATGCCGCTTATGAGGGAGACAATCCCTGGTGGACGCTGAGGTTCCGGGAGCGTTTGTCGGCGGAGAAAAAGAAACGGCTCAGGGAGCGCGTCGGATCATGGTCGGATTTTGCGGTCTTCGTCGAGGCGGGTTCGTGGCATGACGATAGGCAGGTACAGCTCGGTTCCGAGCCAGACTGCGAGACCGATAGAGAATGGAAAGCTTACTACCGACGCGTCGACGCGATCATAGGCAAGATCCACGCGATGTCCCCGCTGTTTGCCGTATTTTTCCAGGATGGCCAGTTCCATGGCGGTAAAGAACTCTCAGGCCTTTCTGACGAGGAGCTAGCCGCGACGCATCAAGCCATGCCGGAGCCGGTGAAAAAGGAGCGCGCGAATAAGCCGCGCGTCCCTCGGCTCGAGCATGAAAAAGAAAGGCCGCCGTCTCCGCCGATCATGCCCATCACATCGATTATAAACCTGGATTGCAATGTGAGTGTCGAGGGCGTCGTCGAGCAATTGGGGAAGAGTCGCTCCATCAGGAAGGGCGACAAGTCGCTGCGCGTGCGAGAAGGTACGCTTCGCGACGCCTCGGGAACCATCGGCATCACCTTTTGGGCCGATGACGTAAAGCTCGTCCAAGATGGGACGAGGGTGAGGCTGGAGAATGGGTGGGTTGGCGCGCATTATAATAGCGGGAAGCCCAATCTTTCGCGTGGGAAGGCGGGTAAGCTCATCCTGCTTGATGGCGAGCCAAACTCGGAGTGAAGCCTGAGGGCTCAGCAGGATCCCTTTGATCGAGGAATAGCACGAGAAAAAGTGCGGCACCCTTGGCGCCGGCGAGAAGGTTGTCGAACCGCCGAATGAATCATCCAAGAGGGGAAGCCCCTGCGCTATTTCATTAAGAAGTGCTGCGAGCTTGCCAGTCTCCCTCGTATCATATTCATGCGTTTCTGGAGTTTGGCGACCGTAGGTTTCTCTTGCGAGGGGTAAGGAGAAAATACTATGCAATATCGATGCTTGACGTTACGCGAATCATATGAAGAGATGCCATATTGTATTTGTTGTGATGAGGATCTGAAAAAATTATCGCATAAAGATATCGCGTCTGGTAATTACTACACTAGACCGTTTATTAGGTTGATTCATCAAAATGCGAGTGACGAGTGCCCAGATTTACTTCTTTCCCCCATGCATCAGATAAAGTAATAAATATCTTATCCGAATTTGACCTGAGAGGGGTTGGTTTTGGAGAGATGTGACGAAGTGCTTGCGCTAAATAAAAGATATTTATAGAACGAGGACGGGAATCCAGGGCTATTCCCTTAGCGGCTATACTCAACTGAAAGAGTCTCCGACAGTCCCGGAACGGTTCAGGTAGCCAATAATAGTATTTACATAAAATGAAATGATCTGCCCCGCCCAATAGTAATCAATACAGGCCCTTCTCCGAACGTAGTGGGGGCAGCGGAGCACCCCGCAGCCGTTCCTCAACAAGCGCGCGCAGCGCGGAGCATGGCTCCCTGAGACATGCCCACGGTTGTAGCAACGCGGCGAGCCGAAGGCCTAACGGAGCGAAGCGAAGTGTTAGGAGGCTGGAGCGCAGGGGGAGCCGCGTAGATTGCGCTAGCGAACGAAGGGGTTGCACCGAAACGCGCCAGAACGGACGCCTCAGCCGTAATGGTGGCGGGTGGATAAGAAAACGCAGCGTAGGGAATCGAAGTACTCTTCGCTCTGACCGGAGCTGCGTTTTCTTATCCAGGCCCCGCCGTTACTCCCTAATAGACGTCCGTTCTGACGCGGGCGGAGGATTACTCCCCCTTCAAGAACGCTCGCTGCGCTCGCTATACTGCGCTTCGCTCCGTTCACGGACGCAATCCACGTAGTACCTCATCACCCCGTCCGCTCCCTCCTCGTCCACGAGCCCGTGAATGTCGGTCTCGAATCCGGGGAAGCGCGCGTTGAACTCGCGCGCGAAGCGGAGGTAGCGCACGATGGTGGAGTTGAACTTCTCTCCGGGGATGAGAAGGGGGATCCCGGGGGGGTAGGGGGTGAGGAGGACCGCCGTGACGCGGCCGTCGAGCTCGTCTATGGGGACGCGATCGATCTCCCGATGGGCCATCTTGGCGAAGGCGTCCGAGGGGCGCATGGCGGGGGACATGTTGGAGGTGTACATCTCGGTGGTGAGCTTGGCGATGTCCGAAGAGCGGTACATCTCGTGCATGGCCTGGCAGAGGTCCTTGAGGCAGACCTTCTCGTAACGGGGATGAGCCTGGACGAAGTCCGGCATGACCTTCCAGAGGGGCGGGTTGCGTTCGTAGGCGTCGCGGAACTGCTGGAGCTCTGTGACTAAGGTGTTCCACCGCCCCTTGGTGATGCCGATGGTGAACATGATGAAGAACGAATAGAGCCCGGTCTTTTCCACGATGATCCCGTGCTCGGCAAGGTACTTGGTGAGGACGAGGGCGGGGATGCCCCAGTCGCTGAAGTTCCCTTCCACGTCCAGGCCGGGGTTGATGATGGTGGCCTTGATGGGGTCGAGCATGTTGAAGCCGTCGGCGAGTTCGCCGAAGCCGTGCCACTTCTCGCCGGAACGGAGGACCCAGTCTTCCCGGGAGCCGATGCCTTCCTCGCAGAGCTCCTCCGGGCCCCAGACCTTGAACCACCAGCCTTCGCCCCAGTCAGCGTCCACTTTGCGCATGGCGCGGCGGAAGTCCATGGCCTCGGCGATGGATTCCTCCACGAGGGCGTGCCCGCCGGGCGCCTCCATCATGGAGGCGGCGACGTCGCAGGAGGCGATGATGGCGTACTGGGGGCTCGTGGAGGTGTGCATGAGGTAGGCTTCATTGAACATATCGAAGTCCAGCTTCCGGTTCTCCGAGTCCTGGGCGAGGATCTGGCTGGCCTGGGAGAGGCCCGCGAGGAGCTTGTGGGTGGACTGGGTGGAGAAGACCATGGAGTCCTTGCAGCGCGGGCGGTCGGGGCCGATGGCGTGGTAGCCCTCGTAGAAATCGTGGAAGGCGGCGTGGGGGAGCCAGGCTTCGTCGAAGTGGAGGGTGTCGATCTTTCCGTCGAGCTCCTTCTTGATCATCTCCACGTTGTAGAGGACGCCGTCGTAGGTGGACTGGGTGATGGTGAGGATCCGCGGGTGGCGCAGGGACTTGGAGGCGAAGGGGTGCGCCTTGATCTTGGCCCTGATGTTCTCCCAGGAGAATTCGCTCTTGGGGATGGGGCCGATGATGCCGTAGTCATTGCGCTTGGGCATGAGGAAGACGGGGACGGCGCCCGTCATGGTGATGGCGTGGAGGATGGACTTGTGGCAGTTGCGGTCCACCACCACGACGTCCCCGGGCGCCACGGTGGAGTGCCAGACGATCTTGTTGGAGGTGGAGGTGCCGTTGGTGACGAAGAAGAGATGGTCGGCGTGGAAGATGCGGGCGGCGTTGCGCTCGCTCGCGGCCACGGGACCGGTGTGGTCCAATAGCTGGCCGAGCTCGTCCACGGCGTTGCAGACGTCCGCACGCAGCATGTTCTCGCCGAAGAATTGGTGGAACATCTGGCCGATGGGGCTCTTCAGGAACGCGACGCCGCCAGAGTGCCCGGGGCAGTGCCATGAATACGAGCCGTCGTAGGCGTAGTGGGTGAGGGCGCGGAAGAAGGGGGGCGCGAGGGAGTCTAGGTAGGAGCGGGCCTCGCGGACGATGTAGCGCGCCATGAACTCGGGCGTATCCTCGAACATGTGGATGAAGCCGTGGAGCTCCTTGAGGACGTCGTTGGGGATGTGGCGGCTGGTCCTGGTCTCCCCATGGAGGAAGATGGGGATGTCCTCGTTCCGGAAGCGGATCTCCTCCACGAAGGAGCGGAGCTGGCGGATGGCCTCGCTGTCCTCGCCGGGGGCCGCGGCCTGGAATTCCTCGTCGTCTATCGAGAGGATGAAGGCGGAGGCGCGCGACTGCTGCTGGGCGAAGCTCGAGAGGTCGCCGTAGCTCGTCACGCCGAGGACCTCCATGCTCTCGTCCTCGATGGCCTTGGCGAGCGCGCGGATGCCGAGGCCGGAGGCGTTCTCCGATCTAAAGTCCTCGTCGATGATGATGATCGGGAAGTGGAAACGCATGACGCCTCCGTCATGGAGGGAGTGCGCGCCCGGGAGCGCACGACGGCGCCGGGTCCCGGAACGGCGCTCGGAACCGCTCTGGCGGTACCGGCGAGGAGTCGACTATAGGGAAATAGGGTCGCAGGTGCAAGTGGTGGGCGCGCCCGCCCGCGCCTTGCGCCCGGAACGCGGGCGGCCGTATAATGGGTGCATGCGCAGAACAATCATGATCGCCGTGGCCGCGGCCCTCCTGGCCGCCGCCGTCCTCCCCGCCCAGTCCAACACGATCGCCTTCCTGGGCACGCTCAACGCCGGCGGGGATCCTCGCTTCGACTACCTCTCGTCCTTCATCTCGGGGATCGTCCTCTACGACATGACGAGCCAGGCCGGCGTCACTCTCGTGGACCGGAGTTCGCTGGACGACGTCCTCCACGAGCAGGAAGTCTCGCTCTCCCTGGGCAAGGGCGACGCGGTGAAGATCGGCAAGGTCCTGGGCGCCAGGTGGATCTCCAAGGCCGAGTTCACGATCGTGGGCGGCGACATCGCCCTCACTCTCCACCTCATCGACGCGGAATCCTCCCAGGCCTTCGTCTACGCGGACCGAGGCAAGGACGAAAACCTCATCCACGGCCTCGTGGAGCTCGCGGTGAAGAAGGCTACGGGCAAGGACGTCCCGCTCAGGACGGACATCACGGAGCGCTCGCTCACGAGCCTCAGGGACGAGAAGCCCGGCTCCATCAACCTCCACTGCAGGCTCATCGACGCTGAGATCCACCTGGACGGGAAGTTCATCGGATACACGACGGGCGACATCAGGAAGCCCTTCGTGATCCAGGACCTGGAGCCCGGCAAGCACGAAGTGGCCGTGTACCTTCGGGGCTTCGGCCGCGTGATCCTCCCCGAGGTCTCCTTCGTACCGTGGAAGGAAACCATCACGGTGCGCGCGGGCAAGAACGAGGTGGTGAAATCCAACGCGGGCTCGTTCACGGAATGGTGGTACGACCTCATCCGCCTCAAGGACGAGAGGTGGAAGCTCCTCGACGAGCCCGGGAAGAACGCCAAGAGCGGCGAGATCGCCTTCGAATTCATGGATAGGAAGGGGAAGACGGTCAAGGTGAAGATCGCCTACGCCGCGACGCGCGACGCGAAGGGGGGTTCCATCACGGCGACCGCGAGCTACGGCGCCGAGACCGCCCAGTACGTTCTTCCCTGCGCGATAGGCGAGGAGGCCGAGTCCACGATCAAGATAGGACCGCTCAGCCTCCGTGGCGACATAAACCTCAAAGGTACCAATGATTCCTACGAACTCGAGATCCAGCGAACGGACGTCGAGTGGGGCGAGTGGGAGAAGAAGTAGCGCCGGCCCCGGGCGGGATGCGCCCCGTCCGGCGGGCCGAGGACCCCCCTTAGTTATGGAACGCGTAGATCCCTTCGGCCTGACCCTCGCCGCTCTCCGCGCGCGCGCGCGGGAGATCCTCCCCGGCGGGTCGGGCGTCGCGGCCACCCTCTATTCCGATCTCTTCCTCCATGGACGCTTCGAACCCGAGGGCTTCGGCCTCTCGGAAACGAACGCGCGGGCGTGGCGGGATGCCTTCGAGCCTGACTGGCCCGCGATCCTGAAAACGGACGAGGCTCCGGGCGATGACGGCCTCGTCACGCGGAAGGCCCTTCTCCGCTTCCGGGACGGGGCCACGGCGGAATGCGTCCTCATCCCCATGCCCGAGTTCGAGCGCTCGACGCTCTGCGTCTCCACGCAATCAGGATGCAGGATGGGCTGCGCCTTCTGCGAGACGGGGAGGGGCGGATTCACGCGGAACCTCTCCGCGGGGGAGATCGTCGCGCAGGCGATGGCGGCGCGCTTCCTCCTGGGCTGGACCTTCCGCAACGCGGTCTTCCAGGGAATGGGCGAGCCCCTCGACAACGCGGAGAACCTCGTCGCCGCGATCCGCGTCATGAACGAGCAGAACGGACTCGCGCTGGACGCCGAACGGCTCACGGTCTGCACCGCCGGTCCCCCGGGCGGCATAGCGGCGCTCGCCCGGGCGGGCTTCAAGCGCCTCAACCTCTCGGTGAGCCTCAACGCGGGTACGGACGAAACGAGGACGCGTCTCATGCCCGTGAACCGCGGGCGCGGGATTTCTGGATTGAGGGAGGACCTCGCGGCGTACCCCAGGCGGAGGAACTTCGTCTTCGGCGTGCACTACTGTCTCATCCCCGGGATCAACGACTCGCGCGAGGAAGCGCGCGGCGCGGCCGCCTTCTGCGCGTCCCTGGGACGGTCGATGCTCAACCTCATTCCCTACAATCCCGGGAGCGCGCCTATCGCGCGCGCTCCGACGGAAGAGGAGATCGAGCGATTCGCGGCGTGGATTAGGGAGGAGGGCGTGCCGATCCGGAGGCGGACGACGCGGGGCAGGGGCATCATGGCGGCTTGCGGCCAGCTCGCCGGTACGGCGAGAATACAGCTCGCAAGAACCGCGAGCTGCGAGCTTGACGGTACGGCGCTAAATCAAGCCGAGGGGAGGGCGCCGGGCGATTGAGCGGTTCAGCCCTTCCGCGAGACTGCGGCGTCGCGCTCGGCGCGGCGGCCCTCCATGCGGTCGAGCATCTCGGCGAAGAGGTCGGGGAGGCGCTCGCGGAGAACTGAGGCGCCCGCCTCGGTGATGCCCCCGGGGGTGGCCACGCGGGCGAGGGCCTCGTCGAAGGAGAGGCCCCGGTCCAAGAGGAGCTTGGCGATTCCGTACGCGGTCTCCTTCCATACCTGCTCAGCTTCCGCGCGCGGGAGGCCGGTCCGCTCGAGCACCGCGTCGAGATAGGCGCCCAGGATCGCCGCGAGGAGGCCGGGACCGCAGGAGGAGAGCTCGGTCCAGCGGTAGAGCTCGGCTTCCGGCACGGCCTTCGCGGACCCGATGGCTGAGAGGAGGGATTCGAGGGCTCCAGCCCGAGCTCCGTCCACGCGGCTCCCGTGGGAGACGATGGTCGCGCCCGCGCCCGCTTCCGCGCAGACGGAGGGCATGGCGACGCTGACGGCGGCCGCCGTCAGGGCCTCGATATCGCGGATGCCAAGCGAGCCGACGATGGAGACGAGGTGGGCGCTCTTTCCGAGGGAGGGTCCCGCGGAGGCGAGGACAGACCGTGCGTCGAGGGGCTTCACGCAGAGGAAGGCGACGCCAGCGCCGCGGACGGCCTCCGCTGGGCTCGGCGCGAGCGCGACGCCGGGCCATTCCTCGAGGAAGGGCCGAGCCCGATCGGGACTGCGTGTGGCGATGGTGAGGGAACCGGGCTCGAGGGCCCCCGATTCCAGGAAGCGTCGCGCGAGCATGCCGCCCATGCTCCCGAAGCCGATGATCGCCGTTTTCTCCACGCTCCCCGCCATGCCCGCCTCCTCTTCGACAGTCCGTCTCGACCTCGAGGCTCGCACGCCGGGGCGCCCTTGGCCAAGGGGCGCGGCGCGGAGGCCGGGTACCACGGAACGACGCGTACCGCGAACGACGCGGACCACGGCCGGCCGATGCCGTGCTAGAATGGCCGCATGAGCATTGAGATCAGGGCGTTGAACGGCATCGCGGAAAAGAAGGCACGCGCGGCCTTCATCCGCGACTTCATCGAGTACCCCAAGCGGCTCTACGAGGGCGATCCCTACTGGGTGCCCTGGTTCGACATCGACATGCGGGAGCTCCTCGAGAAGCGGCATCCCTTCTTCCTCTCGGGCGACGCCGAGTATTTCATCGCCTACCGCGGCGGCGAAGCGCGCGGGCGGATCATGGCCCTGGACGTCCCCGCCTACCGCGCACAGCACGGATCGAACCAGGCCTTCTTCTATTTCTTCGACTTCCCCGCGGACGGAGAAGCCGAGGCGCGAGCGCTCACGGATGCGGTGGGCGTCTGGGCGCGCGGGCGTGGGCTCGCGGAGTTGGAGGGGCCCTTCCTTTTCGGCGGCGCCTCCGGTTCCGGCTTGCTCATGGAGGGCTTCGACTCGTCGCCGCCCATGACGATGATGCTCTACAACCGGCCGTATTACGGGGAGATCTACGCGCGGCTCGGCTTCACCGAGCGCTTCTCCCTCTACTCCTCGTACATCGACGGGAGGACCTTCAAGCTGCCCGAGCGCATCTCCAGGATAGCGGATATGGTGAAGGAACGGAGCAAGCTCTCCGTAATCCGCTTCCGGAACAAGCGGTCCATGCGGCCCTACGCGGACGCGGTGGCCGAGCTCTTCAACGCCACGCTGGCCGATCACCCCGAGGACTACCCGCTCTCGGGTCCGGAGCTCGAGCGCGTGAAGAAGGACATCCTCGCGGTAGCGCGCCCCAAGCTCATGAAGATCCTCGCGGACGGGGACAAGGTGATCGGCTTCCTCTTCGCCTTCGTCGATCTCTCCGTTCCGATGCGGAAGAGCCGCGGGCGGACGGGGCTTCTGGACGTCCTACGGCTCCTCCTAGGATTCCGCGACCGGAACCGCCTCATCATCAACGGGATGGGCATCCGCGCGGAGTACCAGAAGCAGGGGGGGAATGCCCTCATGTACAAGGAGCTCACGGACACGGCGCTCAACTCGGGGTTCAAGGAAGCCGAACTCACCACGGTGGCGGAGACGACCCGTCTCATGCTCGCGGACATCGAGAACCTGGGCGCTCGGATACACAAGCGCTACGCGATGTTCACGAAGAGGATATAGCGGGCCGCCGCCTGACTCGATGTCTGTGGGCGGCCTATCAGGTGGGGGGTGGGGGCGCCGGCCGCGGAGGCCGGCGCTTCGGGTCAGGCCTGGTCGCCTTCCTTGATCACCTCGACGCGCACCTTGGCCGCGACGCCGACGATGGCGGCGATGGCGGCCATGAAGGGCGCGAGGATGAGGGCGGCGCTCCCGATGGCCACGCCGGCCGTGAGGGGGATCTCGAGGAGCTTCTTGCCCGACTCGTTCCAGAGGATGACTTTGCGGACGTTACCTGCCTTGATGAGACGCTTGATAGTGTCGAGGAGCTCGCCGCCCGCGACGGTGATCCGTTCGGTGAAGGAGGAATCGTCCTTCCCGTCGTTGTCCTGGTCCATGATAGTTCCTTTCCGGCTGCCTTTCGCACGCCGAGTCCCGCATCGCTCCGGATCGCGGGCACGGACATAAGGTACCGCCCGGACGCCGCCGGAGGCAAGCCTCGCGGCCGGCGCGGCACTCGGTCCGGTCCCCGGCACGGTCCCCCGCCGGGCCCGGTTTCCCTTGCAAATCGGGGGGGCATGCCCGAGACTTTCTCCTATGGGAACGCTCGACCTCCTGGCCGATCTCGTGATTTCCTACGATCCCGGCGACCTCATGGTGCTCACCAGGATCACGAAGGGGCTCAAGGATCTCAGGGCCGAGCTCGGGCATCCGACGGCGCTCGCCCTCCTCGGGGCGCTGGACGGGATCGCCGCCGCCGAGGCGGAGCAGGGCGACCCGCGCTTCTCCGCGCTCCTCTCGCACGGGCTGGACCTCATACGCGACGTCTCCGAGGCGGACGGCGCCGTCCCCGAATGGAAAATCCGCAAAGCCGAGGCTTGGGCCGCCGAGACCTCCCGACCCGGGACGCCGGGGGAGGGCGCCGCTGAAACGCGCCGCGCGCCCGAGGCGCTCGCCGCCGTGGATCCCGACCTCCTCGGCTCGTTCGCGGCGGATTCCGAGGAGCGGCTCGCCCGCGCCCAGGACCTGATACTCGCCCTCGAATCGAACCTGGAGGACGAGGAGTGCGTGAAGGAGCTCTTCCGCGTCTTCCACACCATAAAGGGCGAATGCGGTTTCCTGAAACTCGCGAACCTCGGCATCCTCGCCCACAACGTCGAGAACCTCCTGGACCTGCTCCGCTCGGGCAAGCTCAAGGCCGACGCGGGCGTCATCGAGCGCCTCCTCGAGGGCCTCGACCTCTCGAAGGCCCTTCTCCGCGAGGTGGCCGAGGGAAAGGTCGTGCTCGAGGAGAAGACCCGCGTGAACGGCTACGTGGACGAACTCTCCCTTTTCATCTCGGGCGTGAAGCCGAGCCTGGGGTCCATCCTCGTGGAGAACGGCAGCCTGAGCGAGGAGGACCTCCGCGACCTCGTCAAGGAGCAGGTCTACGAGGGCTTCGAGCGGAAGCTCGGGCAGGTCGCCCTCGAGAAGAAGATCATCAGCCGGGAGGACCTCGAGCGGGGGCTCGAGATCCAGAAGAGCCGGGAGTCCTCGGGCTCCTCGCGCGAGGGAAGCGGATCGCCGCGGGAGGCGGGTCCAAGCGCCGCGCGGGGGAAGGGGGCGGATGCGGTCGATCCCATCATGAAGGTGAAGTCCTCGAAGGTGAACTACCTCGTGGACATGATCGGGGAGCTCCTCATATCGCTCGGGCAGGTGGGCGAGGACGTCCCCGGACTCGCGCAGGTGCGCAAGATCTCGCGAACGCTCCAGTACGCGGGAATGCGGCTCCGCACGGAAAGCGCTCGCTCCCTCTTCGGGACGATGCGGCGCGTCGTGCGGGACGTCTCGGCCAAGCTCGGCAAGCCCGTCCGCGTCGAATTCGAGGGGGAGGACCTCGAGATCGACCGGAACCTCATCGAGTCGCTCGAAGAGCCCCTCATGCACCTCGTGCGCAACTCGATGGACCACGGAATCGAGGGCGCCGACGAGCGCATGGCCGCGGGGAAGCTCCCGGAGGGGCTCGTGCGGGTGACCGCGGAGCGCCGCGGGAACAGCATCGCGATCACCGTTTCCGACGACGGGCGCGGCCTCGACCGGGAGCTCATAGCCGCTAAGGCAGTCGAGCGCGGCCTCGCGGCGCCCGAGGCGATGGCCGCCATGACGGACGCCGTTGTGTACAATTTCATCTTCGTTTCGGGCTTCTCCACCAAGGAGAAGGCGGACTACGTTTCAGGGCGCGGCGTGGGCATGGACATCGTCCGGGAGATGGTCGCGAAGGCCAAGGGCCGCATCGAGATCTCGAGCGAGCGGGGGAAAGGAGCCTCCTTCGCCCTCTTCTTTCCGCTGAGCACGGCGATCATAGACGGCATGACCGTGAGGGCCGGGGGCAACGTCTTCATAATACCCATCGCCTCGATCTCCGAGTCCCTGAAGCTCCGTCCCGGGATGATGAAGGAGATCAAGAAGGGCGTGACGGTCCTCCACTTGCGCGGCGAGATCATTCCCGTGATCCCCCTCGCGGAGGTCTTCAAGCTGGGCGGAAGCGGCGAGGCGGGAATGGCGACGATCGTGGAGGACGCGGCGAAGCGGCGCTTCGCGATCCTCTCCGACGAGGTGATCGCGAAACGCGAGGTGGTGATAAAGAGCCTCGGCGCGCGATTCCGGGACCTCAAGGGAATCAGCTCCGGGACGGTGCTCTCAGGTGGGGCGATCGGGCTCGTGATAGACGTCGAACAGCTCATAGCGCTGGGGGAGGCCGAGTTCGGCGCCTCCGCGGCGCCGGCGGAGGGTAGCTAGCATGGAAATGACCAAGCGCAAGCTCCTCATCGGGGCGAGGTTCCTGAGCTTCACCGTAGCGGAAGAGAACTACTGCATGGAGATCCTCAAGGTGAAGGAGCTCATGGGGATGACCGCGATCACGCCGCTCCCGCGGACGCCCGCCTACATCCGCGGCGTGATCAACCTCCGGGGGCAGATCATCCCGATCATCGACCTTCGGTTGAAGTTCGGGCTCGAGTTCAAGGAGTACGGGAAGAGGACGAGCATCATCGTAGTGGAGGTGCCCTACCTCGGCGAGCGCATGCTCATGGGCCTCGTGGTGGACTCGATCCAGGAGGTGGTGAGCATCCCCGAGGACAAGATCTCCTCGATCCCGTACATCAACGCCAAGATCAAGGCCGAGTACATAAAGGGAGTGGCCGACACGCCCGAGGGCATGAAGATCGTCCTGGACGTGGTCAAGGTCCTCACCGACGACGAACTCGCCGCCCTGAAGACGATCGAGGACAGGCAGGGCGGAGAGGCGACGGCATGAGGGCCTCCGGGAAGGCCCTGGCGCGGCTAGACGCGCTCTGGATCCTTCCCGCCGCCGGGGCGGCGGCAGTTATCGCGTTCGCCGCGGCGTCGAAATCCGCCGCTGCCGCCGCTGCGGGGATCGTCGCGCTCGGCGCGTCGGCCGTCCTCGCGTTCATCGCGGCCCGGTCGCTGAGGCGCCCGCTCGGCGCGGTGTCCTCGGGCCTTCGGAAGCGTTCGGAGCGCATCGCTTCCTCCAGCAAGCGGCTCTCCGAGACCGCGCAGGGCATAGCCGCGGGGACTATGGAACAGGCCGCGGGCATCGAGGAGACCTCCTCGTCGCTCGAGGAGCTCGGGTCCATGGTGAGCCGGAACCTCGAGAGCATCACCGAAGCGAGCAGGCTCTCGGAGATGGCGAACGCCGCGAGCCAGCGCGGTTCGGAGCGCATGTCCGCGATGATGGAGGCCATGAACGGGATCTCGCGCGCGGCGGGCGACATCAGGGCCGTGATCGACGTGATAGACGACATAGCCTTCCAGACTAATATGCTGGCGCTCAACGCCGCCGTGGAGGCTGCCCGCGCCGGCGAGGCGGGAATGGGCTTCGCCGTAGTGGCCGACGAGGTGAAGGGCCTCGCGACGCGATCGTCCCAATCCGCGAAGGAGACCGCCCGCATGATTCGGGAGGCCCTGTCCAACGTGGAGACGGGCCTGGGCATATCGGGCCAGCTCTCCGAGATTTTCAAGGAGATCCTCGACGACTCGGCCAAGGTCCTGGAGATGAACCGGGGCGTGGAGAGCGCCTCGCGACAGCAGGACGAGGGGATAAGCCAGGTGAACCGGGCCATGCTCCAGTTCGACGCCGCGGTCCAGTCCAACGCCGCGGGGACGGAGCGGACGGCGACCGCCGCGGAGGAGCTCAGCGCCGAGGCAGCCGCGCTTAACGGCCTCGTGGGCGAGCTCCGCTCGATCGTCGAGGGCGGCGCGGCGAGAGGGCGGGAACGGGATCCGCCCGAGCCTCGCGTCGCGGCGGCCCCGCGAACCGCCCGGCGAACCGTCCCGCGAACCGCACCGAGGATGGCGCTGCCCACCGCGGCGGGCGCGAAACAGCCTCGAAGCGGGCGCGTCGAGCGGGCGGTAAAGGAATCTGGAAGAACCGCCGCGCCTCTCGTCGCGATCGCGGACGAGGCAGGGGATGAGGGCGTTCGAGCCGTCGCTCCGAAAACAGCGCAGATCGGGCAGAAGGGCGAGCGCCCGACCGACGCGAGGACGTCGGCCGGCGCGAAGAAGGGCCTGGGCGGGGCCGCTCGTCCGCGCGCCGCCGGGGCGAAGGAATACGAGAAACGGGGCTCCGCCGCGCCGCCGGCGACCGGGAAAGCGGCGGTGATGAAGCGAACCGAACCGAACGTGGCCGCGACGATCGCTCATGGGCCCGGAGACGCGGTTCGCGCCGATGCCGGGGCGGTCCGCGCTGTGCGCGTGAGGACGGCGGCGCCCTCCGCCGCGATGGCTCCGGCGGACGGTAAGCCGCCCGAGTCCGCGAAGCAGGGGCCGGTCCGGGCCCGCCCCGCGGGAAACCACGTGATTTCGTTCGAGGACGATGAGGAATTCAAGCCAGGGACCGGATAGATGGCCGATCGCGACGCAAAGTTCCTCGACGACATCAACGCCCTCGCGTACCGGAAATTCGGCCTCCACATAGCCAAGGAGAAGTACGAGACCTTCATCCCCAAGATCGAGAAGCTGATCATGCGGGAAGGTTTCGAGAATCTCGAGCGCCTCCACGCGCGGCTCATGGCCGGCGACCAGGCGGTCCTCGAGACGCTCGTACGGTACATCACGACCGCGCATACGTATTTCTTCAGGGAGAGCGACCATTTCGACACCGTGATCCGCCGCATCAGGGAGGAGCCCCGGGAAGAAAACCTCATCTGGTGCACCGCCTGCTCGACGGGCGAGGAGCCGTACTCGCTCGCGCTAAGCCTCGTGGAGGCGGGAATCAGGAATTTTAAAATCCTCGCCTCGGATATAAATTCAGCCGTCCTCGCGGCCTTCAACAAGGGCGAGTACCATCTCAATCGGCTGGCTTCTTGCCCTCCCGGCGTCCTACTCAAGCGCTTCGCCCTCATGCCGAGCGGGCGGTACCGGATCGATCCCGTCCTCAGGGGCTTCATATCCATCAAGAAGCTCAACATCATGGAGCCGCACGCATTCGAGCGTCCCTTCGACTTCGTCTTCTGCAGGAACGTCCTCATCTACTTCAACGAGGAATCGCGCCGGAGGGCGCTTTCGAACCTGGGATCGGCGATGCGCCGCGGGGCGCTTCTCTTCCTGGGGCACACGGAGACGATCCTGGGCGACTCGCCCGGTTTTCGCCGGGCCGGCAGCTCCGTTTACGAGCGGACCGCGGGCGCGCGGGAGGAGGGCTGATGGCGGGCAGGACGCGCGTCCTCGTCGTCGACGACTCCGCGATCGCGCGCGATATCCTCTCGCGGGAGCTCTCCTCGTATCCGGGGATCGAGGTCGTCGCCACGGCGGGCGATCCCTACTCGGCGAGGGCCAAGCTCGAGACGACTGAGATCGACGTCATCACGCTCGACATAGAAATGCCGCGGATGGACGGGCTCACCTTCCTCAAGTACCTCATGAAGTACCAGCCCATGCCCGTCGTGGTGCTGAGCTCGATCGCCGTGAGGAGCAACCAGGCCGCGCTCGAGGCCCTGGAACTCGGGGCCGTGGACGTGGTGGGGAAGCCCGGAGGACCCTTCTCGGTCGAGGAGGTGACGGAGATCCTCGCCGAGAAGATCAGGGACGCGGCGCGAATACCGCGCGAGCGGCTCGCCGCGGCCTCCGAGAGGGTGCGCGCGATCCACGGCGCGCGCGACGGATCGACGGCCGAACGGCGGCAGAAGGCCCTCGCGAGGATCGCGGGGACGCACCGTCTCATCGCGGTGGGGGCGTCCACGGGCGGGACCGTGGCCCTCGAGGAGCTTTTCACGCGATTCACTCCGGAGTTTCCGCCCGCCGTGGCCGTCATCCACATGCCCGAGCGGTTCACCGCCGCTTTCGCCCGGCGCCTCGACGGGCTCTGCCAGGTGGAGGTCCGCGAGGCCGCGGAGGGGGAGCGCGTCATGCCGTCCACGGTGTACATAGCGCCGGGAGGCTACCATACGCTCGTGGAGGCATC
>CAZIEI010000056.1:7545-18283 GCA_964538705.1 uncultured Spirochaetales bacterium | reverse complement strand
GCTCCAGTCGCACATGCACCAGGGCTACTGGGGCGTGGAGAAGACGCTTTCCATCCTGGAGCGTTTCTCGCGCTTCGGCATCCCCATCCACTTCACGGAGAACACCATCCTCTCCGGAAAGATCATGCCGCCCGAGATCGTCGACCTCAACGACTATCAGGTGAAGGATTGGCCGAGCACGCCTGAAGGCGAGGAACGCCAGGCGCGCGAAGTGGCCACGCACTATAGGACGCTCTTCTCCCACCCCGCGGTTCACGGGATCACCTGGTGGGACTTCGCCGACGGGAAGTGGCTCAACGCACCCTCGGGGCTGGTCCGCCGCGACGGATATATGAAGCCGGCCTTCCACGAGCTCAAGCGGCTCATCACAGAGGAATGGTGGACCAAGCCCATGACGCTCAAGACCGACGCCGCGGGGCGCGTCCGCTTCCATGGCTTCCTCGGCGACTACGAGGTCGCCATGGGGGACCGGAAGGCCTCATTCAGGATTTCGAGGCCGGGCGGAGTCGTCGTCGGCGCGAGGCTCTGACGTCGTGGCGAAGGGAAAGCTCCTCGGGATCTGCGGAAGCCCGCGCGCGGAGGGCAACACCGCCTACGCCATGAAGCGGGCCCTGGAGGTCGCGAAGGCGGAAGGATTCGAGACCGACTACGTCGGCCTGGCGGGTAAGCGCATCCATCCCTGTACTGGCTGCTGGAGCTGTTCGGGCGGCAAGCCCTGCGTCTTTAAGGACGACATGGGCCCGATCATCGACTCCATGCTGGCCTGCGACGGGATGATCATCGGTACGCCGGTGTACTTCGGGATGCTGACGGGACAACTCAAGGCAATGATGGACCGAACGGTGCCGCTCCGGGCGGACTACGGGTCGCCTTTGCCGCTCGCGGGGAAGATCGGGGGCGCGATCGCCTGCGCCAACTCGCGGAACGGCGGGCAGGAGACGGCGATCCAAAATATCCATACGTATTTCCTGCAGATGAACATGCGCGCGGTGAGCGACGGGCCCTCTTATTGCCACGCGGGCGGAACCGTCTACGGAGCGCGTGCGGAAGATGACGCGTGGGGGCTGGAAACCGTGGAGAACCTTGCGCGGAACGTCTGTTCCGCGATTCGGGACCGCGGAGCCCCCTGAGGCGGGCGGGCGCGTTCATTGACCGCCCGCCCGCGCGAACCTATACTTGTCCCGAGCCGCGCGCGGACGATCGGGCGGCCCTGAACCCGGAGGCCAATGATGAGAAGGATCATCGCGTCATTCGCGCTTTCTATCTGCGCGCTCTCCGCGGGAGCGCTCCCGAAGGTGGCCGTCCTCAATCCAACGCTCGCCAAAGGTATAGACGAGGAAGTGGGGAGCTTCATCGTCGACAAGATCCTGAGCCAGCTCATCGCGAGCCGTACGTTCAACATCCTGGACCGGTCGAGCCGCGACGTCATCTGGAAGGAGCGGAACTTCCAGCTCACCTCCGGGGAAGTGGACAGCAAGCAAATCAAGGAGATCGGGAAGGGTCTCGGGGCGGACTTCATCGTCGTGGTGAAGGTAGTGCATATCGGGACCCTCTTCGCTATGTCCGCCCAGATGATCAACGTGGAAAGCCTGGAGGTGGTGTCCGTGGCCTCGGCGGAGGCCCCCGACAAGCCCGAGAACCTCGTCGCGCTCGCCACAGCTTGCGGCGAACAGCTCGCGTCCGGAGGCCGGGCGACCGCTCCCTCGGGAGCCGTCGCAGCGAAGGGCGGCAAGAAGGGCGAGGCGGCCGCCGTTACCATGCCGCTCGTCATGACTCCAGAGGATGTCTTCGATTTCGCCGGCCGTACGACTAAGATACCCGGCGGCGGCGAATGGGTATTGTTCGATGATACCCAAAGCGGCGGAGATTCATGGGCGGCGATCGACCAGGAAATCCTCAAGAACGAGGGCGTCGTCCGCCTCGAGTACAAGCTGAACCCCAAATACGAGTATCGCACGGCGTTATTGCTCGCCGACTTCAGGGCCACGAGGGACCTGGCGAAGTATTCGGGTATCGAAATCAAGCTCCGGGGAAGCGGAAACGAGGCGAGGATCGAGTTGGTGACCGATTACATGAAGGACTACGCCTGGTACGCGTATTCGTTCTTCAAGACGCCGAAGGAGTGGACGGTCCTCAAGATACCGTTCAGAAAATTCGCGCAGCCCTCCTGGGGGCGACCCGCCGCGCTCGACTTGAAGCGGATCACGGGGATACAGCTCATCACGGCGTCCAAGCGCGCGGGCGAGAAGGGATTTTTCGAGGTCGCTTACTTGAGGTTTATGGAATAGTTTCCGAAGCGGAGGGACGAATGGGAATCGCTATAACCGTGATGGCCGGATTGGTGTTCATGACTATCGCCGCGAGCGTAGGGTCGTACTTAACCGAGAAGAAGAAACGCGAGGGCTCGGTCGGATCTTCAGAGATCGCGGCGCTCGCGAAAAGGATCGAATCGCTCGAGGAGCAGGTATCGGCCAGGGACGAGCGGATCGAGAAGCTCGAGAGCGACGTCTCTTTTGCGACGAGGCTGCTCGAAGATAAGCGTCCCTGAGGAGGGAAGCGCGGCGGATCGGCCGCGCGGACAGGCCCGCCGCGTGGACGGTCGGGCGATGATGGGTTTTTGGAGGAGTAGTCATGAGGTGGCAGGGCGGAAGGCGGAGCGCGAACGTCGAGGACCGGAGGGGGATGGGCCGTCGGGGCGCCGCGATAGCGGGCGGAGGGGGCGGCTTGGCCATCGTGGTGGCGGTAGTGCTTCTCCTCATGGGCAAGGATCCGAGCGCCGTGCTCTCCGGCCTCTTGGGCGGCGGAGAGGGCGCGGAGACGGGCGTCGCGACGGAAACCTCCCCGGAGGAGGACAAGCTCGCCGAGATGTGCTCGGTCGTGCTCGCCGACACCGAGGATACCTGGAACGCCCTGTTTAAGAAGAAAGGGCTCGCCTACGAGGAGCCCGGCCTCGTCCTGTATACGGGGTACACCGAATCGGGATGCGGAGTCGGACAGGCCTCCACCGGCCCCTTCTATTGCCCGAACGACCGGAAGGTCTACATCGACCTGAGCTTCTACGAGGAGCTGGCTTCGCGCTTCGGGGCTCCCGGGGATTTCGCGCAGGCCTACGTCATCGCGCACGAAGTCGGGCATCACGTGCAGTACCTCCTCGGCACCCTTCAAAAGGTATCGAATCTCCAGCAATCCTCCAGCGAAGAGAAGGCGAACCAACTGTCAGTCCGCCTCGAGCTTCAAGCGGATTTCTACGCGGGCATCTGGGCGCACTACGCGGACAAGTCGCGCGGCTTGCTCGAAGAAGGGGATCTGGACGAGGCCCTGAACGCGGCCTCGCAGATTGGCGACGATCGTATCCAGAAAGAGGCCCAGGGCTACGCGGTTCCGGATTCATTCACGCACGGTACTTCGGAGCAGCGCTCTCGTTGGTTCAGGAAGGGCTACGAATCGGGCGACCTGTCCGCGGGGGATCAGCTCTTCACGCTCAAGAGCATCTAGGAGGAGGTCGGGAAAGGCACGGGGAACCTTCCCCCGACACCAGCGAGGGACGATCGCCGTCCTCAGTCAGAGATCTCGAAGAGGAGGCTGTCCGCCGCGGCCATTGGGCTGAAGGCGAGGCGGCCTCCTTTATATTCAGCCTTCACTTCTTTCACGCGTTCTCCCTTGGAGTCCAAGGCCCAGACTCGCGCGGGGCTTTTCCGCGTTAGCTCTATCCGGACGGGTACCCGCTGGGCTATGCAGGGGCCCGATCCCCAATCCGAGCCGATACTCGTCCGAGAGGCGTTCCATTTGATGCCCTGGTTCTCTACTCTTCCCGCGATGCAGAGGAGGATGCGCGAAGACGCGGCGAGCGGCTTATCGTCTAAGCTGACGGCTCCGACGCCCGCGAAGTTTCCCGTGAAGGGCGCGCATTCTATCTTCGCTCCTGCGAGTTCGACGACGGCTCCCCCGAGATAACCCGAGCACATGAACGCGTCCACGGACTCGGCCGTGAATACGCGGCCCGAGCGCAGGGTCCTGATGGCGAGCGGCGACGACGCGTCGAAGCCTCCGTCGACGACGGCGTCCTTCTCATGGACGCGGCCTTGGATCGAGGGCGAGGTCGAGAAGGACCTTGAGAGGAACCCGGCCGGCCCGGGCGGCAGGAGGGCGTCCCAGGCGCGGAACACATATTCGTTCCGCTTCCAGGGCTCCGGGGCGAGCTCGAGCGTGACGGACTTAACAGCGGCCGGGATCAGACCCTTCCTGAACAGCCGCGAAGCGATGGGATAGAAGCTCCACTTCGCCGGATGGTTGGTTTGGTCGAAGTAGTTGCCGATCTTGTCAGGCTCGTCGAACGCTCCGTAGGCTCCCATCGCGAAGGTGTAGATCATGTCCCAATCCTGGTAGGACGCGAAGCTCGCGTAGAGGGGGAGGTATTCCGAGCAGTAATCATTCGGGGCGGGGTGGTCGTACTCGGAGATGCTGAAGGGGCGACCCGCCACGCGGAGGGAAGCGAGCCTTCCCATCTCGCCGAAGGCGTGATCCGAGAATGCGTCGATCTGGGGCGTGTTCCCGATGGTCCAGTCGTTCGGGTCCCAGGGGGAGCGGGGGAACGAAGGATGCTGCCAATAGGCGTGGGCGTCCGTATAGTCCATCTTTTCCTCGCGCGTATAGCCCGTGGTCCCGCCGTACTCGATCTGCGTGACGGAGAGGAGGGCCTTGCAGCCCATCTCGTCTTTCACGAGGGCGCGCATGCGGTCCGCATAGGAGCGCTCCGTCGCCACGAGGAAATCGATCCAGTCCGCGTGCTCCGCCTTTCCCATGCCCGAAGGCATGGGAACGCTTCCATCCTTCAGCGACTTGCCTTTGCCGATGGAGGTACCCCTGAGCCCGCGCATGAGCTTCAAGCCGCGAATCCTCACGAGACCGGTTTTGTTTCCAACCGTGAACACGAGGCTCGTCTTGTCCGGGCCGATCGAGGTAGCCACGAACGGAAGGCTGAAATCCGTCCACGCGGGCGTGAGCGGGGCCTTCGAGGCGAGTCCCATGATGTGCCAGTCGGCGCCGTCCTTCTGCGTCGACACGGACATTGAGCGCTCCGCGTCCGCCATGGCGGAGAATTCCACCGTATACGGGGCGCCCTCTTCCAAGCGGAGCCCCGAGATGATGGCCTGGCACTTCCATTCGGCTTCGCCGTCGATCTTTTTGACCCGGAGCTCGATCTCCCGCGCGGCGCGGTCCTTGACCGGCTTCTCCTGCTTGGCGTCCATCCAGGAGGGATCGGGGCGGTTGAAGAACCATTGAGCATCGGAGCCGAAGAGCGGCTCGGAGAGGGCTTCCGAAGCCGTGTTCCAGGCGGCCGCGAGGGCATCGTCAGTGCGGTATTTCTTGAGGAGCCAGGCGTTCCATAAGGTGACGAGTTCCGCCTTGAAGTACGGCGGGAGTTCGTCCAGCCTCGTGCCGAGGGCGTTCGTCCAGTAGTCGAGCAGGGTGTTCTCGTTGTTGCACTCCACGACGGCCACGCATTCGTCGTCCGCGTAGCGCTTACCCGTATACTTGTTGACGCGGCCGAGGATGTGCCGCGCGTGGTCAAGCTGGAGCGCGATCATCCGTTCGTCGAAGATATCCGCGCGCTTCTGGAAATCGAAAGGGATGGCCTTGATGTCTGGCGGAAAACCGTCCGCCTCGCCCAGCATTTTGAAGACCTTGAGGTTCAAGTCGACGTAGACGCCGTTCTTCTTGAGCTGGTAGACGAGGTAGTCGAAAAGATCGGCTTTCACCTCGTCGAACTCCCGGTGCGTCGCTTCACCGTCCTTGAAGATGTTTCCGCTTCTCCCGCTCCATTCAGAATCAATGCCGTGGAGCCTGACGATGTTGATTCCCGCCTTGGCGAGGCGACGCGCCACGAGCTCGGCGTCCTCCTTGTCCGGGAAGAGCGCGGGGCCGGCGATGTTTGTCCCGAAGAAGCGGATGCGTTTTCCCGTCTTGGATTCGTAGAGATAGCCGCCCCGCGAGACGATGCGCCCGTTCCGGCCAGCGGGCGCGTCGTTTAGCGCGGAGGCGTCAGTAGCTGTTCCGGCGATCGTATCGTTCCAGTCGAGGACGTAGGGGAAGAAGCCATCGGGAACCTTGACGGCCGTCGCTCTGGGCGCTTCGGGCCCTCTCAAAGAAACGTCCTTGATCCAGAGCGTGCCTTTGATGAGGCCCATCGGGATATACGGTGCGCGGGATCGTTTGCCCGCGCAGCGAGACGCCGTGAACGTGAAGGAGAAATCCTTGAACTCAGGGCCCGCGTCGATCCGGAAGGACGGGCCGGTGGCGTTGTACGGGGATTCGTCCAGGAGGGAACCGACTGAGTAGCTTCGCGCCGCGTCCGCCTTCGCCTTGAAGCTCAGCGTATAGCTCCCGCCCTCGACGAGCCTGAGGCCGCCGACGTAGAGCTCGGCATGCCAACTTTGGCTTCCGGTCTTAACCACGGTAGCGCGGAGCGAGCCGTCGGCTTCCTTGACGAGCGAGCTCGCGGCGGATTCGTAGGCGGTCATCCGCCAGGCCCGCGGATTGGACGCTTTGGGGAGGATCTGGGCGGTCTCCTGGGCTTGAACAGGGACGAGCGCTGACGCCAGGAGGATGAACGCGAAACCAAGCCGTCTACGCGCGGGAAGCGGTGTTCCGGCGACGAGAGCTGATACCGACTGATGGATTGCGTTCATGGAACCCCCTCGTATGCATGATAACTATAGACCATGCCAGCGGGGGCACAAGGGCGGAAACGGATTGATGGATCGCCTGTCGGATAGGGATGAAAAGGACGAAGAAAAGGGCCGCCCTCGCGGACGGCCCCTTCGCCCTGATCGGGCTTAATCAGTTACTCGTACTGCACGACCCATTTCTGGCTGGCCCATCCGTTATCCAGGCTCTGCGACCACACGGAAATGTAGTCGTCGCGGTCATGGTCGGGTTCATCGCTCGGGTCGCCGCGGGTCAGGTATTTCCCCGTCCAGCGATTCAGGATCCTGACCTCCGTGGAGTTGATCGGGATGATCTGCCACTGCTGGCTCCACCAGCCGGGGTTGAGATCGTAAAGGGTCACCCGCTCGCGCTCGTCCTGCGTGGATACGTTTAGGAAGAGGTTCCACGCCGTGTCTTTGATGCGGACGTAATCGCTTCCGGGGATGGGCTCGATCTCCCACTCCTGGGTGTTCCAGGCTTCGGACGGCATGCCCACGACGATATGGTTCCCGTTGATGGTCTCGGTCGAGGCGGTGAGGGTCCTGCCGGAATAGGAGGTCCATGAGCTCACGATCTTGAGTTTCGGGCTGGCGCCGAAGACCTTGCCGCTCGAGGTGAAGACCGGAAGGCGGTCCGTGTTGACGTAGTTCTTTTTACCCACGGAATAGTCGTCATGCTTATTGAAATTGGAGTTGTCGGAATACCGAAGCTTGAAATCGTACCCTTCCCCGCCGCCGGGGATCTGGCCCCAGTTGGGCTGCTGCCTGCGGCCCGCGAGCGTTCCCGTATTCCGGAGCTCGGCAGCCCATACGGCGCCGCCGAAATTCCGGAGCCGAGCGGTGAACCCGGGGGCGTTGAGGCTCTCCAGGACCGGCGTCTTGCCGCTCTCGGTCTTGAAGTAGTAGAGGAATTCCCAGTTGGAAATGGATGAGCTCAAGGGGTTGTTGATGTAGAACTTCGGGACCGACGAATTGGAGCTGTCGAACGCCGCATCGACGATCTGGCCCGAGTATTTGATGTAATCGAAGGGATACGAGTCGTGGTCGAGGCTGAAAGCGCTCGTCGGTCCCGTGCCCTGGATCGTGAGGCCGGAGTTGAAGGTGATTTCACGCATGGAGACCTGGCGCATCTGCCCGTCGGAAGCGTTCACGTCGCCTTCGCTGTATTGATACATGAAGAAGTGCTTTACGACCCCGTCAGGCAATTCGACGGGAACAATGGTCGCGTGGTTCGTCCATTCGGCCGTCTCGGAGCTCGGATTGTTGCCAGGCGAGGGATCGATCTGCTTCTGGATCCAGCCCCCGAAATTCCAATCATTAACGGGATCGGCGTTGAAATTGTTGCGCGTCTTGTACGCGTAGCCGATGTATTCCTGCTCGTTGCCTTGGACCTTGGCGGCGAACTGGAGGATGACGTAGGGGGCCTGGCGATCTCCTGTTCCGTGGACCATGAGGAGATCCGGGCCTTCCATGTAATACCCGCCGCTCGGTAATCCGTTGATCTGGATCTGGCCCAGGTAATTCGCCTGAGTGAGCCCGTCGTTCGTGAATTGCGCGATGCGGATCCTTCCGCTCGGATACTCGTTGTCGCAATAAACGAGGTAGTAGTCGCTCGCGGAATCCCCCGGAAAATCGTGGAAGACTCCCGGGTCGTAGGCGAAGGGATCCGAATCGCCGGGGAAGCCGTTGATGTGCAGGTAGTCGCTGTAGGCGTAGGGTCCGAAGGGATCGGCGTTCCTCGTGAACACGGCGATCCGCTGCTTGGATGTGCTCCCGACGCGCGCTGGGACGAAGACGTAGTAATCGCTTCCCTTGAAGTCGATGTCGGGCGCCCAGAGGTGGTCCTGGGAATCGTCGGCCCAGGGGATGTCGGCTTCCTCGAGGATGGCGCCGAAATCGTACCAGGTATCGTTGCCCGTATTAAGCGGGTCCATCGCGTAAAGATAGGTCTTGTCCATGGGGTAATAATTGCCCGTGGAGGAATCGGGGACCGTGGTATTGAGGTCGCAGGAGGTGACCATGAGGACCTTATCCCCCTGGGGCGTCGGCGCCCAGACGGCGGCGGGATCGCTCGAGTTCCTGACGTTGTACAGGAATGGATTCTGAGTCGCCGTGACCGTCGAACCGTCCGATATCACGGATCCGAGGACGGGGAAGGGATGAAGTGCGTAATCCGACGAGGTCGCTGGATTACGGCATCCCGAGAGTGCCAGGAACGCCGTGGCGATCATGGATAGTGAGAAAAGAACACGTTTCATTATCCGCTCCTTTTCGTGAGAAGTGATGCGCGTGAAGGCGCATGGATTTTCTCGATCGATTCGAGCATGACTCCACCGTCTTCGCTCCCGGACCGAGAAGCGGGAGGAAGGCATTGTGAGAACAGTTCGAGTAGGCGCGCGATCGAAAGCATCGGAGCCGCCCTTTCGGCCGTACATGAGGAACGGAGCGAAAGGCACGAAGGCGAAGATGCAAGCCATGGGATGCCTTGAACGCGTGGTTTTGTCTCGGTAACAGGGGCTGCTTTCGGCGAAGCCCGAGAGGCGGTGATCCGTGGCGTCATCTGCGGACGCGCGGATCGATCGGAAGTAGTGCGTTTTCGGAAGATGTTCTTTTACGAGTCCCGGACCCGATCATTCAGAATGACGGATTTATCGTAATATGTTTTTTTGAAAACCGAAACAGGATTTTTTTAAGATCATCTGGTCGATTGTTATTTGATCGGGATAAAGTAATGTCGATCAAGCATGATCCTCGCCGACATTCAGTGCTATCGATGATCGTGTTTTAATCTTTTCGACGGCTTTTCCTACAATGTGGAATAGGCGAAAGCCTGAGGAAAAGGATGGTGAAGCGTTTCAGCGAAGGCCGGGTCGTGCGCGTATAGGTTTGGTGAAGCGATGCACTGAAGATCCGCGTGATGGCCGAAGAGCCGAAGTGGATCGCTTGCAGCCGAAGTCAGTCGCGTCCGCGCGATCTCCGTCGCGTCCGCGCGAACTCCGTAGCGGTAGCGTGCGATCCTTCGCTACTTCACTCGCCTGTCGCCCGCGAGGTGAAGATGAGTTGCTTTATAAAGAAGGGTCGTTGTCTCCAGATTCTGAGAACGGCGCCGTCCCATTCCAGGAAGCCCTTCCTGTCGTCCTTCGCCTCGGTGAGCTCGCCGCCGGGAGTCATGGCATGGAGCACGATGCCCACACGGAACGGGCGCGACCTCTCGGGATTGCCGTCGAGATCGAATGCGGCCTTTGCTGCGTTCTCGAGCTCGACCAGTATCGACGACTTCGCTTTCGGATCCTTTTTCTTCGGGGTATCCATCGTGAGGATGAATCCCGGGAAAAGCGGCATCTCGGGCATGGCCCTGAGCGAGGCGGCCCGATCCTTATTCGAAGGATTCACGCCATCGATCGAGAGCGGAATACCGATGAGATCGAAGTAGCCCGAGAAATCCTCACGAAAGCGGAGGCTCAAGCCGGCGGTGATCGAATCCGCATCAAAGGCGGCTATGACCCGCTTGTACTCGGCGATGCGGAGGTCGAGCAGTTCGATGATCTTCGAGTAGATCCACTCTCTCGCCTCCGCCATGTCGGCGTAGCTCTTGTCGTTGGCCTCCATGATGCGATCGCCGTAGCTCGTCATTGTCTTGATCTTCGGGAAATCGATCTGGTCGAGGAAGGTGATGGAGGTGAGGAGGTCTACGGCCCCGTATCCCCAGCGGGAGAGTCCCGCGCTGTCGCGATAAGAGCGGAAGAGTTCGAGCTCGGCCACGACCTCGCCGCGGAAGCGCTCGTTGAGTTCTATAACGCGCTCGATCTTGCTGCGATTCCGGATGGAGAGCTCTCCGACGGATGAAATGCGGAGTTCCTCATCCAGGTATCGGCCCACGAGGCGGTCGGAGTAGCTCAGGCTCTTCCGGACGAGGTCTTTGTCGAGCGCGGGAACGCCATTCTCGGTGAGGAAGACGTATCGCGGCTCGGCCTGGTCCTTGCCGAGTTCGAGGTAAAGGTACTTGTCCGTGGCCTCGAGGCGCGAAGAGA
>CAZIEI010000056.1:3046-7535 GCA_964538705.1 uncultured Spirochaetales bacterium | reverse complement strand
CCGAGTCGAGCGGCCCGAGGAGCGTTTCGAGCCTGTCCCTGAAAGCGCGCGAAACGCCCGCGAAGCGGGATTCCGGTAGCTTGAACGTCACGTGGAAGAGACGGGGCGTTCCGTCCAGGCCGGGATCGTAGCGCTTGAGGTAGGTCCAGACCTCGACGGGATGGATGACGATGGAGGCCTTTTCGCTCCCGCGACGGACTAGGAGAGTGCATTCGCCTTCCGACATCGGAAAATCCGGTATCTCGAAGGATAGCTCCTCGTCCGCGGATGAGCCCTCGTAGAGCGTCCCTCGATATGCCCGCTCCCGCCGCGGCCCGCGGTCGCCCATTCCCGAGGCCACCGCGCCGTCGTCAAGGAAGTCGGCGGGATCGAGGACAAGCGGGACCTGCTTGAAGGTCCACTCGTCGTCGAAGATCATTTTCCGGTAATAGCCGGTTTTCCCCTCGTGGGAGAGGCCAGCGATCCTGAGTTCTCTGGCTGCGTTGCCCTGTCCGGTCTGGAGGATGGTGATCCTGGACGTGAGCCGTGCGGATCCTGAGAGGGGGACGGGGGGCTGCCGCCTCCAGTCCTCGTTGGGCAGGGCCCAAGGCGTGAAGTTGGAACGGTAATCGCTTCCCGCGAGGCCGTAGTGTTCTTTTTCGTACGTGTATTTGAAGAACATCGGGTCGCACCCGAGGGTATCGAAGTCGGCGAGCCGGGTGTAGGAGGCGCCCGCGTCGTCTATCAGGAACATCGTCGACGCGCTCGCGCTCAAGCCGCGAGCGATGAAGCTCCCGCGCTCCGGTCCGAGCATGCCGTGGCTGAAGTCGCTGGGGAGTCCCGTGTCCGCGTAGCGGATCTCCTGCCCGTCCCCGCGGAGGAAGTAGAGCGTCTCGATCCCCATCGTTCCGAAATGGTGCTGGTTGCCGTTCGGATCGTCGTACCAGAGGACCTGGTCCCTCCGCGCGCCGAGGGACCAGGCGACCTTGTCGGAGACGAGGTCGTTGAGCTCGATGGGAGAGACGAAAGGCCAGCCGAAAACGTCCTTCCAAGCGAGCGATGGATTGAGGTTCTTTATCCCGAAGTATACGCGGTAGAGCCTGCCTTCGTCCGAGAGCGCGAAGAGCGAGTCGGCGTCGGCGGAGATCTCCGTTATCCGCTTGGGAGCGACGAAGCCGTTCTCGTCCGAGCGCGGCAGGCCGGTCTTGAGGAGGAGGCGCCACTTGTCCCCGTCGCCTTCCGGCGGCAGGCGCTTAAAGTAGATCCTCCCGTCGACGAGGCAAAATTGATGCGTCGAGCAGAAGGTCTGGGTCCTGGTCTTGATGAAGACCTCGTCCGGGAGAAATCCGTTGACGTCCTCGTTCCCGGGAGCGTCCGCGACGATCCGCGGAGACGAACGCTTCCCGAAGGCGGAGGCGTCGAAGCGTTGGCAGGTCTCGTTGGTCGCGCAGGAAACGAAGAGCTGCGCGATGACGGGCAGAAGGGTGATGCACGAGGGCCTTTTCCGGATCATAATGGAGAAAGGTAGCCATCGGGGCTCGGCGAGGTCAAGGCCGGCCGCAGCGCGGAACCGCAGAATCGAAACCGATTCCGCGTGTACGGCGCGCGGAAGCCCGGGGGGGGAGGAATGCGGAATGGAAAATCCCGTTATCGCGGCGGCGAAACTCAGGCGATCGAGGTATTCGCTAGGAAAGGGCCTGCCTGTGGAGGAGGGGAGGATCGAGGAGATCGTGCGCGGCGCGATGCTCGAGGCGCCCTCGTCGTACAACTCGCAGGGCGCGAGGGTCGTCGTCCTCTGGGGCGAGCGCCATGACGGCTTCTGGGATTTCCTGATCGGCGGGATGCCTGAGAAGATGACGAAGATGCTCTCAGGCTTCAAGGCCGCGAGGGGGACGGCCCTCTTCTTCGAGGACCAGGACACGATAGCCCGATTACAGGCAGAGCACGCGAGGAACGCCGAGGTCTTCCCCGTTTTCTCCCTCCAATCGTCCGGGATGCTCCAGTGGGCGGTCTGGACGGCCCTCGCCTGCGAGGGCGTGGGGGCGAGCCTCCAGCACTACGGCGCGCAGACCGAGGAATGGGCGCGGGAAACGGGATCCGCTCCGCCTTCCTGGAAGGCCATCGCCCAGATGCCCTTCGGGGAGATCCTGGCTCAACCCGGCGAGAAGGCCCGGCTCCCCATCGAGGGACGGCTCAGGGTCCTTCGCTGATCACGGATTGTCCTGCCGTTGGGCGTTTCCCCGAGCTCGCTCGCAGCCCGCCTTTTCGCCGCTGCTTGACCTACCACTATCATTTCGATATTTTAACAATGTTCGAAATATCGAAATGATGGAGGCGGCCGGTGAACGACGCATTCCAGGCCCTGTCGGATCCTACGCGCCGGAAAATCCTCGAGTTCCTCAGGGAAGGAGATCTCTCCGCGGGCGAGATCTCGGACAGGCTCCCGATCGGGAAGCCGGCCGTGAGCCATCACTTGGGGAAGCTCAAAGCCGCGGGGCTCGTGAGCGCCGAGCGCGACGGCCAGAACATCGTTTATTCGCTCAATACCACCGTGTTCCAGGAAATCCTCTCCTGGATCTACGGCGTGAAGGGCGGAAGGGGCAGGAAATGAAGCGTCAGTGGCTCATCGTGCTCGTGTGCGTTTCGGCCGCGTCCTTCGTCGGGATCGCCGTCGCCTTTTTCTTCCTTCCAGAATCCATCCCGATCCACTGGGGCGTGGACGGGAAGGTGGATCGGTGGGGGCATCGCGCGAACGTCTTCTGGATGGGCGCTCTCCCCCTCGTCATGACGCTGCTCGCCTGGTTCCTCCCGAAGATCGATCCGAAGCGGGAATCGTACGAGCGCCATGCGAAACCCTATGCGATCATCATCTCGATCATAACGGCCTTCTTTATCGCGATCGGATGGCTCACGGTCGCGGTCTCTCTCGGCCTGCCTGTTGACATGGCTGATTGGATAAGGGGCGGGATCGGCGTCCTCTTCATCGGCATGGGGAATTTCCTGGGCCAGGTGAAGCGGAACTATTTCGTGGGGATCAAGACGCCCTGGGCCCTCGCCGACGACGAAGTCTGGCGGAAAACCCATCGGCGCGGGGCCTGGATCTTCGTGATCATGGGCTTGGCCTTCCTCGTCTCTGTCGTCGTTCCCGACGGCCCTATCCTCTACACGCTCTTCGCGGCGCTGGGCGCGGGAATCGTCTATATCTACGCGTATTCGTACGCGGTCCACCGGTCCTTGAAAAAGGAAGGCTCTACCGCCGACGCGTCGTCTGGCGGCGTTTCTCCCGGCGCGGATGGCGCGAACGCGGGGCCGGTGAACGGCTCGAAGTGAGGAGGGGGCGGCGTATGAGCGTCACGAAACGCGGGTGGATCTTCCTGGCCTTCGCTTTCGGCCTCTCCTGGGCGCTGAGCGGGACGGCGTACGCCCTCGGCGTACGGTACGGGAATAACGCGGCGTCCTTGGTAACGGCCCTCGCCTTCATGGGAACGCCGCTTCTCGCTTCCTTCATCGCATGGAGGTTCGAGGGGAAAACCCGTGCTCGGTTCCGCGAGGCCTTCGGCTTCTCTTTTAAAATAGGGTGGCCGAACGCGATTTTCTCATGGTACGTCTTCCCGGTCATCGCCTTCGCGACCCTCGGCTTAACGATCATCCTGCCGAGGTTCAGCTATGATCCCTCGATGGCCGACCTCATCGCGCGTTATGCCAAGGACATGACGCCCGAGCAGATCGAGGCGGCGAGGAAATCGATGGCGGAATTTCCGGTGCCGCCTCTCCTCATGGCGCTCTTGCAAGGTCTCGTCGCGGGCGCCACGGTCAACGCGGTCGCGGCTTTCGGCGAGGAGGGCGGGTGGCGCGGATACTTCCTCCGCCAGCTCAAAGGATCGAATTTCTGGGCAGCGAGCCTCTTCACCGGCGTCATCTGGGGCCTCTGGCACGCGCCTCTCATCATTCAAGGGCATAACTACCCCGACCATCCGGTCATCGGGGTATTCATGATGACGGTCTGGTGCGTCCTCCTCTCGCCGATCATGGCCTACGTCGCCTTGAAGTCGAGATCGTCGGTGGCCGCCGCGCTAACGCACGGCGCCCTCAATGGAACGGCCGGAATCGCGGTGATGGGCGTGGCCGGCGGAAATGAGCTTACGATCGGCATGACCGGCCTCTGCGGTTTCATCGTGCTCGCGGCAGCGAACGTCGCGCTGTGGATGGTCGATAGGAGATCGAAACGGCCCGTGATGGCGGGAAGGATGCTGGAGGACGAGGAACCGCAGGCGGTTTGACGAGGAGCGCGGGCCGCTCGATCGAGATGACGGCGGGCTCACATCCTGAATTCTTCGCCGAGGTAGATCTTGCGCGCCATCTCCGAAGCGAGGATGGCGTCGCGGTCGCCGTACACGAGGATCTCCCCGAGGTGGATGATGTAGGCGTTGTGCGTGATCTCGAGCATCTCGCGCACGTTGTGGTCCGTGACGAGCACGCCGATTCCCTTCTCCGAAAGCCTGTTCACGAT